>NZ_JBIBVJ010000002.1:69530-115836 GCF_043080305.1 Kitasatospora sp. NPDC015120 | reverse complement strand
GGGGGGGGGCCCGGCGGGTTCGGGGTTGGGCACCCGGTGGGGTGTTTAACCGGGGGGGGGCGGGGGGGGGGGGCCCGCCCCCGGGGGGGCGGGGCCCCCCCCCCCCCCCCCCCCCCCCGGCCGGCTCCGTAACGTCCCCCGTTACGGGAGCCTGGGCCACTTACTTCACCCCGGCCGCACTCTGCAGCACCGGCAGGGTCACCGCGCCCGCGAAGACGCGGCCGTCGTCGGTGACCAGCACGTTGAGCACCTTGGTACTGATCAGCGAGCCGCCGGCGACCGGCTTGCCCAGCGACTTGACCAGGGCCAGCGGGTTCCGCGCGACGCCCTCGCCGGAGCCCCGGCCGTGGCCGGCCGGACCGTGCCCGCCCTTGCCGCGCGGGGCACCGCCCTCGGCCGGGACGAGGACGTCACCGGAGGGCAGCTTCGCGGAGAGCACGGCCGTCCAGCCCTCGCCGATCACGTTCAGGCCCTCGGCCGCCGCCCCGGCCCCCTCCGGCGTCACCTCGCCGTGCGGGGCCCCGGACACCTTCTGCTCCGTCACCTTGGCGCCCTTGGGCACGCTGAACTCGAAGGTCTTCGCGGCCGGCCGGGCGAAGGAGACCTGGGTGAAGTGGACGTCCAGCACCGTGTCGCCGTTCGTGCCCCTGACCACCACCGACAGCGGCACCCCGTTGTCGGCGGCCACCGCGATCCGCACCTCGCCGATCGTCGAGCCGGGCCGGGTGGGCTTCACGCTCAGCCGGTAGGCCTTCTGCCCGGCCACCGACGCGGTGCCGTCCACGGTGACCGCGGTGCTGTCCGCCCCGGCGGCCAGGAACTGCCGGGCCGCCTCCTGCGGGGTGGACGGCACCCCGGTCAGCGGCGCCGTGCCCCGGTGGCTGTCCGCCCCCGCGTCCGGCCGTGCCCCGGTCAGGTGCACCGCCTCGTTGGTGCTGCTGTCCCAGGCCCAGAGCTGGTCGCCGTTGCGGACCAGCTCGTACCCGGACAGCTGCTCCAGCAGGCCGATCCGCTGCCGGTCCGGCCCGTCCACCGCGACCCGCAGGGTGTGCTCGCCGCCCAGCAGACCGGTCAGCTTCGCGCTGGGGGCCGCGCCCGACGGCCCGTCGCCGCCGGGCCCCGCACCGCCGCCCGCCAGGCCGCCGGCCGCGGCGCCCAGCAGCTGGCTCGGCACGCCGAGGTCGGCCGAGACCGACACCGTGCCGGAGAGCGTCTGGGCCTGCGAGCCGAGGACCTTGGCCACCAGCTGCTCCGCCGTCAGCGCGGGCAGCTCCGGCGGAGAGGAGTCCGCCAGCGCCGGCACCAGCCCCACCCCGGCGGCGATCGCGGCCGTGATCGCCAGCGGCACGGCCACCCGCACCAGGGTGAGCCGGCGCGGCCGGTAGGGAGCCCCGCCCTGCCACGCGTCCGCCGGGCCCTCGCCCGCCGTCGCCCTGTCGTCCGTCATCCGTCCAACCCCTCCGTCGGTCAACGACTGTCCCTGGGTGTCCATTAGACGGTCCCGGGGCGCTCCCGTCATCGCCCTGCAGGGTGGGTTCCGGGTAGGTCTCCCGGTGCAGCCGACCCTGAGGCCCCCTCAGGGTCGGCTCCTCCGAACGCACGAGGAAGGTACGTGGACTGGCGTAGGGTCGCGGCATGGACGCAACCAACATCCCGACCGCGAACGCGATGCGGCGCGCCCTGCGCCGGGCCCGGGACGGCGTCGCGCTGGACGCGACCGAGGCGGCGGTGCTGCTCCGGGCCAGGGGCGACGACCTGCGCGATCTCTGCGCGAGCGCCGCCCGGGTCCGCGACGCCGGTCTCGACGCGGCCGGGCGGCCCGGCGTCATCACCTACTCCAGGAGCGTGTTCATCCCGCTCACCCGGCTCTGCCGGGACACGTGCCACTACTGCACCTTCGTCACCGTCCCGGGCAAGCTGCGCCGGGAGGGCCACGGGATGTTCATGTCCCCGGACGAGGTGCTGGCGGTCGCCCGCCGGGGCGCGGAGCTGGGCTGCAAGGAAGCGCTCATCACCCTCGGCGACAAGCCCGAGGACCGCTGGCCGGAGGCCCGCGAGTGGCTGGACGCGCACGGCTACGACGACACCATCGCCTATGTGCGCGCCATGTCGATCCGCATCCTGGAGGAGACCGGGCTGCTCCCGCACCTCAACCCCGGGGTGCTGAGCTGGACGGACTTCCAGCGGCTCAAGCCGGTCTCCGCCTCGATGGGCATGATGCTGGAGACCACCGCCACCCGGCTGTGGAGCGAGCCCGGCGGCCCGCACTACGGCTCGCCCGACAAGGAGCCGGCCGTCCGGCTGCGGGTGCTGGAGGACGCCGGCCGCAGCTCGGTGCCGTTCACCAGCGGCCTGCTGATCGGCATCGGCGAGACCTACGAGGAGCGCGCCGAGTCGCTGTTCGCGCTGCGCCGGGTCTCCCGGGCCTACCACGGCATCCAGGAGCTGATCCTGCAGAACTTCCGCGCCAAGCCGGACACCGCGATGCGCGGCATGCCGGACGCGGAGCTGGACGAGCTGGTCGCCACGGTCGCGGTGGCCCGGCACATCATGGGCCCGTCCGCCTGTCTGCAGGCGCCGCCGAACCTGGTGGACGGCGCGTACGAGCGGCTGATCGCGGCCGGCATCGACGACTGGGGCGGCGTCTCCCCGCTGACCCCCGACCACGTCAACCCCGAGCGCCCCTGGCCGCAGATCGAGAAGCTGGCCGAGCGCTCGGCCGCGGCCGGCTTCGAGCTGCGCGAGCGCCTGGCCGTCTACCCCGAGTACGTCCGGCACGGCGAGCCATGGCTGGACCCGCGGGTGCTGCCGCACGTCCGGGCGCTGGCCGACCCGCTGACCGGCCTGGCCCGCCCCGACGCGGTGGTCACCGGGCACCCCTGGCAGGAGCCGGAGGACCTGCCGGACGCGTACGGCCGCACCGACCTGCACCGCACCATTGACACCGAGGGGCGGACCGGCGACCGGCGGGCCGACTTCGAGGACGTCTACGGCGACTGGGAGGTGCTGCGCGAGCAGGCGGCCTCGGCCGTCACCGTCCCGGCCGGGGCGCCGGAGCGCCTGGACGCCGAGGTCCGGGCCGCCCTTGCGGTGGCCGCCGACGACCCCGCCCGGCTGACCGACGCGCAGGCCCTGGCGCTGTTCCAGGCGGACGGCCCGGCGCTGGACGCGCTCTGCCGGATCGCCGACGCGGTGCGCCGGGACGCGGTCGGCGAGGAGGTCACCTACTGCGTCACCCGGAACATCAACTTCACCAACGTCTGCTACACCGGCTGCCGGTTCTGCGCCTTCGCCCAGCGCCGCACCGACGCGGACGCCTACAGCCTCTCGCTGGAGCAGGTCGCCGACCGGGCCGCGCAGGCCTGGGAGGTCGGCGCCACCGAGGTCTGCATGCAGGGCGGCATCCACCCCGACCTGCCCGGCACCGCCTACTTCGACATCGCCCGCGCGGTGAAGGAGCGGGTGCCCGGCATCCATGTGCACGCCTTCTCGCCGATGGAGGTGGTCAACGGCGCCACCCGGACCGGGCTGCCGGTCCGGGAGTGGCTGCTGCGCGCCCGGGAGTCCGGCCTGGACTCCATCCCCGGCACCGCCGCCGAGATCCTCGACGACGAGGTCCGCTGGGTGCTCACCAAGGGCAAGCTGCCGGCCGCGACCTGGGTGGAGGTCGTCACCACCGCGCACGAGCTCGGCATCCGCTCCTCCTCCACGATGATGTACGGGCACGTGGACACCCCGAAGCACTGGGTGGGCCACCTGCGGCTGCTCGCGGAGATCCAGCAGCGCACCGGCGGCTTCACCGAGTTCGTGACGCTGCCGTTCATCCACACCAACGCCCCGGTCTACCTGGCCGGGATCGCCCGGCCCGGCCCGACCGCGCGGGACAACCGGGCGGTGGTCGCGATGGCCCGGCTGCTGCTCCACCCGCACATCCGCAACATCCAGACCAGCTGGGTGAAGCTGGGTGCCGAGGGCGCCGCCGAGATGCTCCGCTCGGGCGCCAACGACCTGGGCGGCACGCTGATGGAGGAGACCATCTCGCGGATGGCCGGATCGGCGTACGGGAGCTACAAGTCGGTCCGGGAGCTGCAGGCGATCGCCGAGGCGGCCGGGCGTCCGCACCGGCAGCGCACCACCACCTACGGCGAGGTGCCGGCCGAGCGGCTGGCCGCCGCACTGGCCTCGGACGGCCACCTGCCGGAGCTGCTGCCGCTGGTGGACTGAGCCCGCGCCCGGTGGACCGGGCCCGCGCCGCCCTCCCCGGGGCGCTCCGGCCCGGGAACCCTGCCGCCCCGTTCGGGCATTCGAATACAGTGCGAGGGCGCGCGACCCGCCGTGCGTCGCGCGACCCCGCCCGAACCCGGACGAAAGGCGCCCGTCGTGATGCCACTGTGGTCACGCGCCCAGCAGCAGGACTTCCGCAGCCGGGTGCGGGGGTGCCTGCTGGGCGGGGCGGTCGGGGACGCCCTCGGCGCGGGCATCGAGTTCGAGTCGCTGGAGAAGATCCGTGCCGTGCACGGCCCGCTCGGCGTCACCGGGTACGTCCCGGCCTACGGGCGGCTCGGCGCCGTCACCGACGACACGCAGATGGTGCTGTTCACCCTGGACGGGCTGATCCGCGCGCACATCCGCCGGGACACCGGCAGCTGGCACCCGCCCACCGACGTCCACCGCGCCTATCTGCGCTGGGCCGCCACCCAGCGGGACTGGGGCCCGGACGAGCGGCGCGCGGACCTCGGCTGGCTGGGCCGCGAGGAGTGGCTGTACGCCCAGCGCGCGCCGGGCCAGGCCTGCCTCTCCGGCCTCTCCGGTCCGGACGCCGAGCGGCTGGGCACCCTGGAGGTGCCGAAGAACCCGCACTCCAAGGGCTGCGGCACGGTGATGCGGGCGGCGCCGTTCGGACTGCTGACCACCTGGGAGCCGGGCCTGGTGTTCCAGCTGGCGGTGGAGTGCTCGGTGCTGACCCACGGCCACCCCAGCGGCTACCTCTCGGCCGGCGCGCTGGCGGTGATCGTCCAGACCGCGGCCCGCGGCGGCACCCTGGAGGAGGGCGTGCACCTGGCGCTGGCGCTGCTCTCCGAGCGGCCGGCGCACGAGGAGACCACGGCGGCGCTGCGGGCGGCGCTGGACGCGGTGCGGGCGGGGGAGCCGTCCGCCGAGCGGGTGGAGGCGCTGGGGGAGGGCTGGGTCGCCGAGGAGGCGCTGGCGATCGGGGTGTACTGCGCGTTGGTCGCGCACGACGTGCGCTCCGGGCTGCTGCTGGCGGTGAACCACTCCGGGGACAGCGACTCCACCGGCGCGGTCTGCGGCAACCTGCTCGGGGTGCTGCACGGCGACACCGCGCTGCCGCCCGGCCTGGTGGCGGGGCTGGAGGGCCGCGCGACGCTGCTGGAACTGGCGGACGACTTCGTCCTGGAGCTGATGCACGGGCCCGAGCTGCACAGCGTCGACACCCCGGAGGGCGCCGCCTGGGCGGCCCGCTACCCGGTGCTGGGCTGAGGCGCCGCCCCGCCGCCCGGGTTCCCTTGACGGGGCCATGCCCCTGGACGCCAAGATGCCCGTAGCGGTGTCCGCCGCCCGGGGAGGGCGGTGAACACCGCTACGGGCACCTGGCCGAGAAGCGGTACGGAGCGGATCAGAACCCGCCGAACACCCCGGCCCCCGCGTCGGCGGTGAACGCGTTCCAGGCCTCGGCGGAGAAGCGCAGTTGCGGACCCTGCGGGTCCTTGGAGTCGCGGACCGCCACCAGGTCGGTGGCCGGCACGCGGATCTCCACACAGGCGCCGTTGCCGCCGCTGTGACTGCTCTTGCGCCAGTTCGTCCCGTTCTCGAAGGTGGTGCTCATCGGTGGTATCCCTCTTCAATGTCGGCTATCAGTGTCCGGGTCTCGGCCACCCCGAGCGCGGCCGCCCGCAGGTGGTCGTAGAGACTGGTATAGCGGCGCACGTCGGCCTCCTTCTCCAGGTAGAGATCGCTCGTCACCCCTTCGAAGTAGACAACTGTGGAATCGGCTGACTCCGGGAACTCCAGCAGGGAGAATGTCCCGGTCATGCCGGGGTGGGCGCCGTGCGAGAACGGGATGACCTGGATGGTGATGTTGGGGCGCTGGCTCAGCTCCAGCATGTGCTTCAGCTGGTGGGCCATCACCTCCTTGCTGCCGACCTCGCGGCGGAGCACCGCCTCGTCTATCACGGTCCACAGGCTGCCCAGCTGATTGTCGCCGTTGACCCGGTCCTGACGCTTCATCCGGACCTGGACGCGGCGCTGGACGGCGAGCGCGTCGGTGTCCGGCTGGGTGCCCTCGACCACGGCCTGCGCGTACTGCTCGGTCTGCAGCAGGCCGGGCACGAAGGAGGACTCGTACGCGCGGATCGAGGAGGCCTCGGCCTCCAGGCCGATGTACACGCTGTAGGGCGTGGGCATGTCGTTGAAGTCGTGCCACCAGCCGCGCTGCCGGGACTCCCGGGCCATCTCCATCAGACTGGCGCGCATCGCTTCGTCGGAGACGTTGTAGACGTCGCAGAGGTCCCGGACGTCCCGCTGGCTGATGCTGCGGCGGCCGTTCTCCAGCCGGCTGATCTTCGACTGGGAGACCATCAGCCGGCCGGCCACCTCCTCGGCGGTCATCCCGGCCTGGTCCCGGAGCTTGCGCAGTTCCGCGCCGAGGCGCCGGCGGCGCACGGTGGGATTGATGTTCGCGGACACGTCGGCCTCCGGTCGGACCTCTGGTGATCGTTGGAACGGAAGTCCTCGGAACACGGTGGAAATCTGGATCAACCCCCTGATGGTGAGCAGCATGTCACCCCGGATCAGGTCGGCGCCGGGAAATCACGGGAGCGCAGTAGAACAGATCATCGGAAAAGCGCTTCGGCGAGACAACGGGCACCCCGGAGTGGTAGGGGTGCCACGGCCCGGTCCGGTGGTGGTGCGGCGGCATGACGGACGTGGTGCGGGTGCGGCCCCGGGGCCGCGCAGGTGCTGGTGGCACGTGCGGGGGCGGTATGCGGCCGGGGTTCCGGGTGGGGGCCGGACCGGCTGGGGGGACGGCGGAGGGGGGGGGGGGGGGGGGGGGGGGGGGGCGGGGGGGGGGGCGCGGGGCGTGGGGGGGGGGGCCCCCCGCCCCTTCTCACTGCCGGGTGGTGCCGGGTGCTCGGCGCCGCCGTAGGGCGCGAGCGGTACGTCGTGCGCTGTTGTGCGCGCCGGTCCGCTCCCGGCGCGCGGGAACGGTTCGTCCGGCGCCGGGCACGGCCCCGGGGGCCTCCGGCCCCGTGGCCGGCCCCGTGGCCGTGGAGGCGTCAGCGGACTCCGACGCGGGACGCCGCGACCCGTCCGCCGCCGCTGCCGCGCCCGGCCGCCGCGCGCTGGCCGGCCCGGCCGCCCGGGGCCGGCGAGGCCGCTCCGGCCTGGGCGGAACGGTTCTGCTGGCCCGGCAGGCCGTTCTGCACGTCCATCACGGCGTGCGCGACCATCCCGCCCAGCGGGTCGTACCGGATCAGATCGCGCAGCCGGGAGCGCGAGGAACGGCCCTCGTTGCCCGGGTAGAGGTGCTTGCCCAGCCCGACCGAGTGCGCCAGCGCGGCGAGCGCCGCCGTCCGCGGGTCCGGCGGCACGCCGGTGCGGATCGCGGTGTCCAGCCGCTGTTTGATCGCGGCGTTGGTGCAGTCGTCGGACGCCTGGTACCGCGTCGTCGGCAGCACCCCGCACACCTGGCCGGGCACGGCGGTGACCATGCCGCACCGCTCCAGGTGCGCCAGGTAGGTCTGCCGCAGCCCCAGCCGGGGCCCGCCGATCCAGTGCGCCGCGCGGACCGGGCTGCCGCGTCGTCGCAGCAGTTCCAGCGCGTGGTCGAGTGTCGGGTCGCCGGTCGGCCGTGGCAGCACCACGGCGATCCGGTCGCCCTCCGGAATGATCCGTCCGGCCAGGGTCAGCTCGACGAGCTGGGCCCCGGCGAGTCCGAGGTCGAGGGTCTGCGGCTGCGCCGTGGTGCCCGTGGCCGGGTCCAAAGCGAGCAGCAAGAGCTCCTCGGGAACAGTTCTGCGGCTCTTGCCCATCCAAGCCTCCCCGCGTGGATGGGAAACAGCGTGACGCCTCTCACACGGGCTTGTCGAGTACGCCTCCGAATCGTGACCTTGCGATCGGGCGGGGGAACCGGCCGTGGCGGGCCGGGCGTCTGACCGTTGAACAGGCCGCGGTGCGGCCGTGCCGCGGGCAATAACCGCCGGTCGGGCGGGGTGTGGGCGACCCGATTCGGTCGCCGGTGGCGGAGACTGTACAGGTACACGGGGCGGGGTGCCGGCTTCCCGAAATACGGGCTTGCCGGCGCCCCGCCGGGCGTTGAGGAGGCTGGGTTACGTGGGCGAGTCCCCCGACAGGGTGCTGCGGGACGGCGAGCGGGCGCGGGAGCGGGACGGCGAACGGGCCGCCGCCGCGCCCGAGGAGACGGCCGCGCCGGGGGCGGACCCGGCGGCGGAGTCCGGGGCCGCCGCCGGTGCCACGGGCGGGGACCCGGCCGGCCGCGCGAGCGCGGACTCCGACGGTGTGGACGCGGAGACGGACGCGGAGACGGACGCGGACGCGGAGACGGACGCCGGTGCCGACGCGGACGCCGGCCCCAGCCCCAGCCCCGACGCGGACGCGGATGCCGACCCCGACCCCGACGCCGGGCCGGCTGCACCGTCGGCCCGGCCCGGGCCGACGGTGCAGCTGCGGGTCCGGGATGCGGACACCCGGACCACCTCGCTGCGGCTGCCCGCCGAGCAGGCGACCACGGCCCTGCGGCTGCCCGCCGACAACGCCACCACCGCCCTGCGCCTGCCCGAAGACCGGGACGACGCCGTCGCCGAGGCTGCGGCCGGCACCCCGGACCGCCCGTCCGGCACCGACCCCCGTCTCGCCATCCGGACCGCTCCGGCGGCCGGCGAGGACGACGGCCCGGCCGGCCCCGAAGCCCCGGCGGAGGAGACCGGGCCGCCCGCGCGGGCCGAGAAGTTCGAGAAGCGGGAGAACGCCGAACGGACCCGCGTCCTGCGGCTCCCCGCCACCGCCACCGCCACCGCCGCCGACACCGCCGACACCGCCGACACGGACACCGACACCGACACCGACACCGTCCCGGAGCCGGTCCCCGAGCCGCACCCGGAGCCGAAGCCGCTGCCCGAACCGGAGCCGGTCCCCGGCCCCGCGCCGCTGCCCGCGCCCGGGCCGTCCCCGAAGCCGGAACCGGAGCCCGCTCCCGCCCCGCGGCCGCTGCCGGCCCCCGAGCCGCTGCCCGCTCCCGGACCGCCTCCGGTACCCGCGCCGGAGCCCGCGCCCTTCCCGGAGTCGACCTCCGAGGCGATGGAGGTGCTGGCCGCGCTCAACGGCCGGCCGGTCTCGCCGCTGCGCCGCGCGCTCAAGCGGATCACCGTCTGGACGCTCTTCCTCGCCGTCGTCCTCGGCGCCGTGGTCACCGCGCAGCTGCTGCGCCCGCTGCCGGACGGCGAGGTGCGGATGACCGCCGCGGGCGGCTTCGGCTTCGCCGGCGACCCGCTCGACCTGGCCTGGCCCGCCAAGGGGCAGTCCGCCGCCGAGGTGGTCGGCATCGGCAGCCTCGGCAGCTCCGGTCCGGAGACGCCGGCCTCGATCGCCAGCGTCACCAAGGTCATGAACGCCCACCTCATCCTGCAGGCGCACCCGCTGAAGAAGGGCGAGGCCGGTCCGAAGATCACCGTCGACAAGCAGGCCGCCCAGGAGTCCGGCAACGTCGACGAGTCCCGGGTCACCCTGACCGAGGGCCAGCAGATCAGCCAGTACCAGGCGCTGGAGCTGCTGATGCTGCCCTCCGCCAACAACGTCGCCCGGCTGCTGGCCCGCTGGGACGCCGGGTCGGAGGAGGCGTTCGTCAAGAAGATGAACGACACCGCCGCCAGGCTCGGCATGGCCAACACCACCTACACCGACCCGGCCGGCTTCAACCCGGAGACCAGGAGCACCGCCAAGGACCAGCTCAAGCTGGCCGAGCAGGTGATGCAGGACGAGGTGTTCCGGCAGATCGTCTCCACCCCGGACACCACCTTCAACAACCAGAAGATCTCCAACACCAACACCCTGATCTCCCCGAAGAACGGCATCATCGGCGTCAAGACCGGCTCCAGCACCCCGGCCGGCGGCTGTCTGATGTGGGCCGCCTACAAGGAGATCGCCGGGGTGCGGCGGCTGATCCTCGGCGTCACCCTGGGCCAGCCGGCGACCACCGCCGAGCCGAGCATCCTCAAGGCGGTGATGAACGCCAGCGCCAAGCAGATCCAGGCCGCGCAGAACGGGGTCACCGGGCAGACCCTGGCCAAGCAGGGCGACGTGGTCGGCCGGATCGACGACGGCCTCGGCGGCTCCGTCCCGGTGGTCGCCGCCCAGGACCTCACGGTGGCCGGCTTCCCCGGCATCACCGGCACCCTCGTCCTGGACCCGCTGAAGATCGGTCACCAGGCGGCGGCCGGCACCAAGGTCGGCGTGCTGCGCACGGGTGAGGGCGACACCCGGGTGGAGGTGCCGGTCGTGCTCCAGTCCGACCTCGCCCCGCCGTCCATCCTCTCCCGGCTGACCCGCGCCCTGTGAGGCGCTCCGGCTGAACCGCCCCGGGCGGCCCGCGTCAGAACCGCGGGCCGCCCCACTGCCCCGGTGCGGTGCGCGAGCCCAGCAGCCGGGAGACCGCCTCCTCCTCGGCCACCACCCGGCCCAGCGCGATCGCCAGGGTCATCCCGGTGAACACCACGATCAGCCAGGACAGGCCGGTGAACACCACGCCGAACGGGCCGAACTGGCCGATGCTGCGGCTCATCGCCCCCGGCAGGTAGATCCGCGAGGCCACCCCGATGCCGACCACGGCCACGCCGCAGAGCACCGCCCCCGGCAGCAGCGGCAGCCAGCGCACCCGGGCGCCCAGCAGCAGGTGCTGGGTCCACCACCACATCGCCGTCGCCAGCAGGAAGGTCAGCGGCACTCCCAGCCAGGCGCCCAGGCCGAAGCCGTCCTTGACCGGGGTCTGGAACGCCAGGCAGAGCAGCCAGACCACCAGCCAGACCAGCCATCGCCAGGCCGCCACCCTGGTCCCCGCCTTGGGCAGCTCCCAGCAGCGTTCGCAGACCCGCTGCATCGCCCGGCTCAGCGCCGTCGCCGACAACAGGGTCACCAGCGCGCCGACCACCCCGAAACCGGTCTCCTGCTCGTGGCCCGTCCCGAGCATCTGCTGCACCGACTGCGCCGCCGGGCCCTCCAGGCCCAGTTCCGTGCGGAGCGAGTGCACCACGCCGTCGCGGATCGCCGCCGGGGTGAAGACCGCCACCACGAACAGCGCGGGCAGGGCGCTCAGGAAGGCCTGCGCGGCCAGCCGGGTCGCGGAGTCCAGCAGGTTCACCCGGAGCAGCTGGCGCAGCGCCCGGCCCACCATCGGGACCTGGTCGGGCAGTCCGCGGGCGGATCCGGCCAGGACCGCCGAACGGTGCCGCCACCGGCCGCTCCGCCGTCCGTCCCGGTCCTCCGTCCCGTCCCGGCCGCCCCAGTCTTCCCGGTCGTCCTGGCCGTTCCGGTCACCGCGGCCGTCGTGGCCGCCCCGGCCGGCCGGCTGCCCGTTCGGCTGCTCGCTCACCCGCCGTCCTCCCGGCCGTGGTCGCTGTGCTCCATGGTCGCGCGGCCCCGGGTGCGGCGCACCCGGGCCGGTCGCGCCGGGGAGGAGGGGGAGCGAGGGGGGAGAAGGGGAGGGGAGGGGTTCAGTGCCCGGCGCGGGTCCCGCCCAGCAGGGCGAGCGTCATCCCGCCCAGCGGCGTCACCTGCTCCGGCGTCCCGAACCGGGTCCGCAGCGCCTCCGCCTGGTCGGCGGGCAGCTCGGTCAGCGGGTCGGGGGTGTTGCCCAGCACGACCAGCCAGACCCGGCTCCCCGGACCGGTGCACTCGGCCGGGCGCGGGCAGGGCACCGGGAAGAGGTCCTCGGCCTGGACCGCCCCGGTCGCCTCGAACAGGGGGTACGGCCGCACGTCGTCCGGCAGGTAGTAGGAGACACCCGGGCCGATCATCGACCAGGCCTGGTTGCCGAGCGGCGTGGCCAGCCCGTCACCCGGCCGGTAGCCGGCCGCGATCAGCCGGGCCACCGCCCGGTAGGGCTCCTTCGACTGCGCGTGCGAGCCCGCGTAGCGCACCAGGGACTGGGTCGGCAGGGCCGTCACCCCGGCCACCGCCACCACGCCGACCGCGAGCAGCAGGCCCGCCGTGCGCACCTCCGGGCGGGTCCGGCCGGGCCGGGCCGCCGCCGTCACCGCCGCGTAGCCCGCCCCGATCCCGCAGCCGGCCAGCGCGGCCCAGGCGGGCACCGTGAACAGCAGGTACCGGTCGAGGAAGTAGGAGGTCGGGCCGAAGGAGAACGCCCAGACCGCCAGCACCGGCAGCACCGCGAGCAGCAGCAGCCGCAGCGCCGGACCGCGCCGCCCGGGCAGCACCAGGGCCAACAGCGCCAGCACCAGGAAGACGTGGAACACCCGGGCCGAGCCGAACAGCGGCTCGCCGAAGTGCCAGAGCTGGTCCAGGGTGGGCCGGCCGAGCCAGCCCAGCTGCCGCGCGGACTGCCGGCGGCCCAGCAGCGCCACCGGCAGCACCACCGCCACCAGGGCGGCGAGCACCAGGGCGAGGCCGGCGAGCAGCCGCCGCCGCGCCGGGCCGGAGGTCCGCCACAGGTAGGGCGCGACCAGCGCCGCCTGGCCGGCCAGGGCGCTCAACGAGACCAGGTGCGCCGCGCCGGCCACCGCCATCGCCAGGCCGTACGGCACCCACCGGCGCAACGTCGGCCGCTCCAGCGCGCGCAGCAGGAACCAGGTCGCGGCCGCGACGGCGCAGGTGACCAGCGCGTAGGAGCGGGCCTCCTGGGCGTACCGGGAGATCAGCGGCACCATCGCGAACAGCAGTCCTGCGCAGACGCCCGCGACCCGGCCGCCGAACAACTGCTCGGCGGCCAGCGCGGTGAACGCGGCCGCGCCCGCCATCGCCAGGACGGAGGGCAGCCGCAACGCGATCTCCGAGTCGCCGAACAGCGCCGTCCAGCCGTGCAGCAGGACGTAGTAGGCGCCGTTGCTGGCGTCCACGTGCTGCAGCATCCGCAGCAGGTCCGCGATCGGCCGGGTGGCCGAGACCCAGCTCGCCACCTCGTCCCGCCAGAGCGTGGGCGTCCCCAGCCGGTACGCGCCCACCACCAGCATGACGAGCGCGGGGGCGAGCCACACCACCGGCCCGGCCGCCTTCCGCGCGAGGCGGCCGGGGCCGCGCTCCCACCGGTCACCCGATGCCATCTGCCGCTCCGTTCCTTCCCCCCGCCGGAGGGCCCCGGTTCCGCGTTCCACGGGTCCGTTCCCCCAGGCTAGCCGCCCCTTTGCCGCCGGGCCGCGCCGCCCGGCGGCCTGACCCGCCGTCGACCGCCCGCCCCCCACGGTCCGTCCCGCCCACCGCTGTGCCACCGATCCGCTAGGCTGTCTGCGGTCGTCCCCGCCTCAGTAGCTCAGGGGATAGAGCACGGCTCTCCTAAAGCCGGTGTCGCAGGTTCGAATCCTGCCTGGGGCACAGCGCCGGTCACGGCGGATGACGTGAGTACGGGCCCCCTCGGTTGCTTCCGAGGGGGCCCGTTTCCTTGTCGCGGCTGGGGCGGGGTGAGGGAGGGTCAGCGCAGGAGGCCGTCGGGGTGGTCGACGGGGGTGTCCCGGGGCGGGCGGGCGGGGGAGACGAGGACGCGTTGGACGCGGGGCCTGGTGCGCCAGTTCATCCGGCGGAAGTCGCGGGCGAGGGCGCCGGGGCGGGAGAGTTCGACGAGGACGGTGACGCTGCCGAGCACGATGCCGGCGGCGAGCCAGCCGCCCACGACGTCACTCGGCCAGTGGACGCCGAGGAAGACGCGGGAGGCACCGATGCCCACGGTGATCAGCGCGGCGACGGAACAGGCGGCGATCCGGCCGGCCCGGCCGACCCGGGGCCAGAGCAGGCCGACCAGGACGGCGCAGGTGATCGCGGAGGCCATCGCGTGGCCGGAGGGGAGCGCGGGGCCGCCGGCGTGGGAGACGGGGTCGGAGAAGGTGGGGCGCTGGCGGCCGAAGGAGAGCTTCAGGAGCCATTGGGCGGCCCAGCCGGCCAGGGTCTGGGCCGCGACCCAGCCGCCGAGCGTCCGGGCGCCGATCAGCCAGAGCCAGAGGGCGGCGGCGCCGAGCACCGAGCGCATGGTGACCGTCCCGCCGATGTCGGAGAACAGTTGCACCGAGGCGGTCCATGCGGTGTGGCCGGCCGCGAAGCGGTGCAGGTCGTCGATCGGTCGGTGGTCGAACCGGGACAGCGGCCGCCAGCCGGTCTGCACCAGGGCTGCGAGGACGGCGAACAGCACGGCGCAGCCGACCGCGAGAGCCGCGTGCCGGAGCAGGTGGCGATCACGCGGGGTGATGGAGGGCGAGCTGTTGGTCAGGTGCATGGCTGACACCTTCCCAGCCGCCCGTGCCGAGCGTGCGCTGCGGCGATAGCGATTTGGCATCTTTTGTGCGGAGGAGCTGCGTGCGCGGGGGTGTGGGCGGGCCCTTCGGGGGAACGCGCCCGGTGCCCGAGGGGTTGCGAGAGGGGAGGGTGCGAGCGCGGCGGGCCGGGGGAGCACACGGGGTGCCGGTCCGGTCACCCTGGGTCCGGATCGCGGGCGGAATCGGGCAGGATACTGCATCTCCGGAAGAATCTGAGCGACTTGGGAATGTTGTCCGGATTCTGTTCGTTGGATCGTTACGTGTGAGCCCCGCGGGGCCCGCACTTCTTGCCCTCTCCGGGCAGGCAGCCAGACCGCGGCAACACCAGCAAAGGGAGCAAGCATGGCCACCCGTGCCGTCGTTCGCGACAGGGCCGACCGGACTCGCGCGGCCCGCCCGACCAACCTTGAGGCCGACCGTGACCTGGTCGGCATGTACCTCGACGAGATCGCCAGGACGCCCCTGCTCGATGCCGCCGAGGAGGTCGAGCTCTCGCTGCGGATCGAGGCCGGCGTCTACGCCCAGCACCTGCTGGACGAGGACGAGCTTCCCAAGGGCGTGCGGCGCGAGGAGCTGGAGGCGATAGCCGAGGACGCCGAGCGCGCCAAGGACGTCTTCATCCGTTCCAACCTCCGCCTCGTGGTCGCCGTCGCCCGCCGTTACCCGCGCAGCGGCCTGCCGCTGCTCGACCTCATCCAGGAGGGCAACGCCGGCCTGGTCCGCGCGGTGGAGAAGTTCGACTACGCCAAGGGCTTCAAGTTCTCCACGTACGCGACGTGGTGGATCCGCCAGGCGATCACCCGCTCGATCGCCGACCAGTCGCGCACCATCCGGCTGCCCGTCCACCTGGTCGAGGAGCTGGGCCGGATCCGCCGGGTGCAGCGGGAGAAGTCGAAGGAGCTGGGCCGGGAGGCCGAGCCCGCCGAGATCGCGGCCGAGCTGGACACCACCGAGGCCCGGATCAAGGACGTGCTGGACTGGGCGCGGGACCCGGTCAGCCTGAACATGTCGGTCGACGACGAGGGCGAGACCCAGTTCGGCGACCTGGTCGAGGACACCGGGGCGACGTCCCCGGAGGACGCCGTGATGGTCATGCTGCGCCGCGAGGAACTGGACGGCCTGATCGGGCGGCTGGACGATCGGACGGCCTCGATCATCCGGTCGCGGTACGGCATGGAGGACGGCCGCGAGCGCACCCTGACCGAGGTGGGCAAGCAGCACGGACTGACCCGTGAGCGGATCCGCCAGATCGAGAAGCACGCGCTGGCGGAGCTGAAGAAGATCGCCGACCATGCGGGCTTCGAAGCGGCCTGACGGGGCTGGACGGGCCGCGGGCGCGAGGGGTGACGGCGGCCGGGGGGGGCGGGGGGGGGGGGGGCGCGGCCCGGGGGGGGGGGGGGGCGGGGCCGCCGGGGGGGGGGGGGGCGGGGGGGGGCCCCCCCCCCCCCGGGCCCCCGCCGGCATGCCGGGAGCCTTCTAGGCTGGTGGCAGCGGGCGGGGACGTCGGCGGGGGAAGGACGAGAGCGGTGGAGGAGAAGGTGGCGGACGAGAAGGCGGACGAGAAGGTGAACGGGGAGACGGCGGCGGACCGGTCGCGGAGGGCGGCGAAGGCCCGGCTGGTCTTCGGCGACCCGCTGGAGCGGCAGTCCCGGGACGACACCGACGCGGGCTGGGGCGACCGCCCCGGCGCCGGGCAGAGCGGTGGCCGGGGCCTGGACTGGTACCTGAGCCAGCGCCCGCCGCACCACGGGGACTGACCGCCGGCCCGCCGGACCGGTCCGGCCCGGCCTCAGCCGGTCCGGGTGACCAGGGCGTCGCGGATCTCGGTGAGCAGCAGCACCTCCTTGGCCTCGGCCTCCGCCTGGACCTCGGCCAGCGTCTTGCGCCGGGCGGTGAACCTGGTCATCGGCAGGATCAGGCAGAAGTAGACGACGGCCGCGGTGATCAGGAACTGGAGCGCCGCGCTCAGCACATTGCCCCAGAGGATGAGGATTCCGGTCGTGACCTCGCCGGTGGCCGACACCTCGCAGGGGCCCTTGATGCAGGAGCTGTAGGACGCGAGGTCCTTGGCTCCGAACGCCCCGACGATCGGGTTGATCACGCCCTTGACGAAGGCGTTGACGATGTTGGTGAAGGCCGCGCCGATGACCACGGCGACCGCCAGTTCGACGACGTTTCCGCGCAGCAGGAATTCCTTGAAGCCTTTCATGCCGCGTGAACGACGGAGTCGTCGGCCGGTCACGGGTGATTTTCTCCCGCCTCCGACGGACAACCCGTTCGGACCACCGGCGGCGCCGTCCCCGGTGCCGGCGGGCCCGTCCGGGCGGGGCCGAGGGTGAGCGCGGCCGCCACCGCGAACAGCAGCACCAGCGGGACCGGGGCGCGGTAGCGCAGCACTCGCCGGAGCCGGCAGCGCGGGCCCGCCCGGCCGCCGATCGGCGGGAACGGCGGCACCGGCTGCCGGGGCGGGACGCTCGGCGCGGGCAGCGGCGGGACCGGCAGCGGACGGGGGGACAGGGCGGGCGAACCGGTGCGCACGGGCACCTCCAGGGTCGGCTTCGGGGTTCCGGTGACCGCCACTCTGGGCGGCCCGCGCCCGGGCCGGTAGCCGCTTTCCCCGGCCTGTGGAAAACCCGGGGCTGTGGATGACGGCTGTCACCCCGACGAGTGAGGAAACGCCCCCGGAGACGACGAACGGCCCGCCGCACCCGCTCGGAAGCGGGAGACGGCGGGCCGTTCGGGACGCTGTGGCCGGTGCCCGGCCGGGGTCAGCCGGCCGCCGGAGCGGCGCTCGCGGCGGGGGCCGAGGAGCTCGACGACGAGCCCGACGACGAGGACGAGGCGGCCGGCGTCGACGAGGACGAGGACGAACCCCCGCCCACCGAGCTGCTGGAGGAGGAGCGGCTGTCGGTCCGGTAGAAGCCGGAGCCCTTGAAGACCACGCCCACCGCCGAGAAGATCTTGCGGAGCCGTCCCTGGCAGTCGGGGCACGTGGTCAGCGGCTCGTCGGTGAACTTCTGCACCGCCTCCAGGCCGTTGCCGCACTCGGTGCACTGGTACTGGTACGTGGGCACTTGTCTTCCTCCTGGCACTCTCGCCTGATGAGTGCTAACGATGGTCAATGATGCGGCATTCCGGTGGATCAGTCCAGCGACTCGAATGTGAGATGAGTCCGGGCGGGTGCCCGCCCCGGCCGCCGCCTCAGCCCTCGGTCGCGCCCACCAGCCGCCCCGGCGCACCGCGCTCCGCGGAGCCCGCGGCCACCGCGCCCCGCCCGCCGCGCGGGACCAGTAGCCCCCGCAGCGTCACCAGCGCGACCAGGCCCAGCCCGGCCCCGGTCACCGGCACCAGGAACCCGGCCGACGGACCGTGCGCGTCGATCAGCTGCCCGGCGGCCGTCGAGCCGGTCGCCAGGCCCAGGCCGATGGCGCCGGTCAGCCAGGTGAAGGCCTCGGTCTTGGCGCCGTCCTCGACCAGCGTCTCGACCAGGGTGTAGCCGCTGATCAGGGTCGGCGCGATGGCCAGGCCGCAGACCAGCCCGGCGACCGAGAGCGCGACCAGGTTCGGCATCGCCCACAGGGTCGAGCAGCCCAGCACCAGCAGGGCGTAGCCGAGGATCATCCGCTGCTGGACGGAGCGCCGCCAGGCGATCACGCCGTACAGCACGCCGGCGACCATCGAGCCGCCGGCGAAGACGCCGTAGACGGTGCCGGCCGCGCCGTGCTGTCCGACCGAGTCGGCGAAGGCGTTCACCGAGACCTGCATGCCGCCGAAGACGGTGCCCACGCCGAGGAAGGTGCCGGCCAGCAGCCGGACGCCGGGCGAGGCGAGCGCGGAGGCCTGCCGGACGCCCGGCTCGCGCACCACCCGGGCGGGCGCGGTGCGCCGCTGGGCGGCGAAGGCCAGGCCGCCGGCCAGGGTCAGCGCGGCCTCGGCGGCGAGCCCGGCCGCGGGGCTGACCGAGGTGGCGACGGCGGCGGCCAGGATCGGGCCGATCACGAAGGTGAACTCGTCCGTCACGGACTCGAAGGCGAAGGCGGTGCTCACCTTGGGGGCGGCGGCCGCGCCCTCGGCGGAGAAGGTGGAGATCCAGCGGGCCCGGACCATGGCGCCGATCTGCGGGACGCTCGCCCCGGCGGGGGCGGCGGCCAGGAAGAGGCTCCAGGCCGGCGCGTGCCCGAGCGCGAGTGCGATCAGCGCGCCGACCGAGAGGGCGTGCACCACGACGGTCGGGACGAGCACCGGGGCCTGGCCGTAGCGGTCGGCGAGCCGTCCGGTCTGCGGGCCGACCAGCGCCTGGGCGACGGCGGCCACCGCCGCGACGGTGCTGGCGGTGCCGTAGGAGCCGTGGGTGTCCTTGACGAGCAGCAGGATGCCCATGCCGAGCATCGCGTAGGGCAGCCGCGCGACGAGCGCGGGGACGAGGAACGTCCAGACGCCGGGCGTGCGCAGCAGCGCCCCGTAGCCGACCCGGGCGGGCACGGCGGCGGCGTGCTCCGGGCTGCTCTCCGTGCTGCTCCGCGGGGGCGCGGTGTCCCGGGCGTCCTCGACGCTCTCGACCGTTCGGCGGGCCGTCACGGTCGGTCCTTCCTGCTGCCTGGTAGCGCGGCAGGGCATGGGGTGGCCCCGACGGCGCCGAGAGTCGTCCTCTCGCGCGTCGACCGGGGTAGATACCGGGCCGGTCCGGCGGTGGGCCGGGGCCGGGCCGCGGCCGCCGAGCGGTCGCGCCAACTCTGCTTCAGGCAGGTGCTGGGGTTCGGTGTCTCCACCGATAGCGAAATTTACGCGCGTAGAAGCGCGCTCACCCCGACTCTACAGGACCGGTCCAAACGTGTCCCGTGACGCCGGGGTGAACACCCGGTGAGGCCTCAGCCGCCGCGCCCGTTGAGCCAGTCGGCCAGCTTGCCGCCCTTGTCCACGGCCCGCAGCCGCCGCTCGGCGGCCTCGCCGACCTCGTCGGTGGTCACCACCAGCAGCTCGTCCCCGCCGCGCAGCACGGTGGTCCGGTCCGGCACGAAGCTGTTCCCCTCGCGCACCACCAGGGTCACCGCCGCGCCGGCCGGCAGCCGCAGCTCGCCGACCTCCACGCCGGACATCTTCGAGCCGGGCGCCAGCGCGACCGACAGCAGGTGCCCGTGCAGCTTCTCCAGCGGCGCGGACTCGATGTCGAGGTCCTGGCCCATCGAGCCCTCGCCGATCCGCAGGGCCCGGGCGACCCAGGGCAGGGTGGGGCCCTGGAGCAGGGTGAAGACCACGACCAGGATGAAGACGATGTTGAAGACGTCCTGCGCCAGCGGCGCGCCGGAGACCAGCGGGATGGTGGCCAGCACGATCGGCACCGCGCCGCGCAGTCCGGCCCAGCTGAGCAGGGCCTGCTCGCGGGCCGGCAGCTTGAACGGGGTGAGGGTCAGCACCACCGAGAGCGGCCGGGCGAGGAAGACCAGGACCGCGCCGATCACCAGCGCGGGCACCACGGCCGAGCCCATCGACTCGGGGGTGCAGAGCAGGCCGAGCAGCACGAACATGCCGATCTGCCCGATCCAGGCCAGGCCGTCGGCGAAGCCGCGCACGGCGGGGCCGTGCGGCAGCTTGGCGTTGCCGAGGACCACCGCACTGACGTAGACGGCGAGGAAGCCGGAGCCGTGCAGCAGCGCGCCGCCGGCGTAGGCGAGCACGGTGAGCGCCATGACGGCGATCGGGTAGAGGCCGGAGGACGGCAGCGCGACGTGCTTGACGCCGTACGCGCCGAGCTTGCCGACCACGAGGCCGATGGCCAGGCCCACCGCCAGCTCGGCGACGATCGTGCCGAGCAGCACGTACCAGGAGTCGTGCGCGCCGACGGTGGCGAAGGCGACGACCAGGATGACCACGGGTGCGTCGTTGAAGCCGGACTCGGCCTCCAGCAGGCCGGTCAGCCGGCGGGGCAGCGGCACCGTCCGCAGGACGGAGAAGACGGCGGCGGCGTCGGTGGAGGAGACGATCGCGCCGAGCAGCAGGGAGGTCCGCCAGTCCAGGCCGACCAGGTAGTGGGCGCCGGCCGCGGTGACGGCGACGCTGATCCCGACGCCGACGGTGGCGAGCACGGTGGCGGCCGGCATCACCGGTCTGGCCTCGCGCCAGTTGGTCTTGAGGCCGCCCTCGGCCAGGATCACCACCAGCGCCGCGTACCCGAGCACCTGGGTGAGCTCGGCGTTGTTGAAGGAGATGCCCAGGCCGTTCTGGCCGAGCGCGACGCCGATGCCGAGGTAGATCAGCAGACTGGGCAGGCCGGATTTCGTGGACACCCGCACGGCGACCACCGCGACCAGCAGGATCACGGAGAATTCGAGGAGCAGCTGGTTCAGGTGGTCGACATTCACGCAGGGGCACCTCGGACGTGGCAGCGGGCGGACGGGGTACCGACAGGGGCGGAGGCCGGAAGCGGCGATTGCTCCCCTTGCGGATCGTTACTCAGTCTAACATTTTGCCATATCTTTAAGTTCACCGTTCACCCACTCCCTCACCTCCCGTCTCCCGCCTCGCCCGATCCCACCGTGAGCGTCCCCCGTGCACGGCCGCCAGCCGGGGCGGCCTAATGTGGTGCACTGTCACGGCCACGTGCTCTTGACATGTCCGCCCGCCCCCCAGTGAGGACCGCAAGGACCCAGATGCCCCGCTCCAAGAAGTTCCGGCGCGCCCGTCTGATCGTGATCGTGCTGGTCGTCCTGCTGGTGGCCGGCGCCGGCTACGGCGGCTACCGGGGGGTGGCCGCGGTCCGGGCGTCCTTCCCGGAGGTCGACGGCAGCGTCAAGCTGGCGGGCCTGAGCGCGCCGGTCGACGTCAAGCGCGACGCCAACGGCATCCCGCAGCTCTACGCCGACACCTCCGAGGACCTCTTCCGGGCCCAGGGGTATGTCCAGGCCCAGGACCGCTTCTGGGAGATGGACGTCCGGCGGCACATCACCGCGGGCCGGCTCTCCGAGATGTTCGGCGACAGCCAGGTCGAGACCGACTCCATGATCCGCACCATGGGCTGGCGCAGGATCGCGCAGGAGGAGTTCGACACCGTCCTGACCCCCGACACCAAGAAGAACCTCCAGGCCTACGCGGACGGCGTCAACGCCTGGCTCGCCGAGCACCCGGGCGGTTCCTCGGCCTCGCTGGAGTACGGCCTGCTCGGCGTCGTCAACGGCGACTACGAGCCCGAGCAGTGGACCCCGGTCGACTCGGTCTCCTGGCTCAAGGCGATGGCCTGGGACCTCTCCGGGAACCTCCAGGAGGAGATCGACCGCTCGCTGCTCGCCCAGGACTTCAGCCCCGAGAAGATCGAGGAGCTGTACCCGGAGTACCCGTACGCCCGCAACGGCACGATCGTGAAGACCGGCACCGTCAACGGCTCCGCGTACAAGCCCGCCGACGGCACCGCCCCGGCCGCCGGTTCCGGCACGGCCGGCTCCGGCACCGCCCCGGGCACCACCCAGGGCTCGGCCGCCACGAAGGCGCTGCTCAAGGACGTCACCGACCGGATCGACGCGCTGCCCGAGCTGCTCGGCCGCAACGGCCAGGGCATCGGCTCCAACTCCTGGGTGGTCGCCGGCAGCCACACCACCACCGGCAAGCCGCTGCTCGCCAACGACCCGCACCTCGGCCCGGGCCTGCCCTCGGTCTGGTACCAGATGGGCCTGCACTGCCGGGCCGTCTCGCCGACCTGCCAGTACGACGTCTCCGGCTTCACCTTCGCCGGGATGCCCGGGGTGGTCATCGGCCACAACAAGGACATCGCCTGGGGCCTCACCAACCTCGGCGCCGACGTCACCGACCTCTTCCTGGAGAAGGTGACCGGCCCGGAGACCTACCTGGTGGACGGCAAGGAGGAGAGGTTCGAGCTCCGCAAGGAGACCATCAAGGTCGCCGGGGGCGAGGACCGCACCATCACGGTGCGCACCACGAAGACCGGCGCCCCGCTGATCTCCGACCCGAGCACCGAGCAGCAGAACGTCGGCAAGTACGCGCCCAACGGCGCCTCCGCCCCGGACCGCGGCACCGGCGGCTACGGCGTCGCCCTGCAGTGGACCGCGCTGATCCCCGGCAAGACCATGGACGCGGTCTTCGCGCTCGACCGCGCCAAGGGCTGGGAGGACTTCCAGAAGGCCGCCGCCGACTTCGCCGTCCCGGCCCAGAACCTCATCTACGCCGACGCCAAGAACATCGGCTACCAGGCCCCCGGCCACATCCCGGTGCGCGGCAAGGGCAACGGGCGCTACCCGGCGCCGGGCTGGGACTCCGCCTACCAGTGGAAGAAGGACCCGGTCCCGTTCAGCGCCCTGCCGTGGAGCCTCAACCCGGCGAGCGGCTACATCGTCACCGCCAACCAGGCCGTCGTCGACGCCTCGTACAAGCCCTCGCTGACCACCGACTGGGAGTACGGCACCCGGGCCAAGGAGATCACCGACCAGATCGAGGCCCGGCTGAAGAACAACGGCAAGATCTCGCCGGACGACATGCAGGAGATGCAGCTCGACAACACCAGCGTCCTGGCCAAGACGCTGGTCCCGATGCTGCTCAAGGTCGAGATCGACGACCCCTACGTGCGCGAGGCCCAGGACCTGCTGAAGGACTGGAACTACCACCAGGACGCCGACTCGGCCGCCGCCGCCTACTACAACGGCGTCTGGCGCCAGCTGCTCACCCTGGCCTTCGGCCAGAAGTTCCCGGCCGACCTGCGGGCGGAGGACAACTGCCTGCTGGTCCGCGAGCAGGCCGACCCGACCAAGCCCGACAGCAAGTCGAGGATCGTCACCGAGTGCGGCACCCGCGACCCGGGCCGGGCCCAGCCGGACGGCGGCGACCGCTGGACCGAGGTGGTGCGCCAGCAGCTGGAGAAGCCCGACAGCGGCTGGTGGACGTACATCGACTCCCAGCACAAGGAGCAGAAGGGCCTGGACAACCTGCTGCGCGAGGCGATGACCAACGCCCGCCAGGAGCTCACCTCGCTGCTCACCAAGGACATCACCACCTGGAGCTGGGGCCGGCTGCACAAGCTGGAGCTCCGTGAGCGCACCCTCGGCTCGGACGACTCCTCGATCGCCTCGGGCGCCGTCCACAAGCTGCTCAACCGCGGCCCGTACCGCCTCTCCGGCGGTTCGGCGGCGGTCGACGCGGCGGGCTGGAACGCGGCCGCCGGGTACCAGGTCGACTGGATCCCGTCGATGCGCATGGTGATCGACCTGAACGACCTCGACGCCTCCCGCTGGATCAACGTCGGCGGCGCCTCGGGGCACGCGTTCCACGAGAACTACAACGACCAGACCGATCTCTGGCTCAAGGGCAAACTGCTGACCTGGGCCTACTCGCCCGACGCGGTCGACAAGGCGGCCAAGCACCGCCTGACGCTGACCAACGGCTGACGCCGCGGCCGGTCCCGACGGCCCCGCCCCCGGATCCCCGGGGCGGGGCCGTCGGCGTGCGGTCCCCGCCCGCTCACCCCAGCCGGTGGGTGCCCGAGGGCGTCAGGGCGAGGTGCACCGGCCGGTCGTGCGGTTCCGCCGGCACCCGTTCCAGCAGCTCGTGCTCGTACAGCAGCACCGCCAGCACCGGCCGCGCCCCGGAGCGCTCCAGCCGGGCCAGCACCCGGTCGTAGGAGCCGCCGCCGCGCCCCAGCCGCAGCCCCCGGCGGTCCACCGCGAGACCCGGCAGCAGCACCAGGCCCGCCTCGGTCACCGCCTGCGGGCCGAGCCGCCCGCCGACCGGCTCCAGCAGCCCGCGCCCGGCCGGGGCCAGTGCCTGCGGGCCCTCGTAGGGGGCCCAGTCCAGGTCGTTGTCCGCCATCAGCACCGGCAGCAGCACCCGCACCCCGCGCGCCCGCAGCGCGTCCAGCAGCGGCCGGGTGCCCGGCTCGGCGCCCACCGACACGTACGCCGCCACCGTGGCCGCGGCGGCCGCCAGCTCGCCGGCGTGCCCGGCCAGCGCCTCGGCGGCCCGTTCCCGGTCCCCGGGAGCCAGCGCCCGCCGTTCGGACAGCAGCCGTGTCCTCAGCGCGCTCTTCTCGTTGTGCATGGGATGGTCCACCGCTCCTCCACCGCTCGACCCCGACCGTTCCGACCTCGACCGCTCCGGACCCCCGGCCTCCGTGCGACCGGGACGCCCAGAGCCTGACACGCGGAAGGCACCCCCTCGATGTCCACCCCGCTGCTGGTGCAGGCCCTCGCCGCGGTGAGCGCCCCCGCGCTGGCCGGCGCCACCGTCCTCGGCAGCCGGCTGCGGCGCGGCTCGGCCCGGGCGGCGCGGTGCGAGGCCGCGCTGCGCGAGCGCCTCGCCGCGCTGGAGTCCCGCTGCGCCGAGCTGGAGCGCACCGCCTCCTGCGACCCGGTCACCGGCGTCTGGAACTACCGGCACCTCCAGCTCACCCTGGACCGGGAGATCGACCGGGCCCGCCGGGCCGAGCAGCACGAGCAGCAGGACGGACCGCGCCCGCTGGCCGTCCTGCTGCTGGAGATCAGCGGGTTCGACGCGGTGGTCGCCGAGCACGGCCGGGCCCGGGCCGGGACGGTGCTGCGCGACCTCGCCCAGCGGCTCGGCATGGAGATCCGCCGCTCCGATACCCTGGGCCGCTGCAGCGGCGAGGAGTTCCTCGTGGTGCTGCCGGACACCGGCGCCGAGGGCGCGGCCCAGGTCGCCGACCGGCTGGTCTGGTCGGTCCGCCGCCACCTGCTGCTGGACTGGTCCTCCGGGGACCGGGAGGGCCGCCGCCCCCACGGCAACGGCCTCACCGCCGCGGCCGGGCTGGCGGTGCTGCCCGGGGACGGCGCCCACGCCGCGGTGCTGCTGCGGGCCGCCGACCGGGCCCTCGCGGCGGCCCGCGCGGCCGGCGGGGACTGCTGGCGGCCGGCCGGTTCCGGGGCCTGTCCGGCGGGCGCCCCGGGGGCCGCTCAAAGGGGCGCTCAGGGGGCCGCTCAAGGGGGCGCTCCGGGGGCCGCGAAGACGGCTGTTCCGCTACGGCCGGAAGGAGTCTTCGCAGCCGAACGTGACCGTTCGGAAAAGGCGGGTAGTCTGTCGCCCTGTGTCGGAGGGGACCCCCTCGCCCCGTCCGCCACGACCCCTATGCCTGCCATCGCGGCCGGGTCCGGCGACGTGCTGCCCAAGCATCGGTCAACTGCGCCCGGTCAGGCGAAATACGTGCCTTAGTAAGGTAAACGCATGACGACGACGAACTCCCGTCCCCCGGTCACCAAGGCAGTGGTCCCCGCGGCCGGTCTGGGGACCCGATTCCTGCCGGCCACCAAGGCGACTCCGAAGGAGATGCTGCCCGTCGTCGACAAGCCGGCGATCCAGTACGTCGTCGAGGAGGCGGCCTCGGCCGGCCTGTCCGACATACTGATGGTCACCGGCCGCAACAAGCGCGCCCTTGAGGACCACTTCGACCGGGCCTACGAGCTGGAGGAGCTGCTCGCCCGCAAGGGCGACGAGGACCGGCTGCGCCGGGTGCGCGAGTCCGTCGAGCTCGCCAACATGCACTACGTCCGCCAGGGCGACCCGAAGGGCCTCGGCCACGCCGTCTCGGTCGCCGAGCAGCACGTCGCCGGCCAGCCCTTCGCCGTCCTCCTCGGCGACGACCTGATCGACCCGCGCGACCCGCTGCTGGCCCGCATGATCGAGGTCCAGCAGGAGCTCGGCGGCTCGGTCGTCGCGCTGATGGAGGTCGACCCCTCCCAGATCCACCTCTACGGCTGCGCCGCGGTCAAGCCGAACGGTTTCGGCGAGGACGTGTTCCAGGTCACCGACCTGGTCGAGAAGCCGGACACCGCCGACGCGCCGTCGAACTACGCCGTCATCGGCCGCTACGTCCTCGACCCGTCGGTCTTCGACGTGCTGCGCGAGACCCAGCCGGGCCGCGGCGGCGAGATCCAGCTCACCGACGCCCTGCGCGAGCTGACCAACCGTTCCGCCGAGACCGGCGGCCAGGTGCACGGCGTGCTCTTCAAGGGCCGCCGCTACGACACCGGCGACCGCGCGGACTACCTGCGCGCCATCGTCCGGCTGGCCTCCGAGCGCGAGGACCTCGGCCCGGACTTCCGCAGCTGGCTGCGCGAGTTCGTCGCCTCCGAGCTGCAGGACTGACACACCGACAGAGAGCGAGTGCGCCGATGACCGGGTCCACGGAGAGCGGTACCACCCCCGCAGCCTGCTGCGACGACTCCGCGGACCCGGCGGCCCGCTCCGCCTCCGCCGCCCGTCCGGACGGTCTGTGGACCGTGGACGAGCACCTCGCCGACGTCCTGGCCGCCGTCGGCCCGCTGCCCGCGATCGAGCTCCAGCTGCTCGACGCCCAGGGCTGCCGGCTGGCCGAGGACGTCCACGCCGACGGGGACCTGCCGCCCTTCGACAACAGCTCGATGGACGGCTACGCCCTGCGCACCGCCGACACCGTGGGCGCGAGCGACGCCTACCCCTCGGTGCTCACGGTGGTCGGCGACATCGCCGCCGGCGCCGGCGACCTCCCCCGGGTCGGCCCCGGCCAGGCCGCCCGGATCATGACCGGCGCACCCGTCCCGCCCGGCGCCCAGGCCGTCGCCCCGGTCGAGTGGACCGACGGCGGCACCGGCACCGGCCGCCCCGCCGACGCGATGACCGCCGCGTCCGGCGGCGAGGAGGTCCGGGTGCTGCGCCCGGTCGCCGAGGGCGCCCATATCCGCCGCCGCGGCAGCGACGTGGAGGCCGGCAGCCGGGTGCTGGCCGCCGGCACCCGGCTCGGCCCCGCCCAGCTCGGCCTGCTCGCCGCGGTCGGCCGGGCCACCGCCACCGTCCGCCCGCGCCCGCGGGTGGTGGTGCTCTCCACCGGCAGCGAGCTGGTCCAGCCCGGCGAGCCGGTCGGCCCCGGACGGATCACCGACTCCAACAGCTTCACCCTCACCGCCGCCGCCCTGGACGCCGGCGCGATCGCCTACCGGGTCGGCGGCGTCCCCGACGACGCGGCCCGGCTGCGCGCCGTGCTGGAGGACCAGCTCGGCCGGGCCGACCTGATCGTCACCAGCGGCGGCGTCAGCGTCGGCGCCCACGACGTGGTCAAGGAGGTCTTCGCCGAGTACGGCGGGGTCGACTTCCGGCGGCTTCGGATGCAGCCCGGCAAGCCGCAGGGCTTCGGCCGGATCGGCCCCGGGGCGGGCGTGCCGCTGATGGCGCTGCCCGGCAATCCGGTCAGCGCGTACATCTCCTTCGAGCTGTTCGTGCGCCCCGTGATCCGCACGATGCTCGGCGCCGAGGACGTCCACCGCCCGGTGGTCCGGGCGCACTGCCCGGTGGCGCTGCGCTCGCCCGCCGGGCGCCGGCAGTTCCTGCGCGGCCGGTACTCGGCGCGCGACGGCCTGGTCGAGCCGGTCGGCGGCGCGGGTTCGCACCTGGTCGGCGCGCTGGCCAGGGCGGACTGCCTGATCACCGTGCCCGAGGACGTCACCGGGCTGCCCGCCGGCAGCGAGGTCGACGTGGTGCTGCTCGGCGGCTGAGCACCGGGCCGTCCGGGTGAACTCCCCTCCGGGGCGGGCCGTCTCACCGACGCGGCCCGTCCCACGCCCCGGCCGGGGCGGGCGGTACGGTAGCGCGGTATTCGACCTGCGCGCCCCTGGAGCCACCCGTGACCACCTCACCCCCCGGCGACCGCCTCACCCACGTCGACGAGCAGGGCGCGGCCCGGATGGTCGACGTCACCGGCAAGGCCGTGACCGCCCGGACCGCCGTCGCGGCCGGCCGGGTCAGGGTCTCCCCGCGCGTGGTGGAGCTGCTGCGCGGCGAGGGCCTGCCGAAGGGCGACGCGCTGGCCGTGGCCCGGATCGCCGGGATCATGGGTGCCAAGAAGACCCCCGAGCTGATCCCGCTCTGCCACCCGATCGCGGTCTCCGGCGTCGAGGTCGAGCTGACCGTCGCCGACGACGCGGTGGAGATCACCGCGACCGTGCGGACCGCCGACCGGACCGGCGTCGAGATGGAGGCGCTGACCGCCGTCGCGGTGGCCGGGCTGACCGTGATCGACATGGTCAAGGCGGTCGACAAGGGCGCCGCCGTGGAGTCCGTCCGGGTGCTCGCCAAGACCGGCGGCAAGAGCGGCGACTGGACCGCCCCGGAGGCCTCCGCATGAGGGCGCTGGCGGTCACCGTCTCCAACCGCGCCGCGGCCGGCGTCTACGCCGACAAGGGCGGCCCGCTGCTGGCCGAGGGCCTGCGCGCGATGGGCTTCACGGTCGACGGCCCCCGGGTCGTCCCGGACGGCGAACCGGTCGAGGCGGTGCTGCGCGAGGCCGTGGCGGCCGGCTACGACGTGGTGCTGACCACCGGCGGGACCGGGATCTCGCCGACCGACCTCACCCCCGAGATGACCGCCCGGGTCCTGGAGCGCGAGATCCCCGGCATCCCCGAGGCGATCCGCGCGTACGGCCGGGAGAAGGTTCCCGCCGCCGCGCTCTCCCGGGGGCTGGCCGGGGCCGCCGGACGTACCCTGGTCGTCAACCTGCCGGGCTCGACCGGCGGCGTCCGGGACGGGCTGGCCGTCCTGGCCCCGCTGCTCGCCCACGCCGTCGACCAGCTCGGCGGCGGGGACCACCCCCGGCCCGACGCACCAGCTTCCGGGAGCGCGCACTGAACGCCGGCTGGCCGGTAGAGCTCCACGAGGGGGACGTCGTGCTGCGCCCGATCCGGGCCCGCGACCAGCGCGAGTGGCAGGAGGTCAGCCGCCGCAACCGGGACTGGCTGCGGCGCTGGGAGGCCACCGTGCCGCCCGGACCGGCCGGCCTCGCGGCGGGCCCGCGCCCGACCTACCGGCAGATGGTGCGCTACCTGCGCGGCGAGGCCTCGGCCGGCCGGATGCTGCCCTTCGTGGTGCTCCACCGCGGCCGGCTGGTCGGGCAGTTGACCGTCGGCGGGATCACCTGGGGCTCGATGTGCTCGGCCAACGTCGGCTACTGGATCGACGAGGGGGTGGCCGGCCGGGGGATCATGCCGACCGCCGTGGCGCTTTCGGTGGACCACTGTTTCCGCACCCTGGGACTGCACCGAATCGAGGTGTGCATCCGGCCGGAGAACGGCCCGAGCCGGCGGGTGGTGGAAAAGCTCGGCTTCCGTCCGGAGGGAATGCGGCCGCGCTATCTGCACATCGACGGCGACTGGCGGGACCACCTGGTGTTCGCACTCACCGCCGAGGAGGTCCCGGAGGGGATGCTGGAACGCTGGCGCTCCCTCAGCTCGGGTCGGCGTCCGGGAAATTGAATGTATGTTCGAATGAAATATCGATATGGCATCGGCGCGGCGACGGACGGGCACAAATACCGGCAAAATAGTCGGAGAATCAGCTTGATCACACGACACGCCGTGCCAAATTGCTACCGGCCCTTCCTCCACGCCCGTACGGTGTGAATCGTGAGCAGTAGCGGCCTTATCTACGCCGTCATCGTAGGGGCCTGGGCCGCCTATCTGGTGCCCATGTGGCTCCGCAGGCAGGACGAGCTCAACGAGGCGCGCCCGACGGAACGCTTCAGCACCGCCATCCGCCTGCTGGCCGGGCGTTCGGCGCTGGAGCGGCGGGCGTCCCGGGCCCTGGGCGACGAACCGCGTGACGACGAGCAGAGCGAGGACGGCCCCCCCGAGCGGGACGCGGCCGCCCCCGGCGACCCCGCGGCCGCCCCCGGCAGCCCGGCGGACGAACCGGCGCCCCCCCGCCCGGCGGGCCGGGCCGAGGCGCGTCCGGGGCCCGCGGAGGGCGGCGAGCGCCGGGCGCGGCTGCTGGCCCGCCGGCGCCGCATGGTGACCGTCCTCTTCCTGGCCTTCGCGCTGGGCGCGGTGGTCGCGGCGGTGGCCGGACTGGCCTTCCTCTGGGTGCCCGCGCTCCCGGCCGTCCTGCTCACCCTCTACATCGGCCACCTGCGCCGGCTGGAGCGCCAGCGGTACGCGGTGAAGCTGGACCGGGTCCGCGCGGCCCAGGCCGCCGAGCGGCTGCGCAAGCGCGAGCAGCAGCGCGCCGAGGCCGGCCGGGAGAAGGCCGCCGGCCCCGGACCGGCCCCGGAGTCCGCCGCGCCGGCGGCGGAGGCGCCCGCCGGGCGCGGCCGCCCGCACCTGCGGCTCGCCACCGAGGCCGACGCGGCCCGCGCGGCCTCCGAGGGCGCCGCGGCCGGCTCGGCCTCGGCCGTGGCGGAGGCCACCGAGCACGAGGAGTGGGTCGACGGCATGCGGGAGCGCGGCGCGGCCGGCCCGGACTCCTGGGAGCCGGTGCCCGTCCCGCTGCCGACCTACGTGACCGCCCCGGTGGCCCCCCGGGTCAACCGCGGGCTCGACCTGTCGGCCCCCGGCACCTGGACCGCCGGCCGCCCGGCCGAGTCCCGGAAGACCCCGCTGTTCGACCAGTACGCCGAGCCCCCCGCGCCGGAGCCCCGGCCCCGCGCCGCCAACGAGTAGCTTCGAGGCCCCCTCCCCGGGGGCCTCCTCGCTTTCCCGGGGCCGCCCCCACGGCCCCCACCAGGGGGGTGGTCACGGACCCCCTCCGAAAGGTGCTAGAGTTTCTTCTCGTTGGGGCTGTGGCGCAGTCCGGTAGCGCACCTCGTTCGCATCGAGGGGGTCAGGGGTTCGAATCCCCTCAGCTCCACCCAACGGAAGTCCCGCCCGATCGGTTGATCGGGCGGGACTTCTGCGTTGTGGGGGTGCGTCGGCCGACGGGGGGTCAGTCCGGGCGGCGCGCAGGCTTCTCAAGGGGGGCTGTGAGGGGGATCACGGGCGGGAACGGCGGAGGGCCGGCCCGGGGGATCCGGACCGGCCCTCGGCGGAGGCGGACGGGTCAGGGCTGGCCGGAGCCCGCGTACGGGCCGGGCTGGGGGGCGCCGGACTGGGGCGGGACCGCGCCGTAGCGGGCCGGACGGCGGCCGCGCGGGTGCCGGGTGAGGGTGTAGCCCGCGACACCGGCCAGAGCGGCCAGGGCGCCGCCGGCCAGGGTCCAGAACCAGCGGCTGTTCCAGCCGGAGAACCAGCCGGTGTACCAGTGCTCCTCGGGCTCCTCGGGGGCCGCCGCCCTGGCGGTCGCGGCGCCGCCGCCGGCCGGCGGGACCAGCGGGGCCTTCAGCTCGCCGCCCTCGGGCTGGGCGTTGTCCTCGTCGCCCTTGGCGGCCACGTGGAGCCGCACCGAGGCGGGCAGGCCGAGGTCGGGCTGCGGGGCCTCGGGGACCGAGAGCCGGACGTAGTAGCTGCCCGGCAGCGGGTCGCCGGACCACGGCTCGGCCCAGGAGCGGATCTCGCGCAGGGTGCAGCTGAGCGCCAGCGAACCGGTGGCCTTCCCGGCGGTCGCGGTCTGGACGCCGTCGGTGCACGCCTGCCGGCGGCGCAGCCCGTCGAACACCTCGACGCTCCAGGTCTGCGGCTCGTCGTGCCGGTCGGCGGACGGGGCGAGGGTGATCGTGAGGTCCACCCGGGCGGTCTGGCCCTCGGCGGCGCCGAACGCCCAGTAGAGGTAGTCACCGGTGGAGACGGAGACCGCGGCGTCCTGGCCGGGGGCCAGGTTGACCGCGGTCAGGAACGAGGTGCCGGCCTTGTTCGCCGGGGCCGGGCTGCCGCTCGCGCTCGGCGAGGGCGAGGCGGCCGTGGCGGCCGGGGCCGTCAGGGCGAGCGCCGGCAGCAGGGCCAGTGCGGCCGCGGCGGTGCGGAGGAAGGACGTACGCATGGTCAGTTCTCCTGCCAGACAGCGATGCGCCAGCGTGCGATCCAGCCGAACAGCAGGCCGGTCACCAGGCCGGCCAGGGTGAGCACGAGCAGCAGGATCCAGCCCCGGCCCAGGCCCATCGCCGGGCCGTCGGGGGCGGGGGAGGCGGCGGTCAGGTCGACCGTCAGCTCCAGCGGCAGGCCGGGGTCGGCCGCGACACCGGGCTGCGGGGCCAGCGAGTTGGAGACCACCAGGCAGACGGTGGTCTCCGGCTTGCCGCTCGGCGAGGCGGACGCGGTGGCGGTGGCGGTGGCGTAGCCCTTGGAGTCGGCGGGGGACCAGCGCAGGCCGGTGGAGACGACGTCGGTGCGGCCGCTTCCGGCGTCGGTGCCGCGGACCAGCTCCTGGCCGGCGGCGCTGGTGGCCTGCAGCAGGACGCCGTAGTCCCGGGCCACCGCGCGGTCCAGCGCCACGCTGACCGAGGCGCGCAGCTCCTGGCCGGACTTCACCGGCACGCGGTAGACGCGGTGCTCGGAGAACTTCTCGCGGTCGCTGTAGACGCCGGGGGCGAGGACCGGCGCGGACTCGCAGGTGTCGGTGCCGGCGGTCTTGACCGGGGCGACCGCGTAGGTGTCGTTGGAGCGGTCGACCAGCTGCTTCACCTTCTCGGTGAGCTGCTCCTGGGTGCGCACGTCGGTGTAGGTGCCGCCGGTGGCGTTGGCGATGCAGAGCAGCTGCTGGCGGGTCTTGTCGTCGTGCGCCAGGCCCAGGGTGTCGACCACCAGGTGGATGCCCTGGGAGGCCAGCTCACGGGCCACGTCGCAGGGGTCGGGCGGGGTGCAGGTGTCCTCGCCGTCGGTGATCAGCACCACCCGGCGGGTGGTCTCGCCCTTGCCGAGGTCCTCGGCGGCGCCGCGCAGCGCCAGGCCGATCGGGGTGAAGCCGGTCGGCCGCAGGGTCGCGACCGCGGTCTTGGCCTCGGTCTTGTTGGTCTTCCCGACCGGGAAGAGCTGCTTGGTGTCCAGGCAGCCCTTCGCCTTGTCGAGGCCGTCGTAGGTGGCGCCCAGCGTGCGGATCCCGAACTCGGTCTCGGACGGCAGGGCGTCGATGACGTCGTTCAGGGACTGCTGGGCCACCGAGATGCGGGTCTTGCCCTGGATGTCGGCCTCGCGCATGGAGCCGCTGACGTCCAGGACGAGGTCGACCCGGGGGGCTTCCCGGCCGGCGGCGCCGGTTGAGGGTTCGTCGGCATGGGCGGGCAGGCCGCTGAGCAGCGCCCCGCCCGCTATCGCCAGGGCGGCCAGCAGGCTGCCGAGCCTGGGCTTCGGTCGTCGTAGTCCGGTGTTCACCCGCCGATCCTAGGGATCATCAGTTCGCCGTGGCCAACGTGCGGCGGTGCGCGAACGGGCAGCCCCTCCGGCGCGAACTCGCGGGCGCCGGTGGGCGATCGGGGGCGGGGAGGCGCCGGGGTGCGCCGGTCGCGCGGCCCGCTGCCGACGGAGCGTCGGGCAATGCGGGACACACCGGGTGAAAAGTCGATTGATAGGGATTTGCTCGTTAGGGTGACGAGCGGGGAGAGGGCGCCGCACCGGCACCCGCCCCGGCAGACACGTCCGCTTCAGGGGAAGGACCCGTCCGTGAGCAACCTCTTCGCGATCGCCTATCCGGATCTGGCCACCGCCCGGGCGGTGCGCGACGAAGCGGTCGCCCTGCAGAAGCAGCGGCTGATCGAGCTGGAGGACGCGGTCGTCGTCGAGCGCCGCGAGGACGGGAAGATCAAGCTGCACCAGCAGGTCAGCACCACCGGCGCCGGGGCCGCCTCGGGCGCCGTCTGGGGCGGGGTGATCGGTCTGCTGTTCTTCATGCCGCTGCTCGGCGCCGCGGTCGGCGGGGCGGCCGGGGCCGCGGTCGGCGCCACCACCGACATCGGGGTGGACGACGACTTCATGCGCCAGGTCGGGCAGCACCTCCAGCCGGGCACCGCCGCGGTGTTCCTGCTGGTCCGCACGGCCACCGCGGACAAGGTCGTCCCGGCGCTGGCCCGCCACGGCGGCCGGATCATCCAGACCTCGCTCTCCGCCGAGGCCGAGGCCGACCTGAGGGCGACCGTCGAGGCCTCCCGGACGCAGGCCCCGGCCTCCGCCTGACCCGCCCGCGACCCGTCGGTCCGCCCGACCCCGGATCCCGCCGGAACAGCCGCTCACACCGGGGCGGACGGGCCCGCGCCCGTCCGCCCCGGTGACGCCCCGGCCCCCGTCCCGACGCCCCGCAGCCCCCGACTTCCTGGACGGTCCGTGGCGACACCCCCCGCCGTGACCGGAACCGCCGGCCGATCGCGCCGGAGCGTGCCGGCCCGGCGCAACACCGAACTCGCGCTGGTCCTGGCCGCCGTGCTGACCGCGGTGCTCGGCCACGCCGCGGTGGGCCTGACCGTCGACGGCGCGGTGCCCGCCGACGCGGGCCGGTACGGGGCCGCGCTCGGGGTGCTCGCGCTGCTGGCGCACGGCACGGTCCGCTGGAGGGCGCCGTACGCGGACCCGCTGCCGTTACCGATCGCGCTGCTGCTGAACGGCCTCGGACTGGTCGTCATCCACCGGCTGGACCGGGCCGCCCCGGGCGACGCGGCACCCGCCCAACTGCTCTGGTCCGCCCTCGGGGTGGGGCTGTTCGTCCTGGTGCTGCTCCTGCTGCGGGACCACAAGCGGCTGCGGCGCTACGCCTACCTCGGGGCGCTGGCGGCCCTCGTCCTGCTGGTGCTGCCGGTCTTCTTCCCCCCGGTGTACGGCTCGCGGATCTGGATCACCGCCGGTCCGTTCTCGCTCCAGCCGGGGGAGTTCGCGAAGGTCCTGCTGGCGGTGTTCTTCGCCGCCTACCTGGCGGTGCACCGGGACGCGCTGGCGCTCACCGGGCGGCGGGTGTGGCGGTTCCGGCTGCCGCCCGGGCGGGTGCTGGCGCCGGTCCTGGTGATCTGGGCGGCCTTCGTCGGGGTGCTGGTGGCGGAGACCGACCTCGGCACCTCGCTGCTCTTCTTCGGCCTCTTCGTGGTGATGCTCTACGTGGCCACCGCGCGCACCGGCTGGATCGTCATCGGGCTCTTCCTGGCCGCCGTGGCGGCGGTCGGGGTGGGGTGGCTCTCGCCGCACGTGCACAGCCGGGTCGGCGACTGGCTGGACCCGCTCGGCCCGATCGCCGAGGGGCACGGCGCCAACCAGATCGCCCAGTCCCTGTTCGCCTTCGCCTGGGGCGGCGAGCTGGGCGCCGGGCTGGGCAACGGGCACTCGGCGCTGATCGGCTTCGCCGCCAGGTCCGACTTCATCCTCGCCACCATCGGCGAGGAGCTTGGGCTGACCGGGCTGATCGCGGTGCTCCTGCTGTACGCGGTGTTGGTCTCGCGCGGCTTCCGGACCGGGATCGCGCTGCGCGACCCGTTCGGGCGGCTGCTGGCGATCGGGCTGGCGGCGCTGGTCGGCCTCCAGGTGTTCGTGGTGGCGGGCGGAGTGCTGGACCTCATCCCGCTGACCGGGATGACCCTGCCGTTCGTCGCCCAGGGGGGCTCCTCGGTGGTGACCAACTGGATCATCGTCGCGCTGCTGGTGCGGATGAGCGACGCCGCGCGGCGGCCGGTCCCCGTCCCCGTCCCCGTCCCCGGGGAGCAGGGGTGAGCCGGCGGCGCGGGGGCGGGCGACCGGGCGCCGGGCCGCCGGGGCGCCAGGGCCTGCCGGGGATCGCCGTCACCGGGCGCCGGGCCGGCACCTTCTGCCTGCTGCTGATCGTGGCGCTCTGCGCCCAGGCCACCCGGGTGCAGGTGTTCCGGGCCGAGGAGCTCAACCACAACAGCGCCAACCAGCGGCCGGTCATCGAGCGGTACGCGCAGCCGCGCGGCAACCTCCGGGTGGGCGCCGACAGCGTCACCGGCTCCGAGGCCACCGGCGGGCGGTTCGACTTCAAGCGCACGTACACCGACGGCCCGCTGTTCGCCGCGGTCACCGGCTACGCCTCGCAGACCTACGGCAACAGCCAGCTGGAGGGCACCGAGGACGCGCTGCTCTCCGGCACCGACCCCCGGCTGTCCGGCTGGGCGGTGTGGGACGCGGTCGCCCGGCGGCGCAACCCCGGCGGGGACGTCCGCACCACCGTCGACCGGGCCGCCCAGGAGGCGGCGGTGCACGGGCTCGGCGGGCGGAAGGGCGCGGTCGCCGCCATCGAGCCGGCCACCGGGCGGATCCTGGCGCTGGCCTCCGCCCCGTCCTACGACCCCGGGAGCTTCGCCGGCGCCTCGGCCGGCGACCAGGTGGCCTGGAACCGGCTGCAGAGCGACCCCGACCAGCCGATGCTCAACCGGGCGCTGCGCCGGACCTACCCGCCCGGGTCGGCCTTCACGGTGGTCACCGCGGCGGCGGCGCTGGAGAGCGGGGTGGTCACCGACATCGAGGCGCCGACCGGCGCGCCGTCCCCCTCGGTCCTGCCGGGCACCACGACGCCGTCGGCCACCGGCGCCCGGGCCTGCGAGGAGCCCGGCCAGTCGCTGGAGACCGCGATGACGCTCGGCTGCGACAGCGTGCTCGGCCACCTCGGCGTGCGGGTCGGCCCGGAGCGGATGGCCGCGACGGCGGAGGCGTTCGGCTTCAACGAGCCCCGGCTGGACATCCCGGTGCGGGCGGCCCGCTCCGTCTTCGGCACCCGGACGGACGAGGCGCAGCTGGCGCTCTCCTCGATCGGCCGGGACGACACCGCCGCCACCCCGCTGGTGATGGCGATGGTCGCCGCCGGGGTGGCCAACAACGGCACCGTGATGCGTCCACAGCTCGTGGACGCACTGACCAGGAGCGACGGCACCACGGTGCGGCTGATGCGGCCCGCCGTGTACCGCCAGGCGGTCGGCCCGGGCACGGCCGGGCAGGTGCGGCGGCTGATGACCGACGCGGTGGAGAACGGCACCGGGCGCACCGCCCGGATCCCCGGCGCGGTGGTGGGCGGGACGTCCGGCACCGCCGGGCCCGGGGCGGACGACGGCGGGACGCCGTACGCCTGGTTCATCGCCTGGGCCGCCCCGGCCGGCTCGGCCGCGGTGCCGCCGGTGGCGGTCGCCGTGGTGATCGCGGACGGCGGGGCGGCGGAGGGGACGGGCGGCGGGCTCGCGGCCCCGGTCGCCCGCGCGGTGATGCAGGCGGTGCTGGCCGGGTGAGCTCCTTACGGGCCGTTCCGGCCTGCCGCGGTAGCCGGTCGGAGGGAGATCCGCCGTCTGCGAAGTGTCCGGTTTGTGCCTGCTGGTGCGACGGTTCGTACAATGCGCGCGACGGGACTGTTCGTTTGCGACACTGGTGCTTTCGCGGGGAACTACCCATCTTTGTTCGGTTGGTCCCCCGATGACACCTTCGGTGTGTCGGGTGACCGGCCGCTCCCACCCTCCCCTGCCCAGAAAGACCCTCCGTTTTGGCCAGCAACACGCTCGGCGCCCGCCTGCTGAGGCGCAAGCCCGTCATCACCCTGATCGCCGAGAGCGAGGGCCGCGAGGGCCTGCCCGCCGGTGCGCCCGAGGAGGGCGGACGTTCCGGCATCCACCTGCGCCGCTCGATCGGACTCTGGCAGCTGTCCGCGATCGGCATCGGCGCCACCATCGGCACCGGCATCTTCTTCGTGCTGACCAGCGCCGTGCCCTCGGCCGGTCCGGCCGTCATCCTGTCGTTCGTGATCGCCGCGGTCACCGCCGGCCTCACCGCGCTCTGCTACGCCGAGATGGCCTCCGCCATCCCGGTCTCCGGGTCGTCCTACTCCTACGCCTACGCGACCCTCGGCGAGGGCGTCGCCTTCGCCGTCGGCATCTGCCTGCTGATGGAGTACGGCGTCTCGGCGTCCGCCATCGCGGTCAGCTGGGCGGAGTACCTCAACAAGTTCTTCGACCTGGCCTTCGGCTTCCAGCTGCCCGAGGTGCTCACCGGCGCGCCCGACGACACCCACTGGTTCAACCTGCCGGCGCTGCTGCTGGTCGCCATGGTCTGCTTCCTGCTGATCCGCGGCGTCAGCGAGTCGGTCAGGGTCAACGCGGCCATGGTGGCCGTCAAGCTGCTCATCCTGCTGCTCTTCGTCTGCGTCGCGCTGACCGGCTTCCACTCCGGCAACCTGACCCCGTTCATGCCGCTGGGCATCGGCGGCGTGCAGGTCGCCGCCTCCAGCATCTTCTTCTCCTTCATCGGCCTGGACGCCGTGTCCACGGCCGGCGAGGAGGTCAAGAACCCCCGGCGCACGCTGCCGATGGCGATCATCATCTCGCTGGTGGTGGTCACCCTGCTCTACATCCTGGTGGCCCTGGCCGGCATCGGCGCCCAGCCCTGGCAGAAGTTCAAGGGCCAGGAGGCGGGCCTGGCGCAGATCCTCCAGGACATCACCGGGCAGAGCTGGCCGGCCATGCTCTTCGCGGTCGGCGCGATCGTCTCGATCTTCTCGATCACCCTGGTGGTCATCTACGGCCAGACCCGCATCCTGTACTCGATGGGCCGCGACGGCATGCTGCCCAAGCGCTTCGCCGAGCTCTCGCCGCGCTCCGGCACCCCGGTCTGGAACACCATCGTGGTCGGCCTCGGGGTCGGTGCGCTGGCGGCCTTCGTCCCGCTGCGGGTGCTCGCCGACATCACCAGCCTGGGCACCCTGATCGCCTTCTCGGTGGTGTCGATCGGCGTGATCGTGCTCCGTCGCACCCAGCCCGACCTGCCGCGCGGCTTCAAGGTGCCGGGCTACCCGGTCGTCCCGGTGCTCAGCGTCGGCTTCTGCGCCTACCTGATCAGGGGCCTGCACGCGGACACCTTCGCGGCCGGCGGGATCGCCCTGGTGCTCGCGGTGGCGGTGTACTTCGGCTACAGCATCAAGCACTCCAAGCTGGAGCGGGCGGACCGGCCGGCCGAGACCGACAGCAGGGTCGGCTGAGCGCGGTGCGCCGCCGAGGGGGCCGCCCGGGGGACCGCACCCCCGGGCGGCCCCGTTCGTACCGGCCCACACCGACTGCGCCGACATGGCGACAGGGCACCGCCCCCGGCCATAACCTTCCACCATGGTGAGCACCCGCCCGCCCGGCCACTCCCGCCCGCGCGGCCGCTTCACCGGCCGGGGCGCGACCCCGACGACCCCGGCCCAGGCCGTTCCCTCCTCCGGCTCCCCCGCCGCTCCCGCCACCGCTCCCGCCGCCCGGCGCGGCCGGCTGCGCGGTGACCCGGCCCGCCGCCCGTTCCCCCACCAGCGGGGCGAGAACGGGCCGCCGCCCCCGCGCGTCCGGCCGGACCCGGCCGGACTCGCCGCGCACCGCGGCGTGCAGCTGCTCGGCTGCCTGGTCGCCGCCGGCTGGGCGGCCGGCTTCCCGCTCGTCTCCGACCTGCCCAACCAGCGGCTGTGGGGCACCCTCGCCGCCCCCGCCTACCTGCTCGCCGGGCTGCTCTGCGTGGTGCTGCCGCGGCGCCTCGCCGCCCGGGCCGCGGCCGCGTCCGCCCTGCTGGGCGCCGTGCTGGTGCCGCTGGTGGTCCTGGTGCTGCAGGGCCGCCACCAGTCCGAGGTGATGGTGGTCGAGCGCTCCGCGCACCTGCTGTTCAGCACCGGCAGCCCGTACCTGCCGCACCCGGTGGTGGTCACCGACTACAACCCGTACCTGCCGGCGATGTCGCTGTTCGGGGTGCCGCACACCGTGCTCGGCGAGGGCAGCGTCCTGGCGCGGCTGGCCGGGGACGCCCGGATCTGGTTCGCGCTGGCCTTCGTCGTCTGCCTGCTGGCGAGCTGGCGGCTGCTGCGGCCCACCCGGGACCGCGCGCCGCTGCTGCCGATGGCCGTGCTCACCGCCTCGCCGCTGGTCGCGCTGGCGCTGGTCGGCGGCGGGGTGGACCTGCCGCTGATCGGGCTCTGCTGTCTGGCCATGGCGCTGGCCGAGCGGGACCGGACGATCGCCGCCGGGCTGGTGCTGGCCCTGGCCGGGACCCTCAAGTGGACGGTCTGGCCGGCGCTGCCGGTGGCCGTGCTGCTGCTCTGGCGGCTCTACGGGCGGCGCCCGGCCGCCCGGGCGGGGCTGACCGCGCTCGGCGCGGCGTCCGCCGTCCTGGTGCCGTACACCCTGGCGCGGGCCGAGGAACTGCGCGAGCAGGTGGTGCGTTTCCCGCTCGGGCTGACCGCGGTGCAGACGCCGGCCGGCAGCCCGCTGCCCGGCAAGGTGCTGGCCGGGTTCGGACCCACCGGGCACATCGCCTCACTGGTGCTGCTGACGGTCGGCGGGCTCGGGGTGACGGTCTGGCTGCTGGCCCGCCCGCCGGTCTCCGCGATCGCCGCCGCCGACCTGCTGGCCGCCGGGCTGGCGATCGCCTTCATGCTGGCGCCGGCCGGGCGGTTCGGGTACCTGGCGCTGCCGGCCGTGCTGGTGATCTGGCCCCGGCTGGCCGCCCGGCGGTGGAGCGCCCGTCCCTCCGCGCCGCCGTCCTGCCTGCTGACGCGCCCCGGGCCCGCCCTGCCGGCGAGGCGGTAGGACGGGCCCGGGGCGCGGTCGTGCCGGGGGCGTCAGCGGTTGCCGGCGGCCTTGATGATCGAGGCGACGGCGGGACCGGCGGCGTCCACACCGTGGCCTCCGCCCTCGACCTCGGCGGCGACCGCGAGGTTGCCCCGGTAGGCGGTGAACCAGCTGTTGGTGGTGGCGATGCCGGTGGCCTCGGCGGAACCGGTCTTGGCGCCCGCGTTGTCGGAGATCCCGGCCATCACGTCCTTGGCGGTGCCGCCGGTGGCGGTGGCCGCCATCATCTGGCGCAGCTTGCCGGCGACGTCGGGGGTCATGTCCCGGGCGGCCTTCTGCTGCGGCAGCTCGGCGACCAGGACCGGCTGCTTGAAGGTGCCGCTCTGCACGGTGGCCGTGATCGAGGCGATGGCCAGCGGGTTCATCTGGACCTTGCCCTGGCCGATCGACTGCATGGCCTGCTCGTCCTTGTTGGTGCCGGCGTCCGGCACCACGGCGTCGAAGCTGGGCAGGCCGGTCTGCCAGTTCAGGCCGATGCCGTAGACGTCCTTGGCGGTGGCGGTCAGCGCGCCCGGCTTGAGGCTGGCCAGGCCCTGGTCGATGAAGGCCGTGTTGCAGGAGATCATGAAGTCCTGCTGCAGCGTGTTGTTCGGGTACGCGTCGGGGAACGAGTTCGGGATCTTCTTCGGGTTGCTGCTCAGGACCGGGCAGGGCACCGGGGTGTCCGGGTTGATCCCGGCCTCCAGCAGGGCGGTGGAGGTGAGGATCTTCAGCGTGGAACCCGGGGCGAGCTGGCCCTGGAAGGCCCGGTTCAGACCGGTGACCGGTGCGTTGGCGAAGGCCAGGACCTGACCGGTGCTCGGCTCGATGGCGACGATCGAGCCCTTCTTGCCGCCCAGGTCGGTCATCGCCTTCTCGGCGGCGGCCTGCAGCGTGGCGTCGAGGGTCAGCTTGAACGGCTTCGGGGGCTTGGGGTCGACGATGGTGAACAGCCGGTCGGGCGCGGCGTTCTGGTCGGCCTGGTTGGTGATCACCACGCCGGTGCCGTTGTCGCTCTGGTCCTTGTTCTGGTCCGCGAGCAGCTTGGCGACCTTGGCCTGCGCGGTGGCGATCAGCGGGGTGACCGAGGGGCTGTTCAGCGGCTTGTTGTTGCGGTCCACCACGTTGCCCGCCAGCGGGGGCAGCGGCTGCACCGAGATCGTCTCGCCGGCGGCCAGGTGCGGGTGGATCACCGACGGGGCCCAGTGCACGGCCGGGGTGTTGTCGCTCATCTTCACGACGCCGAGGAAGCCGTTGTAGTCCCAGACCCGGTTGGTGCCCTCGAACTCGGCGCGCGCCTTGAAGGTCATCAGCGTCCCGGTCGGGGCGGGCGGCGTGGTGGCGGCCGCGGGGTCGGTGGCGGTGGCGTCGCCCGGGGCGGCCGGGGTGGCGGCGGGGGCGGTGCTCTTGGCGGGGGAGGGGGTGCCGGTCGCCGAGGCGAAGGCCGCCGGGGTGGCCGGGCCGGCCGGCGCCAGGGTCAGCGCGCTCGGCTTCACCTGGTCCCGGAACGCGGTCAGCGCGGCGGTCGCGGCCGTCGGGTCGTCGGTCAGCGCCGCCGCCTTGGCGAGGTCGCCGGCCGCCCAGGCGTCCAGGAAGTCCTTGAGCCCGGCGGCGGCCTGCTCGGCGGTCGGAGGCTCGGCGACCACGGTGCGCTGCTTCTTGGCGGGTGCCTCGCCCTTGTCGTCCGAGCCGCCGACGAGGCTGTACGCCCCGTAGCCGCCGGCGGCGAGCATGGCGACGGCCACGCCGGTGATGAGGCCGGTCTTCGCGCCATTGCGCATGGTGATGTTCCCCCAAGGGTCAGGCGATCGGGCCGCAGCCGGACGGAGGCCGGATGCGCGTTCGGAGCCCAGCCTAGGCAGCCGGGCTCCGTGCACCGACGAAGGGACCTGGTCTTGTGACGGTTCTGGTACGTGCCGCACACCACTCCGGTACAGTGCGCCGCCCCTGGCGGCGGGCCGTGCGCCGCCCCGGTGGCCGGGGCGGCGGCGCGGCCGTCAGATCCAGGTGGTGAACCACATCCGCCGGCGCCAGTCCTCCATCGGGATCGTCTCGCCGGTGTACAGGGGGTGGAAGAAGAGGAAGTTCCACATGATCAGCAGGACCACCAGCCCGCCCGCCGCGGCGCCGATGATCCGCCGGTCCCGGGAGGCCCCGGGGGGACCGAGGACGGCGCCCACCAGCATGGTCACGGCGAGCACCAGGAACGGCACGAAGCAGACCGCGTAGAAGAGGAAGATCGTCCGCTGCTGGTAGGCGAACCAGGGCAGGTAGCCGGCGGCCAGGCCGCAGAGCACCGCGCCGGCCCGCCAGTCGCGCCGGGCCGCCCACCGCCACAGGCAGTAGACCAGGGCGATCACGCCGGTCCACCAGAGCAGCGGGGTGCCGATGCCCAGCACCTCGCGGGCGCACTCGTTCACCGTGCAGCCGGCCGCCCCCTGCTTCGGGGACTCGTAGAAGAAGGAGACCGGCCGGCCGAGCACCAGCCAGCTCCACGGGTTGGACTGGTAGGTGTGCGGGTCGCTCAGGTGGGTGTGGAAGTCGTAGACCGTCGAGTGGTAGTGCCAGAGCGCGCGCAGGCCCTCGGGGATCCACGGGTAGTCGGTGGAGCGGCCGACCGCCCAGTCGCGGCCGTAGCCGCCCTGGTTCGGCACGTTGCTGCTGGCGAACCAGCCCCACCAGGAGGTGATGTAGACGACCACCGAGGTCACCACGACCGAGACGAAGGCGGGCACCGCGTCCCGGGCCAGCGTCCACAGGTAGGGGCGGTCGGCGCCGGCCAGCCGGCGCGAGCCCACGTCCCACAGCACGGTCAGCAGGCCGAAGGCGGCCGCCACGTACAGGCCGCTCCACTTGGTCGCGCAGGTCAGGCCGACGCAGACGCCGGCCGCGATCCGGTACGGGCGCCAGCCCAGGTTCATCCGGCGGGCGAGCGCCCCGTCCGGCCCGCCGTCGCCGTGCGCCGCGAGACGGGCGGCGATCCGGGCCCGGGTGTGGTCGCGGTCCAGCAGCAGGCAGCCGAAGGCGGCGAGGATCCAGAACATCACCACCAGGTCCAGCAGCGCGGACCGGCTCATCACGAAGTGCAGGCCGTCCACCGAGAGCAGCAGGCCCGCCACGCAGCCCAGCAGGGTCGAGCGGAACAGCCGGCGGGCGATCCGGGCCACCATCAGCACCGAGAGGGTGCCGAGCAGCGCCACCGCGAAGCGCCAGCCGAAGGGGTTCATCCCGAACAGCTGGATCCCGGCGCCGATGATCCACTTGCCGACCGGCGGGTGCACCACGTACGAGGGGTTCGTCCGGTAGGGGACCGGGTCGCCGGCCATGATCCGCTCGTTGGCGCCGTCCGGCCAGCTGATCTCGTAGCCGCCGTGCCAGAGCGCGTAGGCGTCCTTGGCGTAGTACGTCTCGTCGAAGATGATCGCGTTCGGCGAGCCGAGGTCGCCGAACCGCAGGACCCCGGCGAACAGCGCCACCGCGAGCGGGCCGAGCCAGCCGGACCAGCGGACCAGCCAGGACCACAGCGGCTCCGGCAGGGACAGGCCCAGCCGGAGCAGCAGCGGGGAGGGCGGCACCCGCTCCGGGGTGACGCCCGGGCCGTCCGGCATCGGCGGGACCAGGCGCTCGGCCAGGGGGACGGCCGGTGCCGGCGCGTAGCCGAAGCGGGTCAGGCCGCGCAGCCAGGCGGAGCGCGGCGGGGGTATGGAGCCGTCGTCGGGCTCGCGGGGCTCGCCGGGCCCGGCGCCGGGCCCGGCGGGGCCGTCGGGGCCGCCGCCGCCGTCCGGGTCGCGGGGGCCGGGCAGGGCGGGTGACGGCTGGTCCGTCAGGACCGGCACGCCGACGTCACCCCGCGCGGTGTGGTCTGTACCAGTGGGCGTCTGCGCCGCCGTGTCGCCGTTCATCCGCCACATCGTAGGGGCGCATCGTGAGCCTGCGGAGGGTCCCTCCGAAGCTGCCCGAATCGTCACCAAAAGCGCCCGGCGGCCGGTTGCTGGAAGGATGGGGCCCGTGACAGGAGTACTGGTACTGGCAGGCACCCCCATCGGCGACGTCGCGGACGCCCCGCCCCGGCTGCTCACCGAGCTGGCCACCGCGGACGTCATCGCGGCGGAGGACACCCGGCGGCTGCGCCGGCTCACCCAGGCGCTCGGGGTGACCCCGGCCGGGCGGGTGGTCTCCTACTTCGAGGGCAACGAGGTCGGGCGTACCCCCGAACTGGTCGAGGCGCTGCTCGGCGGCGCCCGGGTGCTGCTGGTGACCGACGCCGGGATGCCGTCGGTCTCCGACCCCGGCTACCGGCTGGTGGCCGCCGCGGTCGCCGCCGGGATCAAGGTGACGGCGGTGCCCGGCCCGTCCGCGGTGCTGACCGCGCTGGCGCTGTCCGGGCTGCCGGTCGACCGGTTCACCTTCGAGGGCTTCCTGCCGCGCAAGAGCGGCGACCGGTCCCGGCAGCTGGCCTCGATCGCCGCCGAGCCGCGCACCATGGTCTTCTTCGAGGCCCCGCACCGGATCGCCGAGGCACTGGCCGCGATGGCGCAGGCGTTCGGCCCCGAGCGGCCCGCCGCCGTCTGCCGCGAGCTGACCAAGACCTACGAGGAGGTCCGGCGCGGACCGCTCGGCGAACTGGCGGCCTGGGCGGCCGAGGGCGTCAAGGGCGAGATCACCGTGGTCGTGGCGGGTGCTCCGCCGGCCGCGCCGCAGGAGCTGACGCCGGCCGAGCTGGCCCGGCTGGTGGCCGTCCGGGAGGAGGCCGGCGAACGGCGCAAGGAGGCGATCGCGGCGGTCGCGTCCGAACTGTCGCTGCCCAAGCGGGAGGTGTTCGACGCGGTCGTCGCGGTCAAGAACGCGGCCGCCGCCGGACCGGGAAGGGTGGTCGGCGAACCCTCCTGAAGTGCCCGCGTCAAGCCGCTGAGCTGCGGGTACGCACCGTTCGCCGACGATGTGCCGCCGGGCTCGCGGGCGCGTACCGTGGAGAGAAGGCCCCGGGGTAAACACCCGTCGAGCTGAAGCTTCGGTCGAGGTTCCCGGACAGGACCCACCCTTTCGTATAGGGATTCCCAACCTGCCTCCAAGTCTTCACAAGACGGGCATCCCCCGGGGTGTTCCGGGCATTTCCTGGGATGGAAAGACCCAGCCGGGCGAGCGCCCGGCGGGCGCTGGGAGACGGCTATGAGCGAGACGATCGGTAGCCCCCGCGGTGGCAACGCCCTGAGCGACCCCGGCCCGAGCGGCACCGGCCCGAGCGGCCGGACGCACACTCCCGTCGAGACCGTCCGGGAGGCCTACTCCTTCGCGTGCCTGAGCTGCGGGTACGGCTGGGAGCAGGCGTACGACATCGAGCACCACGTGGCCCGGGACGGGCACGTGGTCGTCGAGTACCACGCCAACGGAGTCCGGGTGCCGTCGCCGCTGCTGAAGCCGACCTGCCCGGGCTGCGGCGGCCACACCGTGCGGATCATGCGCGAGGGCCGGGTGGGCGCCGCCGACCAGCCCTGGCAGCACGCCCCCGGGTACGCCGCGCACGCCGAGCCGGGCGGGGGGGGGGGGGGCGGGGCGGGGGGGGGGGGGGGCCCCCCGGGCGGGGGCGGGGGGGGGGCCCCCCCCGGGGGGGGGCGGGGGGGGGGCCGGGCCGCGCGGC
>NZ_JBIBVJ010000002.1:41254-69520 GCF_043080305.1 Kitasatospora sp. NPDC015120 | reverse complement strand
GCCCCGGCGCCCCCCCCGCCCCCCGCGCCGCCCGCGGCGGGCGGGCCCCCCCCCCGCCCCCCCCCGCCGCCCCCCCCCCCCCCCCCCCGCCCCGCCCCCCCCCCCCCCCCCCCCGGCTCGGTGCGGACCGCCCCGGCGGGCGGGCGCTGGGCGCGGTTCTGGGCGCGGATGCGGGGCTGAGGGCCGGGCTCCGGCGGCGGGCCGGGACGGCGCTCCGGGAGCCCCGGGCCGCCGTCCCGCGCCCGGCCGTCCGGGGCGGTGCGCGGGCCCGACTAAGCTTGCGGACCATGGCGGCCACTGCAGAGCACAGCACCACCGGGGGCACCACCCCCGCGTACTACGTCACCACCCCGATCTACTACGTCAACGATCGTCCCCACCTCGGCCACGCGTACACCACCGTGGCGGGCGACGTGCTGACCCGCTGGCACCGCCAGCGCGGCGAGAAGGTCTGGTACCTGACCGGCACCGACGAGCACGGTCAGAAGATCCTGCGCACCGCCGAGGCCAACGGCGTCACCCCGCAGGAGTGGTGCGACAAGCTGGTCGAGGAGGCCTGGAAGCCGCTCTGGCAGCATCTGGAGATCGCCAACGACGACTTCATCCGCACCACCCAGGAGCGGCACACCGCCCGGGTGCAGGAGTTCGTCCAGGACCTGTACGACAAGGGCGAGATCTACAAGGGCGGCTACTCCGGCCCGTACTGCGTCGGCTGCGAGGAGTACAAGCTCCCCGCCGAGCTGCTCGACGGCGCCGCCGAGGGCGAGAAGCTCTGCCCGATCCACAAGAAGCCGGTCGAGTGGCTGGAGGAGGAGAACTACTTCTTCCGGCTCTCCGCGTACGGCCCGAAGCTGCTGGAGTTCTACGCCGACAACCCCGGCTTCATCGCCCCGGAGTCGGCCCGCAACGAGGTGCTGCGCTTCGTCGAGCAGGGCCTGCAGGACCTCTCCATCTCCCGCTCCACCTTCAACTGGGGCGTCCCGCTGCCCTGGGACGAGAAGCACGTCCTGTACGTGTGGGTGGACGCGCTGCAGAACTACATCACCGCGGCCGGCTACGGCGCCGACCCGGAGCGCTTCGCCGAGCTGTGGCCGGCCTCGGTGCACCTCGTCGGCAAGGACATCCTGCGCTTCCACGCGGTGATCTGGCCCGCGATGCTGATGGCCGCGGGCCTGCCGCTGCCGAAGCGGGTCGTCGCCAACGGCTGGCTGATGGTCGGCGGCGAGAAGATGTCGAAGTCCAACCTGACCGGCATCGCGCCCACCGACCTGACCTCGCACTTCGGCGTGGACGCGTACCGCTACTACTTCCTGCGGGCGATCCCGTTCGGCACCGACGGCTCGTTCTCCTGGGAGGACTTCACCGCCCGGTACACCTCCGAGCTGGCCAACGACTTCGGCAACCTCGCCTCCCGGGTGGCGGCCATGGTCGGCAAGTACTTCGACGGCGCGCTGCCGGCCGCGGCGGCGCCGGGCGAGGCCGAGAAGGCCGTCGCGCAGGGCCTCGCGACGGCGGTCGGGACCGCCGACCGCAGGATCGGCGAGGAACTGGACTTCGCCGGCGGCATCGCGGCCGTCTTCGACTTCGTCAAGCAGGTCAACGGCTACCTCACCGAGCAGGAGCCGTGGAAGGTCGCCAAGGACGACTCGGCCGAGGGCCGGGACCGGCTGGCCACCATCCTCTACACCGCCGCCGAGTCGCTGCGGGCCACCGCCGTGCTGCTCAACCCGGTGATGCCGAGCACCGCCGAGAAGCTCTGGGCCTCGCTCGGCGCCGAGGCCGGGCTGGGCCCGCTGGCCGCGCAGACCGTCGCCGAGGCCGCGCAGTGGGGCCGGCTGCCCGCCGGCGCCACCGTCACCAAGGGCGACATCCTCTTCCCCCGCCTTGAGGAGAAGCCGGCCTCCTGAGGCCGGAGCGGGACGCCCCCACGCCGGGGCGGGACGACCGAACACCGCAGCGGGACGACCGGGCACCGCGGCGGGACGACCGAGCGCCGGAGAGGACGACTGATGCCGAAGAAGGACGACGACCGGTCCACCCCGCCGCCGCTGCCCGCCCCGCTGGCGGTGGCGGTCGCCGACTCGCACACCCACCTGGACATGCAGTCCGGCACGCCCGAGGAGGGCCTGGCCAAGGCCGCCTCGGTCGGGGTGACCACCGTCGTCCAGGTCGGCTGCGACGTGCCGGGCTCGCGCTGGGCCGCCGACCTGGCGGCCCGGTTCGAGCAGGTGCACGCCGCCGTCGCCCTGCACCCCAACGAGGCGCCGCGGATCTTCCTCGGCGACCCGGACGGCTGGTCCGGGCAGCGGCGGGAGCCCGGCGGTCGGGCCGCGCTGGACGCGGCGCTCGCCGAGATCGACGCGCTCGCGGCGCTGCCGCAGGTCCGCGCCGTCGGCGAGACCGGCCTCGACTACTTCCGCACCGGGCCGGAGGGCGTGGAGATCCAGAAGGAGTCGTTCCGCCGCCACATCGCGATGGCCAAGCGGCACGGCAAGGCCCTGGTGATCCACGACCGGGACGCCCACGAGGACGTCATCGCCGTCCTACTGGAGGAGGGCGCCCCCGAGCGGACCGTCTTCCACTGCTACTCCGGCGACGCCGGGATGGCCAAGGTCTGCGCCGAGCACGGCTGGTACCTCTCCTTCGCCGGCCCGGTCACCTTCAAGGCCAACCAGCCGCTGCGCGACGCCCTGGCGGTCACCCCGCTCGACCGGATCCTGGTCGAGACCGACGCGCCCTTCCTCACCCCGCACCCCTACCGCGGCCGCCCCAACGCCCCGTACCTCATCCCGGTCACGGTCCGCTCGATGGCCGGCACCCTGGGCCTGCCCGAGGACGAGCTGGCCGGTGCCATCGCGGAGAACACGGCGCGGGCGTTCGGGTACTGATCCGACCGAACACCGGTTCCGCAAACCCGGGCAGTACGCCGACAAGGGCATCCCGTACTACTGGCGCGTCGAGCGGGGCATCGACGACCTCCCGATCGTCCACGAGTTCCACCGGGACGAGGAGAAGAACGTCTACCTGCCGGTCGCCCAGCACGAGGGCGTGCTGCGGACGGCCGTGCCCTACCCCGTGGAGATCGACCTCGCGGCGGTCGTCGAGCTGTGAGGGGCCCGCGCGCCCGTATCCTTGGCGGGTGAGCACCACCGATCCCACCCCTGACAGCCGCCCCCAGCCCCCGGCCGGGGGGACCCCCTTGCTGGGCGGCGCGGACATCCGGGCGCTGGCGGACGCGTTCGGCGTGAAGCCGACCAAGCAGCGCGGGCAGAACTTCGTCATCGACGGCAACACCGTGCGGCGGATCGTCCGGGCGGCCGAGGTGACCGGGGAGGACGCGGTGGTCGAGGTCGGGCCCGGGCTCGGGTCGCTGACGCTCGCGCTGCTGGAGACCGCCCGGCACGTCACCGCCGTGGAGATCGACCCGGTGCTGGCGCGGCACCTGCCGGACACCGTCGCCGCCCGGATGCCCGACCGGGCCGAGGCGTTCGACCTGGTGTTCAGCGACGCCATGCTGGTCACCGAACTGCCCGGGCCGGCGCCCACCGCGCTGGTCGCCAACCTGCCGTACAACGTGGCCGTGCCGGTGCTGCTGCACATGCTCGCGACCTTCCCCAGCATCGAACGCACCCTGGTCATGGTGCAGAGCGAGGTCGCCGACCGGCTCGCCGCCAAGCCCGGCAACAAGGTCTACGGCGTCCCCTCGGTCAAGGCCAACTGGTACGCCGACGTGAAGCGGGCCGGGGCCATCGGCCGCAACGTCTTCTGGCCCGCCCCCAACGTCGACTCCGGGCTGGTCTCGCTGATCCGCCGCGAGCCGCCCCGCACCACCGCGACCCGCGAGGAGGTGTTCGCGGTCGTCGACGCCGCGTTCGCCCAGCGCCGCAAGACCCTGCGGGCCGCGCTGGCCGGCTGGGCCGGCTCCGCCGCCGGGGCCGAGCAGGCGCTCACCGCCGCCGGGATCGACCACAAGCTGCGCGGTGAGATGCTCACCGTCGAGCAGTTCGCCGCCATCGCCGAGCACAAGCCGCAGTAGGGGACTTCCAGTGAGCGTCACGGTCCGCGTACCCGCCAAGGTCAACGTCCAGCTCGGGGTCGGCGGCCTGCGCGCCGACGGCTTCCACGACCTGGCCAACGTCTTCTTCGCGGTCGCCCTCGGCGACGAGGTGACGGCGACGGCGGGCGAGCCCGGCACGGGCGTCACCCTCAGCTGCACCGGACCGGACGCCGACGCCGTCCCGCTGGACGACAGCAACCTCGCCGCCCGCGCCGCCCGGCTGCTCGCCGACCACCACGGCCTGGCCGCGCCCGACGTCCGGCTGCACATCGCCAAGGCCATCCCGGTGGCCGGCGGCATGGCCGGCGGCAGCGCCGACGGTGCGGCGGCGCTGGTCGCCTGCGACGCCCTGTGGGGGCTCGGCACACCGTCCGAGGTGCTGCTGGAGCTGGCCGCCGAGCTCGGCTCGGACGTGCCGTTCGCCCTGGTCGGCGGCGTCGCCCTGGGCCGCGGCCGGGGCGAGATCCTGGAGCCGCTGCCCGTCGCCGGCAGCTACCACTGGGTCTTCGCGGTCGCCGACGGCGGCCTGTCCACCCCCGCCGTCTTCCGCGAGTGCGACCGCCTGCGCGAGGAGGCCGGCACCGGCTCCGGCGACACCGAAGTGCCCACCCCCGACGCCGACCCCGCCCTGCTCGCCGCCCTCGCCGGAGGCGACGCCGTCGCGCTGGCCGCCGCGCTCGCCAACGACCTCCAGCCGGCCGCCCTGTCGCTGCGCCCCGCCCTCGCCGACACCCTGCGGGCCGGCACCGAGGCCGGAGCGCTCGGGGCGCTGGTCTCCGGCTCCGGGCCGACCTGCGCCTTCCTGGTCAAGGACGCCGAGGCCGCCGGGACCGTCGCTGCCGCGCTGCGCGCCTCCGGCACCTGCCGGACCGCGCACGCGACCCACGGCCCGGTCCCCGGGGCCGCGGTGGCCGGGGAGGCGTGAGGAGCGGCCGAGCGGGCGGGGACCCGGGGCGGGCCGACTAGGCTGGGAGGCTCCGGGGCTCCGCCCGAGCCCGGACCGTCGAACCCAGGAGCGAAGCACACGTGGCCGTCAACCTCGCCACCATCGAGTCCGTCACGAAGGTCTACGGCACCCGGGCCCTTCTCGACGGGGTCAGCCTCGGCGTCAGCGAGGGCGACCGGATCGGCGTCGTCGGACGCAACGGCGACGGCAAGACCACCCTCATCCGGATGCTCGCCAAGCTGGAGGAGCCCGACGGCGGCCGGATCACCTGGTCCGGCGGCCTCCAGATGGCCGTCCTCACCCAGCACGACTCGCTGGACCCGACCGCCACCATCCGGCACGAGGTCATTGCCGACCGCGCCGACCACGAATGGCTCGGCGACGCCCGCATCCGCGACATCATCGAGGGCCTCTTCGGCGGACTCGACCTGCCCGGCTTCCCCGACGGCCTGGACACCGTCATCGGCCCGCTCTCCGGCGGCGAGCGCCGCCGGATCGCGCTCGCCAAGCTGCTGCTCGGCTCGCCGGACCTCATCGTCCTCGACGAGCCCACCAACCACCTCGACGTCGAGGGCATCGCCTGGCTCGCCCGGCACCTCCAGTCCCGCCGCTCCGCCCTGGTCTGCGTCACCCACGACCGCTGGTTCCTCGACCAGGTCTGCACCCGGATGTGGGACGTCCAGCACGGCTCCGTCCACGAGTACGAGGGCGGCTACTCCGACTACGTGTTCGCACGCGCCGAGCGCTCCCGGATCGAGGCCGTCGAGGAGCAGAAGCGCCAGAACCTCGCCCGCAAGGAGCTCGCCTGGCTGCGCCGCGGTGCCCCCGCCCGCACCTCCAAGCCCCGCTACCGGATCGAGGCCGCCAACGCGCTGATCGCCGACGTCCCCGAGCCGCGCGACAAGAGCGAGCTGATGAAGTTCGCCAACGCCCGCCTCGGGCGGACCGTCTTCGACCTGGAGGGCGTGACGGTCAAGGCCGGCCCGAAGCTGCTGCTGGAGAACCTCACCTGGCAGCTCGGCCCCGGCGACCGGATCGGCCTGCTCGGCGTCAACGGCGCCGGGAAGACCTCGCTGCTGCGGGCGATGCGCGACGCGTACGCCTCGGAGGGCGACGTCCAGCCGGCCTCCGGGGTCATCAAGGTCGGCAAGACCGTGCGGCTGGCGTACCTCTCCCAGGAGGTCGCCGAGCTGGACCCGGCCACCCGGGTGCTCCAGGCCGTCGAGCAGGTCCGCTCGCGGGTCGACCTCGGCAAGGGCCGGGAGATGAGCGCCGGCCAGCTCTGCGAGCAGTTCGGCTTCGGCAAGGACAAGCAGTGGACGCCGGTCGGCGACCTGTCCGGCGGCGAGCGGCGGCGGCTCCAGCTGCTCCGGCTGCTGATGGACGAGCCCAACGTGCTGTTCCTCGACGAGCCCACCAACGACCTCGACATCGAGACGCTCAACCAGCTGGAGGACCTGCTCGACGGCTGGCCCGGCACGATGGTCGTCATCAGCCACGACCGCTTCTTCATCGAGCGGACCACGGACATCACCTACGCGCTGCTCGGCGACCGGCGGCTGCGGATGCTGCCGAACGGCGTCGACGAGTACTTGGAGCGGCGGACCGCGATGGCCGCCGCCGCGGCCGCCGCCGCTTCGGCCGCGGCCGCCGTCTCCGGTGCCTCCGCGCCGGCGGCCGGTGCGGAGGCCGGGGCGCCCGCGCTGTCCGGCGGGGACCTGCGGGCGGCCAAGAAGGAGATGCAGAAGCTGGAGCGGCAGATCGCCAAGCTGGACGAGAAGGAGTCCAAGCTGCATGCCCAGCTCGCCGAGCACGCCGCCGACTTCTCCAAGGTCGCCGAGCTGGACGCCCAGCTGCGGGCGGTCCGGGAGGAGAAGGAGGAGCTGGAGATGAGCTGGCTGGAGCTGGCCGAGCAGGTCTGAGCCCGGCTCAGGAGCGGTCGGCCAGCAGCGCGTCCAGCTCGTCCGCCGCCCGGCCCAGCGCGCTGCGCGCCGGGTCGTGCGGGCGGGTCGGACGCGCCGCCGCCCCGGTCGGCGGACGGTGCGCGCGGGCCGCGGCCGTCAGCGCGTCCAGTGCCCGGCGGACCCGCTCCACCTCCACCGGGTCCGGCACCCGGCCGCCGTAGCGGCGCTGCGCCGCGAATGCCGCCACCGCGCCGCTCAGCCGCTCCAGGGCGGCGGTCGCGGGCAGCCACTCGGCGGCCGGGCGCCCCGCCGGGGGCGGCTCGGCCAGCGCCCGCTCCACCTCGGCCCGGGCGTCGGCCAGCGCGCGGTAGGCGGTGCGGCGCAGCCACACCTCGGCGTGGTGGCGGGGGGCCTGCGGTGTGCCGGTCGGGAGTGCGGCGTCCTGCCGTGGGCCGTCCTGTTGCGAGCCGTCCTGCCGTGGGCGGTCCTGTTGTGGGCGGTCCTGTGGGCCGTCCGGCCGGGCGACCGAGTCCAGGTAGGCCTTGAGCGCCGTCGTCGCGGCCACCAGGCGCGGCTCGATCCGGTGCCGCGGCCGCTCGGGCCACAGCAGGTAGCCGAGCAGCAGCACGATCGTGCTGGCCAGCGCGGTGTCCAGCACCCGGGGCCAGAACCCGGCCGCCCCGTCCTGCCCGCCCAGTTGCAGCAGGACCAGCGCCATCGGCGTCATGACGACGGTGTTCAGCCCGTAGTGCGCCGCCGTCGCGTACGGCAGCAGGGCCACGCAGAGCGCGGCGATCGCCACCAGCGCCCACGGACCGGGCGCCGGGGCCAGCACCGCCGCCGTCACCGCCACCCCCAGCACCGTCCCGACCGAACGGCTCACCGCGCGCAGGAACACCGACCCGAGGTCCGGCTTCAGCACGAAGGCGATCGTCATCGGCACCCAGTAGCTGCGGCTCAGCGGCATCGCGGTCGTCACCGCCGCCCCGGCCGCCACGCACAGCGCGAGCCGCGCCCCGTACCGTGCGGCGGCGGGCGACACCAGCCGCACCCGCAGCCGCCACGGGTCCGGCGGCGGCACCGGCGCCGTGCCGGGCGCCGCCGCCCGGCCCGCCACCGTGCCGGCGGCCGCGCGCAGCGCCGCGTCCAGCGCCCGCCGGGACGGCGTGTCCGGCGCCCAGCCGGGCACCGCCACCTCGCCGCCGCCGCGCTCCACCGCCCGGGCCAGCCGGTCCGGGACGGCGGCGACCTCGGGCGGCACCGGGCGCCGGGCCCAGAGCAGACCGGTGGCGGCCTCGGTCGCCGCGAGCGCGGCCCGGTACATCTCCTGGCCGGGGTGGGGGTGGGGGTGGGGATGGCGGGTGGGCGGAAGCACGTCCTGCACCTGGTTCAGCCGGTCGGTCAGGAGCCGGCGGGAGGCCGCGCCGCGCGGCGTCCCCAGATCGGCGAGCATCCGGCCGAGCGCGTCGTACGCGGCGGCGAGCGCCCGGGTGGCGGGGTCGGCGGCGGGGGCCCTGTGCCGGCGCGGTGGCGGGCCGAGCAGCAGCACGAGCGCGGCACCCGCGGCCATCAGCGGCGCCCCCGCCCACCACGGGTCCGGCAGCGGCATGCCGCTGCCGAGCGCGGCGGAGACGAGCAGCAGCAGCCCCGCCGCCGAACCCCGCGGCCCCGTTGCGCTCACCGCCCCCGAGACGAACGCCGTCACGGTCAGCGCCGCGCCCAGCGCGAGCCCGTCGGCCCCGGAGTGCTGCAACGTGCCGCCCACCAGCATCCCGAGCGCCGAGGCGCCCACGGCGGTGACGATCCGTCGGACCCGCAGCCGCACCGGCTCGACCCGGTCGTTCATGGTGGCGTGCATCGCGCCGAGCCCGGCGAACACCCCCAGGTCCACCCGGTGCGCCAGCACTCCGGCGGCCAGGGCCAGCGCCATGCCGATCGCGGCCCGCACCATCGGCGCGACCGGCGCCACCGGCCTCGCCGGACGCGCGGCCCGCGCCCACCAGGGGGCGTCTGCGGCGGTGTTGCGGCTCACGTGGGCCATCCGATCCGCGGCGGGGCCGCCGGGCCGGGCCGGTACTGGACCGGGCGGGCAGGGGCGGCCGGGGGTCGCTGCTGTGCGACGCTGCGCGGCAGATGAGGACGCGTCCGGGACGACCGGACCCGGCCAGTCTAACGGCGCCGCCCGCCGGAGCGGACGTGTCAAGTTCGTACCGATCGCGTACGGGCGGGCCGCGGGCCCTGCCGGTGCGACGGAGGCGATGGCTACGATGAACGAGGCGCCGCCCGTCCCGAGGCGTGGACGGTGCGGGGCCGCAGGAGTGAGTAGTTGACGTTGTGTCGCGGTGCGGCGACCTGCGGGGGCGCGCCGCGCACGGGGGAGAGGTGGATTGCTGTGCCAGGCGAGGCTGGACCGGGCGGCGCGGGCTGGGCCGACGGCCCCAACGGTGAAGTGAAGCCGTGGACGCTCGACAACAGTTGGGTCGGCCGCGTGGTCGGCCAGGTCCAGGTCGACGTCAGCGCCACCGCACTGGTGGCGGCGTTCGGCTCCAAGGACGTCAAGATCGAGCTCGACACGCTGACCACGTTCAAGAAGAAGGTGGACGCGCTCCTGGCCTCGCTGGAGGGCTCGGAGGCGGCTCAGCACAAGATCAAGGAGCAGAAGCTGACCGCGGGCAACCTCGGCACCGGCTTCCACGAGTCCGCGGAGCTGATGGCGGCGTACGACCGGACCCATGCGGCGATCTCGCAGTTGTCGAAGGCGTTCGCGGAGCAGATCGACAAGATGAGCCAGGCGGTCGCGCAGACGGCGGGCAGCTACGGCAGCAACGAGGAGCACCAGACGACGGCGGTCAACGCGGTCGCGAAGAACGCGGACACCTACACCCCGGCCGCCGGGCCCAACGGGCCGGCCGCGAAGAGCGGTGACTACTGATGGCGCGCGGGTACGCGGGATCGACCGGAACGGGGGGTAACTGATGGCGGGCGGAACGAACTTCGAGGGCATCAACCATCCGCAGCTCAAGTCGATGGTCGCCGGCAGCGATCCGGCGAAGGTGACCAGCCGTGGCAACCAGCTGAAGGACGCCGGGCGGGTGCTGGAAGACCTCAGCCGGGCGCTGGCCGCCCACGTCGGGCAGATCCAGTGGGAGGGGCCGGCGGCCGAGAACTTCAAGACCTGGGCCGGGAACCTGAACAAGTCGGCCTCGATGATCAGCGAGTACTCCAAGGGTGCCGGTGACGCGATGGTCCAGGCCGGTGAGGCCCTGGGGAGCGCCAAGACCGGTGTGCCCGAGGTGCCGACCAAGGACATCGACATGGTCAAGCGGCATGCCGCGCAGCCGTGCCTGAAGCCTTCGTCGCTGAGCATCGCCGGCATCGGCAATCCGACGGCGACGACCGACGCGATCATGAAGAAGGAGGACCCGACCTGGGTCTCCTATGCGGAGGCCGCGGCGGCGCAGAAGCGGGTGGACACCGCGCACCAGGAAGCCATCCACCAGATGGAGAAGCTGGGTCAGGCGTACGAGGCGGCGACCGCCAAGCTGAACGGGCTCAAGTTGCCCGAGCTGCCGGGCACCCCCGGCGACGGCCCGAAGGCGGTCGACGGTGGAACCGAGGTTCCGGTCGGGCCGGGTGGTGGATCCTACGGCTCCGGGGGCACGGGTAGGACTTCCGGCGGCGGCTACGGCGGCGGGGGTTACGTCCCGGCCGGCGGTGGCGGTTACGGCGGTGGTGGCGGTTCCGTCGTGGCGCCGCGTCCCCGGACGTCGGTGCCGGACGCGCCGCAGACTCCGGGCCACAGCGTTCCGACCCCGCCGCACGGTGGTGCGGTGCCGCTGCCGGGTGACCCCGGCACGTCCGGGGTGGTGACGCCGCCGCCGGTCACGTTCCCCGGGGACCGTCCCAGCACCGGGCTGGACAGTCTGCCTCCGGTGCCGACGCTGCCCGGGCAGACCGGGCCGGTGGGACCGTCCGGCGGTGGGCCGGTGTCCCCGTACCCTCAGGGCGGCGGCCCCGGATACCCGGGGCTCCCGGGTGGCGGGACGGGCCCCTTCGTCGGGGGCGGGCCGATCCCGATGGGCGGTACCGGTCCGTTCACCGGCGGGACCGTGCCGCTGAAGGGCGGCGGCGGGGGCTCGGTGCCTCCGAACCGGACCAGCACCTTCGGCGGCGGGAACCCGCCGGCGAAGGGCGGTGCTCCGGTACCGACCAACGGCGGGACGGTGTTCGGGGCGCGCGAGGCGGCTCAGGGACGGGCCGGCGGGCCCGCCGGCGGGGGCGGCTTCGGCGGTCCGGGCGGCGGGATGCACCCGGGCGGCGGCGGCCACGGTGGTGGCGCGGTCGGCGGTTCGCGCGGTCGGGGCTACAGCTCGACCGTCGGCGGTGTGGTCGGCGGGGCCAAGGGTCCGGTGGCCGGCGGGGAGTTCACCCCGGGTGGCAGCGGCCTGCGCAACCGGGCGGCCGCGGCCGGGGCGGCGGCCGCCGAGGGTGCGGCCCGGCCGGGCCAGAACGGCATGATGGGCCCGGGCATGATGGGCGGCGGCGCGGGGGAGCGGCGCGAGCGTGAGCGCGGCCGTCGGGCCGACTATCTGCACGAGGACGAGGAGACCTGGACCAGCGGTACTCCGAAGAGCAATCCGGGCGTGATTGAGTAGTCCGGAACGACTGCCCGGCCACGGGGCCCGCACCCGGTGGCCGGGCAGTGCTGCACGGGCCGGCACCCGGGCCCGACGGGGAAAGTGACGAGGGAGCAGTGATGCGGCGGACGAACGTACGTGTGCGTGGGCGGGGGTTCGCCGCGTCGTTGTTGGTGGCGGGCATCGTGGCAGGGCCCGCGGTGGGGCCAGCGGTCGCGGTGGACTCGATCCGTGACCAGCAGTGGCACCTGGACACCATGAAGGCGCCGGAGATCTGGCAGACGAGCAAGGGCCGGGGAATCACCGTGGCGGTGATCGACGGGGGGTTCCGCCTCGACCACCCGGATCTGGCGGGTCAGTTCCTGGCAGGAAAGGACATGAGCGGGCTGTCCGGTGGCGTCGGTGTCGACAAGAGCGGCCACGGCACGGGAATCGCCGGTCTCATCGCGGGGTCCGGGAAGGGACTGGGAGGGAAGGGCGCGTACGGTCTCGCGCCCGACGCCAAGATCCTCCCCATCAAGATCAACATCAATGATGACCCGGCACAGCCGATCGATGCATCGGGCTATCTCAATCAGGTGAGCCAGGGCATCACCTTCGCGGCGGACCAAGGGGCGAGGGTCATCAACGTCTCGTCGGTCGCGGGTTCCTCCGGAGTCTCCACGGGAGACATCGCCGAACTGGAGAAGTCCGTGAAGTACGCCAACGGGAAGGGCGCGCTGGTCGTCGCGGGTGCCGGGAACAGTGGCCAGCAGGGGAATCCCGTCCTGTACCCCGCCGCCCTTCCGAGCATCATCGCGGTGGCGGCGGCCGACCGCGCCGGAACGGCCACCGAGGAGTCCGAGCACGGCCCTCAGATCGACATCGCCGCTCCCGGGGTGGACATCTACACGTCGTGCGCCGCGGAATCGGGTTACTGCAAGAAGCACGGCACTTCCGACGCAACCGCCCTGGTCTCCGCCTCGGCGGCCCTTCTCTGGTCGGTTCATCCGGATTGGGCTCCGAACCAGATCGCCCGGGTGCTGATCAACACGGCCGGAAAGCCCAAGGACGGATCGAGTCGGACCGACTTCATCGGTCATGGAATCGTCCGTCCGCGCGTCGCGCTGACCACGCCGGGTGATCCGGGACCGGCCGATGTCAGTCCCCTGGTGGACCCGACCGAGAGCGCGGCGCCGTCGGCACCCGCTGAAGCGTCCAGCCCGGTACCGCCGCCCGCTTCCGCCCCTCCTGCGGCGGTGCCGCAGGAGGGGGCGGGTGAGAAGGAGAAGGAAGAGGCGTCACGGGCGGGGAACGGTCTGGTCATCGGAGTGGCGGCAGGCGTGGCGGTGCTGGTCGTGGCCGGGGTGGTTGCGGTGGTGGTGGTGCGGCGGAGGCGGTCATCCGGGCCGTCCGGTGGTTCCTACGTGAGGTGAGGGGCGGCCCCGCGCGGTGGGGGGCGTGAGGGGTGGGGTGAGCGCGGGTGTCACTCGGGTGGGTGCTGTCGGGGGTGGGGCGGGGTCGCCAGGGTTGGGGGTATGGGTGCGACGGGGCAGATGCGGCGGGCCGCTGCGGCGGCGTTGATCGGTACGGCGATCGAGTTCTACGACTTCTTCATCTACGGGACGGCGGCGGCGCTGGTCTTCGGTGAGGTGTTCTTTCCCGAACTCGGCACGGTGGGGGCGCTGTTGGCGGCGTTCTCGGTGTATGCGGTGGCGTTCCTGGCGCGGCCGTTGGGGGCGGTGGTGTTCGGGCACTTCGGGGACCGGCTGGGGCGGAAGACCACGTTGGTGGTGTCGCTGCTGCTGATGGGGCTGTCGACGGCGGCGGTGGGGGTGCTGCCGGGGTTCGGGGCGTGGGGGTGGTGGGCGCCGGTGGCGCTGGTGGTGCTGCGGGTGTGCCAGGGGGTGGGGCTGGGCGGGGAGTGGGGCGGTGCGGCGCTGCTGGTGGCGGAGAACGCGCCGGCGGGGCGGCGGGGGCGGTACGGGGCGTATCTGCAGTTGGGGCCGACGACCGGGTTCGTGCTCGCCAACGGGGTGTTCCTGGTGCTGCAACTCTGGCTGGACGAGGGGGCGTTCCGGTCCTGGGGCTGGCGGGTGCCGTTCCTGGCGTCGTTGGCGCTGGTGGCGGTGGGGCTGTTCGTGCGGCTGCGGCTGGAGGAGACGCCGCTGTTCCGGGGCGAGGCGCGGGGCGAGGTGCGGGCCGGGGCGGAGCGGGCGCCGGTGGTGGAGGTGCTGCGCGGGCACTGGCGGACGGTGCTGGTGGGCTGCGGGGCGATCACGGTGGGGTACGCGCTGTTCTACCTGACCACCACGTACGCACTGGCGTACGCGACGACGGGGCTCGGGGTGCCGAGCACGGTGGTGCTGTCGATGCTGCTGGCCGGGGCGGCGGGGAAGGCGGTGACGGTGTGGCTGAGCGCGCGGCGCAGTGACGGGTGGGGCCGGCGGCGGACGCTGCAGGGGGCGACGGGGCTGGCGGTGGCGTGGGGGCTGGTGCTGTTCCCGCTGCTGGAGACGGAGCGGCGGGGGCTGATGTTCCTGGCGCTGGCGGGGGCGATGGTGGTGCTGGGCTGCCTGCTGGGCCCGCTGGCGGCGTTCCTGCCGGAGCTGTTCCCGACCCGGGTGCGGTACACCGGGGCGGCGCTGACGTACAACCTGGGCGGGGTGGTCGGCGGGGCGACGACGCCGCTGATCGCGACCAGGCTGACCGAGGCGTACGGGACGGCGGAGCCGGTCGGCTGGTACCTGGCGGCGTGGGGAATGGTGGCGCTGCTGTGCCTGCGACTGCTGCCGGAGACCAGCGGAACGGACCTGGCGGCGGCGGGTGCGCTGCCCGGCAGGAGGGCCGCGACCGATTTCCCAATCGGCCCCCCGGCCGTGTAATGTCTTCCTTGTTCGAGCGAACGGACCGGGCCGGAAGGCGGGGTCGGGGAGCGAGAACAGGGAACAAGCCCCTATAGCTCAGTCGGTAGAGCGTCTCCATGGTAAGGAGAAGGTCTGCGGTTCGATTCCGCATGGGGGCTCGGTCAGGACCTCCGCCTTCGGGCGGGGGTCCTTTTCGTTGTGCCCGCACGGTCGGGTGGCGGGACGACCCGGCGGGGCGGCCCGTGAGACGGTCTGGCAGGTCGGGTACGGAATGCGCTCTGATGGAGCGTCATCGGCCGACTTCCCCGGCCGGGCGGGGCTGCGGGCGGGAAGCCGGCCTGGAGGGGTCTCATGGGTGTTCGTCTCGTCGTGGTGGACGACCACCGGCTGTTGGCCGAGGCGCTGGCCACCGCGCTCCAACTGCGCGGTCACCGGGTGCTGGCGGTGGGTTCGCCGGCCTCGTCGGCGGCCGATCTGGTGGCGGGCCGGCGGCCGGAGGTGTGTCTGCTGGGGGTGGCCGCGCCGGGGGAGCCGGGGGCGTTCGACGGTGTGCGGCGGATCCGCCGGGAGCGGCCCGAGGTGGCCGTGATCGTGCTCGGGCCGGTCGGCGAACTGCGGGGCGTGGCGGGGGCGTTCGCGTCGGGTGCGGCCGGGTACGTGCCGAGCGACGAGCGGATCGAGGTGGTCGAGCGGGCGATCGCGCGGGCCCGGGCCGGGGAGGCGGCGGTCGCGGTGGAGGTGCTGCGCGGCGCGTTCGACCACCTGCTGAGGCCGGCCGCCGAGCCGGACGACGAGGCGGTGCGGCTGCTGCGGCTGCTCACCCGGCGGGAGGTCCAGGTGCTGGCCAGGATCGCGGACGGCGAGGACACCGCGGCGATTGCGGCGGGGATGCGGATCGCGGCGAGCACGGCCCGCACGCACGTCCAGCGGGTGCTGATGAAGCTCGGCGCGCGCACCCGGTTGGAGGCGGCGGCGGTCGCGGCGCGCACCGGGCTGCTGGAGCGGATGGCGCGCGGCTGACCGGCGGGCGACGCGGGGGCGACGTACGGGCGGCGGCCCGTCGACGGGCTGGCGGAGGCCGGCGTGGGCGGGCGGCGGACGGGCCGGAAAGGGCATCCGGGATGGTCCTGAGCACCCCCGGCGGCCAGGGAGAATAGGCCGCAGTCGTACGTACGTCCCCGATGGCCCGCCGACGGCGGCCCATCGCCCGCTGGAGGTCGCATCATGAGTAAGTACCTGGTCACGGGTGGCGCCGGCTATGTCGGCAGTGTGGTCGCCGCCCACCTGCTGGAAGCGGGACACCAGGTGACCGTCCTGGACGACCTCTCGACCGGCTTCCGCGAGGGCGTGCCGGCCGGCGCCGAGTTCGTCGAGGGCCGGATCCAGGAGGCCGGCGAGGTCCTGGACGCATCCTTCGACGGGGTGCTGCACTTCGCCGCCTCCTCGCAGGTCGGCGAGTCGGTCGTGGACCCGGAGAAGTACTGGCGCAACAACGTGGCCGGTTCGCTGGAGCTGGTCGGCGCGATGCGCGCGGCGGGTGTGCGCAAGCTGGTGTTCTCGTCGACCGCCGCCACCTACGGCGAGCCGGAGTCGGTGCCGATCGCCGAGACGGCCCGCACCGCGCCGACCAACACCTACGGCGCCACCAAGCTCGCCGTGGACCACCTGATCACCAGCGAGGCCGTCGCCCACGGCCTGGCCGCCGTCTCGCTGCGCTACTTCAACGTGGCGGGCGCGTACGGCGCGTACGGCGAGCGGCACGACCCCGAGTCGCACCTGATCCCGCTGGTGTTCCAGGCCGCCCTCGGGCAGCGCGAGCACATCGCGGTGTACGGCGACGACTACCCGACCCCGGACGGCACCTGCATCCGCGACTACATCCACGTCGCGGACCTGGCCGACGCGCACCTGCTGGCGCTGGGCGCCGCCAAGCCGGGCGAGCACCTGATCTGCAACCTGGGCAACGGCAGCGGCTTCTCGGTCCGCGAGGTGATCGAGTCGGTCAAGCGCGTCACCGGCCGGGAGATCCCGGTCGTGGTCTCCGGCCGCCGCGCCGGCGACCCGGCCGTGCTGGTGGCCTCCGCCGAGCGGGCCCACCGGGAGCTGGGCTGGACCCCGCGCCGGCCGAACCTGGACGACATCGTCGCCGACGCCTGGAAGTTCACGCTGGAGAAGAACGGCCTGTAGGCCCGTCGGCTCCTCCGGCCCGCCGAGCGCCGCCCCCTCCGTCCGGACGGAGGGGACGGCGCTCCGGCGTTGGCGCCGCCGAGGCCGCCGCGACCGCCGGGCACCGGCGGGGGAGCGGTCCGGCCGCACCAAGTCCTGCCCGAGCGGCAGCTCCTGACGAAACTTCACCGAATCCCCACCGCGTCGGCGCGTACCCCGTACGCTGAATTCCGGTACCGGTGGGGGCCGGCACCTCGGTCCTCCCGGACGTCCGGGAGGCGGCCGGCGCAGGACGCGCCCGGACGGCGGCGGCGGGACGTGGGGCGCGCCGTCCCGGACGAGCCCGGAGCTGAGCAGGGGGGAAGTGACGATGGGGCGGATCCGCGTCCTGGTGGTCGACGACCACCGGATCTTCGCCGAGGCACTGGCCGCGGCGCTCGCCGCCGAGCCCGACGTCGAGGTCGGCGCGGCGGGCAGCGCGGCCGCCGCGGAGCGGGCGCTGGAGCGCGCCGCCACCGAGGGGCGGGCGTTCGACGTGGTCCTGGTGGACGCCGATCTCGGGGTGGCCGAGGGCGCCGCGCGCAAGCCCCGCCAGCCGGGTGCCGATCCGCCCGACGCGCTGCGCCGCCGCCCGGCCCCCGCGCTGCCGTCCCCCCGGCGCCCCCCGGCGGCCCCGGCCGCCGGCCCGGCCGGGCCCCCCGGCGGCACGGCCCGGCACCCGGCCGCGCGCCCGGCCGGCCCGTACCCGGCGGAGCCGCACTCCGCGACGGCGGCCCCGTCCGCTCCCCATCCGGCCCCGGCGGCCCCGCCGTCCGCCGCCCCGGTCCCCGACGGCATCACCCTGCTGGTCCGGGTCCGCCGCCACCACCCCGGTCTGCGGGCGATCGTCCTGGCCACCGCCGACGACCCGCAGCGGGCCGCCCGCGCCCTGCACGCCGGTGCCACCGGCTGGGTGGCGAAGGAGAGTTCACTGGCCCGCCTGCTGGCGGTGATCCGGGGCGTGCTGCGGGACGAGACCCATCTGCCGCCCGCGCTCCTCACCGGGGTGATCCGCGAGCTCACCACGGCCCGCCGGGACCGCACCGAGAGCGAGCGCCTGGTCGACACGCTCACCCCGCGGGAGAAGCAGATCCTGCGCTGCATGGTCGCGGGCCTCGGGCGGCAGGCCGTCGCCGAGCGGCTCTACCTCTCCCCGCACACCGTCCGCACGCACATGCAGAACGTCCTCGGCAAGCTCGGGGTGCACTCCACCCTGGCCGCCGTCGCGGTGGCCCGCCGGGCGGGCGTGAGCCCGTCCGAGCTCGCGGCTCCCGCCGCCCCGCCGTCCGTCGCCACGTCCACCTCGCCGGGCGCCGGCTGATCCGCCCGTCCGTCCCCTCCCGGACATGGCTCGGGTCAGGGGCTCCGTCGGGCGGCCGGGAGACCCGGTCGGGTGCGGACGGGGGCGCGGGCGACGCCGCCCGGCTAGGGGATGTTGTCGAACGGCGCGACCAGCTGCCGCAGCAGACCGGCGAGCTCGCCCTGCTGGGCGGAGGTCAGCTGGGCGAGCAGTTCGCGCTCGTGCGCGAGCAGTCCGGCGAGCGCCTGGTCGGCGCGGTCGCGTCCGTCGTCGGTGAGCCGCACGAGGACACCGCGCCGGTCGTCCGGGTCGGGCAGTCGCTTGACCAGGCCCTTGCCGGTGAGCCGGTCGATCCGGTTGGTCATGGTGCCGGAGGTGACCAGGGTCTGGGTGAGCAGCTGGCCGGGGGAGAGCTGGTAGGGGGAGCCGGCCCGTCGCAGCGCGGTCAGGACGTCGAACTCCCAGGGTTCGAGGCCGTGCTCGGCGAAGGCGGTCCGGCGCGCGCGGTCGAGGTGGCGGGCGAGCCGGCTGACCCGGCTGAGCACTTCGAGCGGTTCCACGTCGAGGTCGGGGCGCTCTCTGCGCCATGCTGCGACCAGCCGATCGACCTCGTCCTCCATGACGATCAGTGTATCGGGGGTTGTGTCGATGTGAAGTCTCTTGACATCGAGAAATCCAGTACCGAAGCTGGCATGGATATCTTGATGTCGAGATACTTTGGGAGGCCCCCGTGTCCGCTCCCGTCTGGGACCCCGAGCAGTACCTGCGCTTCGCCGGCGAACGGACCCGTCCGCTGCACGACCTGCTCGCCCGGGTGCCCGCCGTCCCCCACGAACCCGCCCCGACCGTCCTCGACATCGGCTGCGGCCCCGGCAACTCCACCGCCGTCCTGCGCGAGCGCTGGCCCGCCGCCCGGATCACCGGGATCGACAACTCCGCCGAGATGCTCGCCGTCGCCCGTGCCGACGGCGAGCCCACCGCCGACTACCTGCTCGCCGACGCCGCCGGCTACGACCCGGCGCGGGCGGCGCCGGACGTGATCGTCTCCAACGCGGCCCTGCAGTGGATCGGCTTCGGGGCGGGCGGCCGAGCCCGGCCGGGATCCTCCTCGCCGGAGACGGGCGGGCAGGGAAGGCCGCCGGGGCACCTCGGGCTGCTGTCGCGCTGGGCGCGGGCACTGGAGCCCGGCGGGGTGATCGCCTTCCAGGTGCCGGGCAACTTCGGCTCGCCCAGCCACACGGCGCTCGCCGAACTGCGCCGCAGCCCCCGCTGGCGGTCCGCCGTCGGCGAGGACGCCACCCGGTCCGGGGTCCACGAACCCGCCGCCTACCTCGACGCGCTCGCCGCCGCGGGCTGCGCCGCCGACGTCTGGGAGACCACCTACTGCACCCTGCTCACCGGGCCGGACCCGGTGCTGGAGTGGGTCAAGGGCACCGCCCTGCGGCCGGTCCTCACCCGGCTCGGCGACGGCGCCGAGCGGGCCGCCTTCCTCGCCGAGTACGGGGCGCTGCTGCGCGAGGCCTACCCGGCCGGGCCGCACGGCACCGTCTTCCCGTTCCGCCGGATCTTCGCCGTCGGCGTGAAGCGGGCCTGAGGCGCACCGCGCCCCGGCGGCGCTCAGGCCTTGCGCTCGCCGACCAGCTTGGGGTGCCGCTCCATCCCCTCCAGGCCGTGCCAGGCCAGGTTCACCAGGTGGGCGGCCACCTCGGCCTTCTCCGGCCTGCGCACCTCCAGCCACCACTGGCCGGTCAGCGCGACCATCCCCACCAGCATCTGCGAGTACATCGGGGCGAGCCGCGCGTCGAAGCCGCGCGCCTTGAACTCCAGGCCCAGGATGTCCTCCACCTGGGTCGCGATGTCGCTGATCAGCGAGGCGAAGGTGCCCGTCGACTGGGCCACCGGGGAGTCCCGGACCAGGATCCGGAAGCCGTCCGTCGAGGTGTCGATGTAGTCCATCAGCGCGAACGCCGCCTGCTCCAGCAGCTCGCGCGAGTGCCCCCCGGTGAGCGCCCCGGTCACCATGTCGAGCAGCAGCTGCATCTCGCGGTCGACCACCACCGCGTAGAGCCCCTCCTTGCCGCCGAAGTGCTCGTACACCACCGGCTTGGACACCCCGGCCCGCTCGGCGATCTCCTCCACCGAGGTGCCGTCGTAGCCGCGTTCGGCGAACACCGTGCGGCCGATCTCCAGCAGCTGCTCCCGGCGCTGCTTGCCGGTCATCCGCACCCGGCCACCCCGCCGGCGCGGCGCCGGCGCAGCGTCGTCCGGCCCGGCGGCGGCACGCGGACGGGCCTGCGCCGGACCGGGCGCGGCGTCCGTCCGCGGGCTCTGGTGGCCGCCTGTGCTGTCTGCGCTGCTCCCGTTCACCCCTACATCATGCTGCAGGCGCGCCCTCATGCGGCGCGGCGGGCGGCGATCCGCTGCGCGTCCGGCCAGCGGACGTCGCGGACCCAGCCCGCCAGCTCGAACCAGCGGATCAGCCGGGCCGAGGAGTCGATCTGTCCGCGCAGGACGCCGTGCCGGGCCGAGGTGGGGTCGGCGTGGTGCAGGTTGTGCCAGGACTCGCCGCAGGAGAGCACGGCCAGCCACCAGACGTTGCCGGAGCGGTCCCGGGAGCGGAACGGCCGGCGGCCGACCGCGTGGCAGATCGAGTTGATCGACCAGGTGACGTGGTGCAGCAGCGCCACCCGGACCAGCGAGCCCCAGAAGAAGGCGGACAGCGCGCCCTGCCAGGAGAGCGTGACCAGCCCGCCGATCAGCGGCGGCAGCAGCATCGACAGGGCGGTCCAGAGCCAGAACAACCGGGAGATCCGCCTCATGGCCGGGTCGCGGACGAGGTCCGGCGCGTACTTGAGCTGCGGGGTCTGCTCCTCGTCGAAGAGCCAGCCCATGTGGGCCCACCACAGGCCCTTGAGCAGGGCCGGGACGGTCTCGCCGTAGCGCCAGGGCGAGTGCGGGTCGCCGTCCTTGTCGCTGAACCGGTGGTGCTTGCGGTGGTCGGCCACCCAGCGCACCAGCGGTCCCTCGATCGCCAGCGAGCCGGCCACCGCGAGGACGATCCGCAACGGGCGGTTGGCCTTGAAGGCGCCGTGGGTGAAGTAGCGGTGGTAGCCGACGGTGATGCCGTGGCAGGTGAGGAAGTACATGACGGTGGCGATCGCGACGTCGGTCCAGCCGAGCCCCCAGCCCCAGGCCACCGGGACGGCGGCGGCCAGGGCCGCGAAGGGCACGGCGATGAACAGCGCGAGCGCGATCCGTTCGGCGGCGCCCTGGCGCTCCCCGCCCCGGGTGGCGGAGATCAGCTGCGACCCGTCACCGGTGTGCGGACCGGTCGGCGGGGAGGCCTCCGGGGCGGCGGCGGGGGAGTCGGACGGGGCGGGGGCGGCGGATCCGGGGGCGGAGGAGTCGAGGGGGCGCGCGGAATCGGCGTGCGCCTCGTCGGCCTGGATGGTCATGGGCGTCCCTTGAGAGGGGGGAGAGGACGGAGGCTACGTTGGCGTAACCTACGGAATCGTAGGTTGCGCTCCGCCGCCGAGGGAATACGCCGCCGGGCGGCGCTTGAGTGAATTCACCCGACTGGATGGATGACGTCCGGATCCCGGCGGGGCCCCCGGTGGGCCGGGCCGAGGAGGTAGATGTGACGGCCCATACCCCGTACTCTTGGCGGAGCGCGCCCCCGGAACGGGGGCGGATGCGTCGGTCCCGGATCGTCTAAGGGCAGGACAGCTGGTTTTGGTCCAGCTTATGGGGGTTCGAATCCTCCTCCGGGAGCCATCTGCGGGCCGGTCGGCCCGGGCCGGTCCGCGGTCGCCGCGCGGCGGCCCCCGGGGGCGGAGGAGCGGCCATGCTCCGCGCACTATCCTCGAAGCGGCCAGGGCGCTGACGTGCGGGTCCCGTCACTGGCTGCTCTGCCCTCCCCCGTGTCACCGAACGAGGAGCCTCCCCCCGTGAGTGCCAATTCGCCTGCCGCCGTTGTCGTCCTCGCCGCCGGCGGTGGCACCAGGATGAAGTCGAACAGCCTCCCGAAGGTGCTGCACGAGGTGTGCGGGCGGTCGCTGGTCGGCCACGCGGTGGCGGCGGCGGAGGAGTTGACGCCGGACCAGCTGGTCGTGGTGATCGGGCACATGCGGGAGAAGGTGGCCGACCACCTGGCGGCGCATCACCCGGGCGCCCGCGCCGTCGTGCAGGAGGAGCAGAACGGGACCGGGCACGCGGTGCGCACCGCGCTGGAGGCGCTGGCCGCCGACGGGATCGAGCTGGACGGCACGGTGATCGTCACCACCGGCGACGCGCCGCTGCTGACCGGCGCGACGCTGGGCGCGCTGGCCGCGGCCCACGCCGAGCAGGGCAACGGCGTCACCGTGCTGACCGCGGTGGTGCCGGACCCCTTCGGCTACGGGCGGATCCTGCGCGACGAGGCGGACGGCGCGGTCGCGGCGATCGTCGAGGAGAAGGACGCCTCGGAGGCCCAGCGGGCGATCGACGAGATCAACTCCGGGGTCTTCGCCTTCGACGCCAAGCTGCTGGCGGACGCCCTCGCCGAGGTCACCACGGACAACTCGCAGGGCGAGGAGTACCTGACCGACACCCTGGAGATCCTGCGCCGGGCCGGGCACCGGGTGGGCGCCGTGGTCGCCGGCGACTACCGCGACATCCTCGGCATCAACGACCGGGTGCAGCTCGCCCACGCCCGCCGGCTGCTGAACGACCGGCTGCTGGAGCAGGCGATGCGGGCCGGCGTGACCGTGGTGGACCCGGCGACCACCTGGTTCGACGTGCAGGTCTCCTACGAGCCGGACGCGGTGGTGCTGCCCAACACCCAGCTGCAGGGCTCCACCCACCTCGGCGAGGGCTGCGAGGTCGGCCCGAACTCGACGATCAAGGACACCCGGATCGGCGCCGGGGCGCGTGTGAGCAACACCACGGCGGACCGCGCGGAGATCGGCGACCACGCCGCCGCCGGCCCGTACGCGTACCTGCGCCCGGGCGCCCGGCTGGCCCGCAAGGCCAAGGTCGGCACCTACGTCGAGGTGAAGAACTCGGAGCTGGGCGAGGGCGCCAAGGTCCCGCACCTCTCCTACATCGGCGACGCCACCATCGGCGAGGGCAGCAACGTCGGCGCCGCCTCCGTCACCGTGAACTACGACGGGGTCAACAAGCACCGCACGGTGATCGGTGCGCACTGCCGTACCGGATCCGACAACATGTTCATCGCGCCGGTCACGGTGGGCGACGGCGCCTACACCGCGGCCGGTTCGGTGATCGCCAGCGACGTTCCGCCCGGCGCCCTCGGCGTCGGCCGGGCCCAGCAGCGGAACATCGCCGGCTGGGTGCAGCGCAAGCGCCCGGGCACCACGTCCGCGCAGGCCGCACAGGCCGCGACGGAGCGCGACGAGCGGTCCGCGACGGAGGCCTGAGCCGGCGGGCGGAGGCCCGGCGGACGGTCCCGGGGCGGACGGTTCGCGAGCGGGCGCGTAACCTTGGGGTCATACGTGCGCCATTGGGCCTACCGCCCGTGTCCAGGCGTACCGACAATTCCCCGACCCTCTCGCCGGCTGGCGGACGCCTGCCCGCGGTACGGACGGGATCGGCGTCAGCAACGCGAGGAGACGGTGGCAGTGAGCGGGATCACGACGTCGGGCGAGAAGAAGCTGAAGCTCTTCTCCGGCCGTGCCCACCCGGAGCTGGCGAAGGAGGTGGCCGCGTCGCTGGGGACCGAACTGGTTCCGACCAAGGCCCTGGACTTCGCCAACGGTGAGATCTACGTCCGCTTCCTGGAGTCGGCCCGCGGCGCCGACTGCTTCGTGATGCAGAGCCACACGGCTCCCATCAACCAGTGGATCATGGAGCAGCTGATCATGATCGATGCTCTGAAGCGGGCCTCCGCCCGGAGCATCACCGCGATCCTGCCGTTCTACGGGTACGCCCGCCAGGACAAGAAGCACCTGGGCCGCGAGCCGATCTCGGCCCGGCTGGTCGCCGACCTGCTGCGCCAGGCCGGCGCCGACCGGCTGATGGCCGTGGATCTGCACACCGCGCAGATCCAGGGCTTCTTCGACGGCCCGGTGGACCACCTGTTCGCGCTGCCGCTGCTGGCCGACTACGTGGGCGAGCGGGTCGACCGCAGCAAGCTCACCGTGGTCTCCCCGGACGCCGGCCGGGTCAAGGTGGCCGACCAGTGGTGCGACCGGCTGGACGCGCCGCTGGCGATCATCCACAAGCGCCGCGACATGACCCAGGCCAACACCATCCTGTCGGCCGAGGTCGTCGGTGACGTCAAGGACCGGGTCTGCGTCCTGGTCGACGACATGATCGACACCGCCGGCACCATCTGCGCCGCCGCCGACGCGCTGTTCGACGCCGGCGCCGCGGACGTCCTGGTGGCCGCCACCCACGGCGTGCTCTCCGGTCCCGCCGCCGACCGCCTGAAGAACTCCCGGGTGAGCGAGTTCGTGTTCACCAACACCCTGCCGACCCCGGCCTCGCTGCAGCTGGACAAGATCACCACGCTGTCGATCGCCCCGTCCATCGCCGCCGCGATCCGCGAGGTGTTCGAGGAGGGCTCGGTCACCAGCCTCTTCGAGGGCGTGCACTGACCAAGCCCCGTGCGCGCGGCCCCGGTTCCGTGAGGACCGGGGCCGCGGCCGATTTCGCGAGAGGGCGCCGCTCCGGTTAGACTCGTGAAACTGCTCGGCGAGGGATGCCGTGTGCCCGCTCCGCGGGTGCCCGCTCCGTGATCGACGCGCTGCCGGCTCCGGAATTCCCGGGCCCCCGGCAGAGGTCGTGCGCCGCCGAGTGACCCCCGAACGTTATGAGGGTGTGGTCCCGGCGGTTTTTCGCGTTGCCTGCACCCCCGCGCCAGCTTTCACGAGGAGTGCAGTCGTGTCCGAGATCCGCCTTGCCGCCGAGACCCGTACCGAGTTCGGCAAGGGTGCCGCCCGTCGCGCCCGCCGTGCCGGCTTCGTCCCCGGTGTCGTCTACGGTCACGGCCACGCGCCGGTTCACCTGAACCTGCCCGGCCACGACCTGATGATGGCCCTGAAGACCCCGAACGCCCTGCTGGTCGTGCCGATCGAGGGCAAGGACGAGTACGTGCTGCCCAAGGCCGTCCAGCGCGAGGCCATCAAGCGCACCATCGAGCACGTCGACCTGCTGCTGGTCAAGCGCGGCGAGAAGGTCACCGTCGAGATTCCGGTCCACACCGAGGGCGAGCTGGCCCCCGGCGGCAACCTGCTGGAGCACGTCCTGCAGGCCCTGCCGATCGAGGCCGAGGCCACCCACCTGCCCGAGGCCGTCACCGTCTCGGTCGAGGGCCTGGAGGCCGGTGCCTCGATCCACGCCAAGGACATCACCCTGCCGAACGGCGTCTCGCTGGCCGTCGAGGCCGACGCCGTCGTGCTGCAGGTCATCGCTGCCCAGGCCGCCCCGGCCGAGGAGGCCGCCGAGGCCGAGGCCGGCGCCGAGGCCTGAGCCTCGCGCACAGTCCGGGTCCGCTGCCCCGGTCGCTCCCGCTGGAGCGGCCGGGGCAGCGGCATGTCCGGGATGATGACGGTGAACATGACCACGAGGAGCGGTGGGATGAACGACGAATCGTACGAGGGGCCCTGGCTGGTGGTGGGGCTGGGCAACCCCGGGGAGCAGTACGCCCGCAACCGGCACAACATCGGGTTCATGGTGGTGGACCTGCTGGCCGCGCGGATGGGCGCGAAGTTCAAGGCCCACAAGAGCCGGGCCCAGGTCGCCGAGGGGCGGCTCGCGGGCCGGCGGGTGGTGCTCGCCAAGCCGCTGTCGTTCATGAACCTCTCCGGCGGCCCGGTCACCGCGCTGCGCGACTTCTACAAGGTGCCGCTCTCCGCGCTGGTGGCCGTCCACGACGAGCTGGACATCGACTACGCGGCGCTGCGGCTGAAGCTGGGCGGCGGCGACAACGGCCACAACGGGCTGAAGTCCATCACCAAGTCGCTCGGTCCCGAGTACCACCGGGTGCGGTGCGGGATCGGCCGTCCGCCGGGCCGCATGGAGGTCGCGGACTTCGTGCTGAAGGACTTCTCCGCGACCGAGCGCAAGGAGCTGGAGTGGTTCGTGGACCGCTCGGCGGACGCGGTGGAGGCACTGCTCTCCGAGGGCCTGGAGCGGGCCCAGTCGACGTACAACTCCTGACCCGCGGTCAGGGCCGCCCGCCCGGGGGAAGGGCGGTGGTCCGGCTGCGCAACAGTCGTACAACTCTTGGCCGGCCAAACCTGAATACCTGTGAGAAACCTGTGCGGATCGGATAGCGTCGGGCCAGTACGCGAACGGGTTGGGGAGTTCTCGATGCGGAGTTTGCGGCCGGTCCGGCGCCTTCGGCGGATCCGGGTGGTGCGGCTGGGGAAGCTCGGACGACGGGTGGGCACGGCGGGTGCGCTGGGCACCGCGGGCGCGCTCGGCGCTGCCGGGATGCTGCTGGGCGGAGCCGGTGCGGCGCACGCCGACCCGATCGCGGAACCCGATCCGGGTGTGGTGTCCCCGGAGCCCGTCTCGGCGCAGCTCGGTCCGGTGCTCGGAAGCTCGGTCGGCGGTGACGCGGGCCTGCTGGCCGTCGGCGGAGGGCTGGTCGTGGCGGCCGGCGGCGCGGCCCTGTGGGTCAAGCGCCACCGCGCGGGCGCCGCGGGGGAGTGAGGGCGCGATCGTGCCGCAGGGGCCGGGGACCGAGCTGATCGGTCCCCGGCCCCTCCGGTTTTTTCCGCCGGAGGTGTCACCCGTTTCCGGGCGCCGGTGCGTCTGGTTGGCATGAAGCGCGAATCGATGCGGCCGGGGGGCTTCGACGGAGACGCCCGGCGGGGTGATCCGTTCGACGAGTTCGTCGCGGCGCGTTACCAGGATCTTCTCCGCAGCGCGTTCCTGATCACGGGGGACGTCCACGACGCGCGCGACCTGCTGCACGACTCGCTGTCCCGGGTGTACGTCCGGCGCGGGGCGATCCGCGATCCGGGCGCGGCCGAGGCGTACGTCCGCCGGACCATGGTCCGCACCCATGTCTCGCGGTGGCGGCGGACCCGGCGGGAGGTGCTGACGCCGCGGCTGCCGGACTCGCCGGCGGCGGCGGTGGACCCCCGGGACGAGGAACTGGAAGCGGCACTGCGGGCGCTGCCGCCCCGTCAGCGGACGGCGGTGGTGCTGCGGTACTACGCGGACCTGCCGGTGGCCCAGGTGGCGGAGGAACTCGGCTGCTCGACCGCGACGGCCAAGACCCACCTGGCACGTGCGATGAGGACGCTTCGGCAGGAGCTGGCACCGGTACGGGAGATGGTGGGTCATGAGGGCTGAGGAGAGAGGCTCGGAGCCGGGGGGCGACGGCGAGGACGCGTTCGAGAAGGAGCTGGTCGTCCGGCTCGGAGCGCGGGCGGGGCGGCTGTCCGGCGGTCACCCGCCGCTGGCCGAGCTGCACGAGGCCGGACGGCGGCGGGGGCGCCGGCGGCGGTTGGCGGCGCAGTCGGCGGTGGCGGCCGTGATCCTGCTGCTCGGGCTGGGGACGACGACCCGGCTCGGGGACGGCGGTGCGGGGGCGACGGGTCCGGGTGGCACGCTCACGCCGCCGCCGGGCACCGCCGGGCCGTCGTTCCCCAGCGGGCCGCCGTCCTCCGCGCCCTCGTCGTGGGGGCCGGATCTGCTGGGAGCGCTGCTGACCTGTCCGGAGGGGCCCGAGTCGCTGCGGCTGCCGCGCTGGCACGACATCGCGACGGCGACACCCCCGGGCTGGTCGCCTTCGCCACCGCGGACGCCCCCGACGTACAGCACGTCGCCGGATCCCTCGTCGAGCACCAGCGACGGGCAGGTCAACCGCCACGTGGTCGAGGTGCAGGGCGAGGTCAGGGATCTGGTGGCGACGAGGTTCCCGGACCAGTACTACGGGACCTGCGCCGACCTCCTGACCGGCGAGCTGTGGGTGCTGCGCGTTCCGGGGGGCGACTTCGACCAGACCGTGCTCACCACGGTCCCGCACTTGGGGGTGCCGATCCACTTCAAGGACGTGACGGCCTCGCGCAAGCGCCTCACGGAGCTGATCACCCGGATCAAGGAGACCGACCGCGCCTACTGGGAGGCCAAGGGCGTGTTCATCCGGGACGCCTGGATCAACGAGGACGGTTCCGGGGTGTCCGTCGTGGCCCCGGGGGTGAGCGGCTCGGAGGAGGAGGAGATCGCCCAGCGGTACGGGATGGACATCTGGGAAGTGCGGCCGAACTGACCCGACGGGGGTGGGCCGGTTCGGAACGGGGGAGGGCCCCGCGGCCCGGGTGGACCCGGCGCGGGGCCCCCGGGGGTGGGGGGGGGGCCGGCAGCCCGGGTTTGGCCGGCCCGCGGCGATGCCGGTGTGGGGCAGCACCACCCCCC
>NZ_JBIBVJ010000002.1:16553-41244 GCF_043080305.1 Kitasatospora sp. NPDC015120 | reverse complement strand
TACTGGGGGTTGGGGGGGCCTACGCCCCCGGGGGGGGGGGGGCGGTTGGGGCGGGGGGGGGGCCCCGGCCCGGGGTGGGCGGGGGGGGGGGGGCCCCGGGGCGTGCGGGGGTGCCGGTCAGCCGGTGTTGCGCAGGCCGGCGGCGATGCCGTTGACGGTCAGCAGCAGCGCCCGGGCCCGCAGCGGGTCCTCCTGGCGGCCGGTGGCGGCCTCCTCGCGCTGGCGGCGCAGCAGCGCGACCTGGAGGTAGGAGATCGGGTCGAGGTAGGCGTCGCGGACCGCGAAGGTCTGCTTGAGCACCGGGTTGTGCTCCAGCAGCTCGTTCTCCCCGGTGAGGCGGAGCACCTCGCGCAGGGTGAGGTCGTGCTCGGCCTGGATCTGCTCGAAGATGTGGTGCAGCTCCTCGGGCACCAGCTGCTCGACGTAGTGGCGGGCGATCCGCAGGTCGGTCTTGGCCAGCGTCATGGCGACGTTGGACAGGAAGTTGCGGAAGAAGTGCCACTGGCCGTACATCTCGTCGAGCACGTCGCCCAGGCCCGCCTCGCGGGCGGCGGCCAGGCCCGCGCCGACGCCGTACCAGCCGGGGACGATCTGGCGGGACTGGGTCCAGCCGAATACCCACGGGATGGCCCGCAGGCCGTCCAGGCCGGCGCCGGAGTCGGGGCGGCGGGACGGGCGGGAGCCCAGGTGCAGCGAGGCGAGCTGGTCGACCGGGGTGGCGGCGAAGAAGTACTTCGGCAGGTCGTCCTGCTCGACCAGGGCCCGGTAGGAGGTGTGCGCGGCCTCGGAGACCCGGTCCATGGCGGCGTCCCAGCGGGCCAGCTCCTCGGGGGCCTGGCGCGGGGCGGTGTGCAGCGCGGAGGCGGCCAGCGTGGCGGAGAGGGTCAGTTCGAGGTTCTCCCGGGCCAGCGAGGGCAGCAGGTACTTGTCGGAGATGACCTCGCCCTGCTCGGTGACCTTGATCTCGCCCTCCAGGGTGCCCCACGGCTGGGCCAGGATGGCCTCGTGGGAGGGGCCGCCGCCGCGGCCGACGGTGCCGCCGCGGCCGTGGAAGAGCCGCAGCCGGATGCCGTAGCGGTGGGCGACGTCGCGCAGCCGGCGCTGGGCGCGGTGGATCTCCCACTGGGAGGTGGTGATGCCGCCGAACTTCGAGGAGTCGGAGTAGCCGAGCATGACCTCCTGGACGTCGCCGCGCAGCGAGACGAGCAGCCGGTAGGAGGGGTCGGAGAGCATCTCGTCGAGGATCCGGTCGGCCTGCTGGAGCTCGTCGGTGGTCTCCAGCAGCGGCACGATGCCGATCTTGGCGATCCCGGCGTGAAGGTCGATCAGGCCGGCCTCGCGGGCCAGCACGGTGGCGGCGAAGACGTCGTCGGCGCCCTGGCACATCGAGATGATGTACGACTCGACGATCTCGTCGCCGAACCGCTCGAAGCCCTCGCGGATGGTGGTGAAGACGCCGAGGGTCTTGGCGCCGGCGGCGTCCAGCGGGGCCGGGGTGGGCGCGAGCGGGCGGCGCGAGCGCAGCTCCTTGGCGAGCAGCCGCTGACGGTACTCGCGGGGCATGTCGGCGTAGCGCCAGGCCTCCTCGCCGAGCCGGTCGAAGAGCTGGCCGAGCGCGTGGTGGTGGGCCTCGGCGTGCTCGCGCACGTCCATGGTGGCGAGCTGCAGGCCGAACGCCTCGATGGTGCGGATGGCGCGGGCGAGCCGGCCGTCGGCGATCAGCTCGCCGCGGTGGGCGCGCAGCGAGTCCTGGATCAGCCGCAGGTCGGCGACGAGCTCGCGGGTGCCGAGGTAGTCGCGGCCCTCGACGTGCGGGGTGCCGCCGGCCAGGCGTTCGCGGGTGTTCTCCAGCTTGAGCCGGATGCAGGTGGCCTTGAGGCGGTACGGCTCCTCGGCGTTCATCCGCTTGTAGCGCGGGCTCAGCTCGGGGAGCAGGTGGAGGTCGGTGTTGAGCGAGGCGAGCAGTTCGACGGAGGCGCCGGCCAGCCGCTCCGAGGTGGAGAGGGTGCTGCGCAGGTCGTCGATGGCGGCGAGGGCGTCCTTGATGCCGTACTCGTGCTGGAGGTTGAGGACGTCCCAGGTGACCTGCGGGGTGACGTTGGGGTTGCCGTCGCGGTCACCGCCGATCCAGGTGCCGAAGGTGAGCGGGCGCACGCCGTCGGGCAGCTCCAGGCCGACCCGGGCGAGCTCCTCGTGCAGCTCCTCCAGGACCTGCGGGACGGCGTCGCGGTAGAGCTCGTCGAGGTAGTAGACGGCGTTGCGGGCCTCGTCGGTGGGCTCCGGGCGGGCGATGCGCAGCTCGTCGGTCTGCCAGAGCAGGTCGATGACCTCGGCGAGGCGGCGGTCGGCCTGGCGGCGGGCGGAGGAGGTGCGGGCCGGGTCGGCCTGGGAGAGGCCGGCGGCGATCTCCTCGCGGTGGATGCGGTCGAGCAGCTCGCCGATCCGGCGCAGCTTGTTGAGGACGCTGCGGCGGGCGGCCTCGGTCGGGTGCGCGGTGAAGACCGGGCGGACGGCGAGGTGGGCCAGGGTGTCGCCGAGGTGCTTGGGGTCGGCGTCGGCCAGCTGGTCGGCGGTCTGCGCGAGCAGCGAGCCCTCGCGGGCGCGGCGGGTGGCGAACTCGCGGCCGCGGTGCACCTGCTCGGTGACGTTGGCGAGGTGGAAGTACGTGGAGAAGGCGCGCACCAGCTTGGCGGCGGTCTCCAGGTCGATGTCGGAGAGCAGTTCGGCGGTGGCCTCGCCGTCGGTGCGGCTGAGCAGCCGGACCTGTTCGACCAGGCCGAGCAGCTGGGGACCTTCCTGGCGGACCAGCGTCTCGCCGAGGAGGTCGCCGAGGCGACGGATGTCCGCACGCAATGCGGCGTTGTCGGCGACCACGGGGGTCGGGTTGTCCGCCTGGCTGGGGACCGGAGCGGTCACGGCTGGCTCCCTCGGGGTGGTGGGGTGTTCGGCAACGGCTCATCGTCACAGGGCCGCCCCGCGTGTGGCGGGTGTGACGCGTGCGGACCGCGCTGTCCGACGCGACCAGCATAGGTGTCGTCCGCTGCGCTGTCCGCGAAGTGGCCGGATGGCGGACAGGCATGCCCCGGGACCGTATGTGGTCTGGACCACTCAAGCCGGTCGGCGGGGCCCGGGAGGGTTTGCGGCGCGACCCGGTGGGGGAGGGGCCGGGGCGCGCCGTAGTCTGTGGGGCATGAGCAAGTCGCCTGGGGAGCGCGCGCGGGACCGGTCGTCGTTCTTGTGGTGGCCGCGGCGGCGCAGCGCCCTCCTGGACGCCGGGCTCGCCGCGCTCGCGGCGCTGGAGTGCGCCGGCAGCTCGGTCGCCTACATCGGCAGCCGGGTCCACCTCGGCATGACGGCCGAGATCGTGGTCGGGATGTTCGCCGCGCTGGCCGGCGCCACCCTGGTGGTGCGGCGGCGCTGGCCGGTCGTCCCGGTGGTGGTCGCGCTGCTCGTGATGCCGGCCGTGCCCAGCATGGTGCTGCTGCTGGTGGCGCTGTACACGCTGGCCGAGACCTGGGAGTGGCCCTCGCGCCGCCGGCGGGTGGTGGCGCTCTCCGCGCTCGCCTACGGCGAGACGGCCGGGGTGATCCTCATGTCGATGCTCAACCCCGGCGAGCCGGCGGCCGAGCAGCCGCCGTTCTGGGGCCAGGTGGTGCTGTCGCTGCTGGTGGCGGCCGGGGCGACCGCGGTGCCGGTGGTGACCGGCCTGTACGTCGGCGCCCGGCGGCGGCTGATCGAGTCGCTCAAGGACCGCGCGCACGGCCTGGAGACCGAGCTGGACCTGCTGGCCGAGCAGGCCCGGGAACGCGCCCGCCGGGCCCGGCTGGAGGAGCGCACCCGGATCGCCCGGGAGATGCACGACGTGGTGGCGCACCGGGTCTCGCTGATGGTGGTGCACGCCGGGGCGCTGGAGCGGATCGTGGCCAAGGACCCGGAGAAGGCGGCGCAGAGCGCCAAGCTGATGGGTGAGGTCGGCCGGCAGGCGCTCAACGAGCTGCGCGAGATCCTCGGGGTGCTGCGGATGTCCGAGGAGAACGCGCCGGAGCCGGACTCGCTGACCGGGCTGCCCCGGCTGGTCGACCAGTCCCGGGCGGCCGGGATGGCCGTCACCCTGACCGTCAGCGGCAGCCGGCAGGAGTTCACCGGCGAGGCCGAGCAGACCGCGTACCGGGTGGTGCAGGAGGGGCTGACCAACGCCCACAAGCACGCCGGCGGCGCGCAGGTGTCGGTGCTGCTCGCCTACGCGCCGAACGGTGTGCGGGTGAGCGTGGTGAACGCCTGCCCGGGCGGCGAACGGGCCGCCGCCGCGCTGCCCAGCGGCGGCAACGGGCTGGTCGGGATGCGCGAGCGGGTGGTCGCGCTCGGCGGCACCTTCTCGGCCGGGCCGGAGCGGGACGGCGGGTTCCGGGTGGAGGCGGTGCTGCCGTCCCGGCTGGCGGTCCGCCAGGACCGGCTGGCCTAGCGCCCGGAGCGCTCAGGCGTCGTCCGCGGTGCGCAGCCGTTCCGGGGCGGTGCCCAGGACCAGCGCGGTGATCGCCTGGTCGACGCCGTGGCCGAGGAACCACTCGCCGGTGTGGTCGAGGCTGTAGACCCGGCCCTCCTCGTCGATCGCCAGCAGCGCCTGCCCGTACGCCTCCTCGCCCAGCGGGGCAACGCGGACGTCCAGGGCGCGGCCGAGGTCGGCCAGGGTGCGCGGCTGGTGCAGGCCGCACAGCGGGTCGAGCAGGAACGGCGTGCGGGCCAGCTGCCGGCCGGGCCCGGCCAGGTCGAAGGCGAGGCCGCCGAACTCGGCCCAGGCCTCCACCGCCGCCGGGAACACCGCGTGCTGGACGCCGGCCGGGCTGCCGTACCCGACCAGGGCGTCGGCCCATTCCTCGGCCTGCCGGATCTGCCAGCGCCCGGGGTGCCAGCCGGCCGCCTTGAGCTCGGCGGCGACGTCGGCCGGGAAGCGCGGGCGGGTCCGCAGCGCGGGGCCGCCGGGCGCGGCCGGGGACGGGGAGGGGGCGGGCGGGTTCAGGACGGGCTCCGGTGGCTCGGGGACGGGGGACGGGCGGTGCGTCGCGCGGCCGGCGCGTGGGCGCCCGCGCGGCGGACCGGTCAGCCGGCGGCGGCCGGGCCGACCGTGACGAGCTGTACGGTGAAGTGCTCCAGCAGCGGCAGGCAGGAGCGGCACGGCGGTGCATGGGTGCCGTGCGCGGGATCGTGCTCCTCGCGGATCCGCACGGTGGTCAGCCGGGCGCCCTTGAGCGCCTTGCGCGCCTCGTGCAGGCTCATCGGCTTGCGGGCGGCGCGCTTGGAGCGCCGGCCGTCCACCGAGGTCAGGTACCGGGAGAGCAGGACCGCCTCCGGGCAGCGGCCGGTGAAGCGCTCGCGGTGCTCCGGCGGCAGCGCGTCGAGGAAGTCGCCGACCAGCGGGTGCAGCGCGGGACGGCGGTCCGACTTGTCGCCGGCCAGGGTGTGCACCTCGCCGCCCTTGAGCGACAGCGCGGCGGCGACGGCGGGCAGCAGGCTGTCGCGGTGGTGGCGCAGCAGCGGTGGCCCGGCCGGTTCCCCGGTGGTCATGGCGTCGCCCTCCTCCTCGTCCCGCTCGTCGTCCGTCCGTCCGCCTCCCGCCCGGCCCTTCCGCCCGGCCCGGTGTGGCACGGCTGTCAGGGGCCAGCCTGTCAAATGACACTGACAACCGCACATCCGGGGTGCGGCGCGCGGAGCCGACGGGCGGGCGGACACGCGATGTCGGCCGGATCCACACCGCACGATCACGACTCGTCCCCGGTCTTCCCCGATCCGAGCCCCGCGGCCGGCGCTCCGCCACCGCGGGGACGGCGAGGGGGTGTTCCCGGCCGCCGGACGGCCGCAGCGGAGCTGCCGGGGCGAGCGGGGCGGCGGCGGCCCCGGCGGCCCGGGCCGCGGCACGCACCCGCCATCCGCCGGCCACCCACTGGTCACGTCCGGGCGTGCCGGGCGGGGGACCGGGCCGAGGGCGCACCCCCTACGCTGGTTTCCGACAAGCGCACCGAGAACATGCAGCAGCCAGTGGGGGCTCCCAGATGACGACAGGTCGGCCCGGCGTCGCCGCCGCACCGAACGCGGCGTACGCAGGTCAGGTGGTGCAGTTCCCGGACCCGGTCCGTGCGGAGCGGCACCCCGCCGGGGTCCGGGTGGACGAGTACGGCTACCCGGACTTCGGCCCTTACGCCGCCGCGGCGGCCGAGGTCGCCGACCCGCCGGCCGGCTTCGGCGTCGACGAGCTGCGGCTGACCGACTACGTCTCGGCCAACGCCGCGCTGTTCACCCAGGGCCACCCGCTCTGGGCCGACCTGGAGACCGCCGTCGCCACCCCGCCCGGCTGGACCTGGCACCACGCGGTCGGCGGCGCCGCGCCCGGCTGGCGGCGGATGGAACTGGTCCCGGTCGAGGTCAAGGCGCTGCTGCGGCACCACGGCGGTCTGGCCACCTCCTCCGCCGACCACGGGCGCCGCGGCACCCGGCCGCTGCAGGAGAAGCGGCCGGTGCACTTCTCGCTCGCCAAGGACGGCGGCGACCCGATCGGCGTCTCCGAGGACCTCGTGCAGCGCGCCGAGGAGCGGCTGGGCCACCGGCTGCCCGGCGCCTACCGGACCTTCCTCAAGCTCGGCGGCGGCCGCGCCCCGGTCGGCGTGGCACTCGACCCGGAGCTCGGGCTGCTGCTCGACCAGCCGTTCCTGACGCTCACCGAGGAGTACGGCACCGAGGACGTCGTCTACGCCAACAAGTGCCTGCGCGACCACCTCACCAAGGACTACCTCGGCATCGCCTACGCCCAGGGCGGCATCGTGGCGCTGAAGGTGCGCGGCGAGCGGACCGGCTCGGTCTGGTTCTGCCTCTACGACGACGCCCGTGACACCGGGGCGCCCGAGGCCGCCGAGGACCGGGTGGGCCGGCTGCTGCTGCCCTGCGGGGAGGACTTCGACGCCTTCCTGCTGCGGCTGGCGGGGAGCCCGGCGGAGCTGGAGACGGTCGCCGGGCTGATGGTGGACGGCGGCTTCGCCCGTGCCGTTCCGGTGGGCTGACATGGCGTCCGCGGTGGTCGTCGAGGGTGTGGAACGAGCGGGGACGATGGGAACAGGGGTGAACCGGGCGTGGTGACGTACGCGCAGGCGCAGGAGCTCGCCGAGGAGTGGATCAACGGCGGGGTGCCGCGGGAGCGGCAGCGCGAGGTGCGGGTCCGGGAGTTCGACCTGGGCTTCGTCTGCTGGGCGGTGGAGCCCGGTGACGGCGCGGGCGGCGCGGAGGGCGAGGCCAGGCTGGTGATCGCCCGGGACTCCGGCGCCAGCACGCTCTGGCCCGCGCTGCCCGTCAACGAGGTGGTCCGGCAGTACGAGGAGACCTACGGGCGGCCGGTCGCGGCCAACCCGGCGGGCGCGGCCCGGCCCGCGCCGGGGCCGGTCGAGGCGACGTCCTTCCTGCTCAGCCCGCCGCAGTGGCTGCGGGAGGCCGGCGAGGCGGCGCTCACCGCGGAGGCGGAACGGCTGGGGACGGCGGCGCCCGCCGCGCCCGCGGCCCCTTCCGCGCCGCCGGCCGCTCCGGCCGCCGCTCCGGTCGCGCCGCCCGTGGTGTCGCCGCCCGCCGCGGCGCCGTTCGCGGCGCAGCCCGGGGACGCCCCCGCGCCCGCCGTCCTGACCACGCCGCCGGTCTCCGAGCGGCCCGCCGGGGACGCGCCGACCATGCTCGCCCCGCCGCCCGGCCACGACGAGCCGGCCGCCCCGCCCGCGCCGCGCGCCGGCGCCGAGGCGGCGACCGTGCTCCTGCCGGACGGGCTGCGCACCAACGGCGCCGGGCTGCCGGGCGAGCCGAGGGCCGGTTCCGAGGCCGCCACCGTGCTGCTGCCCGAGGGCGGCCGGCCGGGCCTGGCGGGCCTGCCCGGTGCGCCGGGCGGCCCGGGCACGCCCGCGCCGGGCACGCCGGTGCCGCCGCAGGACGCCCCGGCGGCCCCCGCGCCGACGGTCCTGGCGCCGCCGGACGGCCTGCCGGGCGCGCCGGGCACGCCCGCGCCGGGCACGCCCGTCCCGACGCCGGGTGCGCCGGTGGCACCCGCGCCGACGCTGCTGGCGCCGCCGGACGGCCTGCCCGGCCTGGCGGGTCTGCCCGGCGCGCCCGCGCCCGGCGGCCCCGGCACCCCCGCGCCCGGGACGCCCGTCCCGCCGCCCGGCGGGTCCGTCGAACACGCCCCGACCATGCTGGCGCCGCCCGACGGCCTGCCCGGCCTGGCGGGTCTGCCCGGCGCGCCCGGTGCTCCGGTGCCGCCGCCCGCCGGCCCGCCGCCGGTGGAACCGCAGGCCGCCGGCCTCGGCCGCAACCCGGCCTCCGCCCCGCCGCCGCCCCCGCCGGACGGGCTGCGCGGCGGCCCGTCCGGTCCCGGTGCGGGCTCCGCCCCCGGCGGGCTCGGCCGCAACCCCGCGTCCGCCCCGCCGCCGCCCCCGCCCGCCGGACTGCGCGGCGGCTCCGGCTCCGGCCCGGCGGCCCCCGCCGGTTCCGGCGGCCGCGGCGCCTCCAGCGCCCCGCCGCCCCCGCCGCCGGCGGGTCTGCGGCCGGCCGACGCTCCGGCCGCACCGCCCGCCGCGCCCGCGCCCGCTCCGGCCCCGGGCGGCGGAGTGGCGTACGAGCGCACCCAGCTCGCGGGGGCGATCGACCCCGCGCTGCTCGGCGGCGCCCCCGCCGACCCCGGCACCCCGCCGTCCGGCGGCCCCGCCGTCCCGCCGCCGCCCGCGTCCGGCGCTCCCACCGGTGCGCCCGGCGCCGGCTACGGCTACCCCGGCGCCCCCGCCGGACCCGGCGCCCCGGCACCCGCCCCGGTCCCGGCCCCGGTCCCGGTCCCGGCCGCCCCGCCGGCGCCCGTCCCCGGGCCGCCGCAGGGCGCCCCGGTGCCGCCCGGCGTGCCCGCCGTCGGCCCGGGCTACTTCGCCGCGCTCAGCTACCGGGGCCCGGACGGCTCGGAGCAGAAGTTGCTGCACCGCAGCGAGCCCGGCACCCCGCACCCGGAGTGGAAGATCCTCCAGGACCTGCGGCGGCTCAACGTGCCGCCGGAGCAGGTGCTGGAGCTCTACACCGAGCTGGAGTCCTGCGACCTGCCCGGCGGGTACTGCAACCGGATGATCGCCGCGTCCTGGCCGAACGTCCGGCTCACCCACACCGCCGACTACGGCCGCGACCACCACTCCCGGCAGGCCGGCATGGCCCAGCTGCTCGACCACCTGGACGAGCTGCACCAGCTGGCCTCCGGCCCGCAGCGGGTCCGCCCGCTCCGGGTGCCGCTGCCCGCCCCGGGCACCGTCCCGCCGCTGCCGCCGCTCGCGCCGCAGCAGCTCGCCCAGGAGCTCGGCCAGGCCTTCGGTCCGAACGTGTTCCGCTTCGAGCAGCGCGCGGTGGCGCGCCAGGGCGTGCCCGAGCCGGTGGCGCAGACGCTGATGTGGTCGGGGCTGCCGCGCGAGTTCGGACCGTTCTTCTGGGCGCAGGCCCAGGAGGGCCGGCCGATCCCGACGCTCGCCGAGCTGGCCGCCGAGCGCGGCCTGGCGGGCGGCCCGGACTTCGGCGGCTACCTGGTGCTCGGGAACGACTACGGCCGGCAGCTCTGTGTGCAGTACGGCACGGCGCACGTGGTCGCGGTGGACCTGGAAGGAACCGGCGAGCCCCCCCGGTTCGTCAACACGGGTGTACCGGAGTTCGTCCGCGCCCTGGCCCTGCTGGGCCGGATGTGGCGGCTGCGGTACGGGCTGACCCCGGACCAGGCCGGTCGCTGGACGACCGACTTCCAGGCCCAGCTGGCCGCGATCGACCCGGCTGCGCTGCAGTCCGCGGACACCTGGTGGGCCGTGCTGCTGGAGCAGTTCTGGGACGGCCTGCTCTGAGCAGGCCGTGCCGGATCCGCGCAGGTGGCAGGGGGTCGTTCCGGTGCCCGGAACGGCCCCTTCGGCGTACCGGTGCGGCGGTGCCTCGTTGGGGTTTCGTCCACATCCGCGCAAAATAGGTCAAGAGGATGGTCGCAAGCGTCCATCCTCGACCTGTTTCGATCCGCCCGACGCCCGAATTCCGACCGGGTTCCCCCACCAGGTTCCCGGGCAGACCGATCCGTCCGATCATGGGCTCCGCAGCCCGCGACACGAGGGGAAGAGCCCATGAGCGACGCCGTCCCCCAGTACGGCTTCACCGTTGCCCGGCGCGGTTACGCGCCCGAGCAGGTCGACCGAGCCCTGGCCGCGTTCACCGCGCAGCGCGACGAGGCGTGGGAACGGCTGAGCGTGCTCGGCGCCGGAATCCGGGAGATGGAGCGCCGGCTGGCCGAGATCCAGCAGGCCGCCGCCGACGCCCCCGAGCCGGACTACCAGGTGCTCAGCGACGAGGCCGCCGCGCTGGCCGCCATGGCGGAGAACGAGGCCCGCGCCATCCGCGACAAGGCCGAGCGGTTCGCCGAGGACCTCCGCGACGAGGTCTACGAGGCCGGCCAGGCGCTCGACCGCGCCGCCAAGGAGTACGCGGCCACCACCCGCACCGAGGCCGACGCCGCCGCCCGCCGCATCGACGAGCGCACCCGGGCCGAGGCGGAGACGATCCGGGCCGAGACCGACCGCGAGGTCCGGTCCGTCCGGGACGCCGCCACCGCGCACGCCGCCAAGGTCAGGGTCGCCGCCGCCGAGGCCTCCGAGCGGGCCGAGGCCAAGCTGGCCGAGCTGCGCCGCAAGGCCGACGAGATGTTCGCCGAGGCCCAGGCCGAGGCCGACGCCGAGGACGCGGCGGTCTCCGCCACCGCCGAGCGCCGGGTCAAGGAGGCCGAGCAGTTCCGCGAGACGGTGCTCGGCCAGATCAAGCAGAGCGACGCCGAGGCGCAGGCCCGCGCGGACCAGCTGATCGAGCAGGCCCGCCGGGAGGCCGAGCGGATCAACGCGGCCAGTGAGCGCGAGCAGCGCGAGTACGCGACCAGGCTGGAGACGGTGCAGCAGCACCTCGACCACATCAAGGCGACGCTGGCCTCGCTCACGGGCGCGGCGGTCGGCGCGATCGAGCCCGCGGCGCTGGAGTCCGCCGCGCCGGAGCTCGCCCCCGGCGCCGCACCCGCGGACGCCGCCTCGGACGCCGCCCCGGTGGACGCCGCTCCGGCGGACCGGGCCCCGCTGGTGGACTCGGAGGCGGACACCGGGGAGATCCCGCTGCCCCTCGTCGCGGACCCCCGGGCCGACCTGCGCAAGGAGTCGGTCCCGGCGCCCGCGAGCGAGGCCGCCACGGCGGTGCTGCGGGTCACCCCGGGCCGGGTCGCCCCGGCCCCCGCCGCGGTCGCCACCGGACCGGTGCCGCCGCGGCCGGCCACCCCGCCGCCGCCGGCGGCGGATCCCGCTGAGGGCGCCGGCGCCGCGGCCGGGCGCCCGGCCGAGGAGGAGACCCGGATCATCCCGAAGATCGTGATCATCGACGACGGCAGCGACTACGCCACCCCGAACACGGTCGGCTACCACCGCCGCTGATCCGTTCCGGTCCCGTCGGGCCCCGAACGCCGTCCGGCGTCCGGGGCCCGGTGCGTTCACGGGGTCGGCCCGGTGTCCCCCTCGGCGAGGAGCCGGGTGAGCTTGGCGTCCTGGGCGCGGACGGCCTCGCGGTGGGCGTTCAGGGCCGGGCCGTTGCGGTCGATCTGCTGGCGCTGGTAGCCCGCCAGGACGGTGAACCAGATCGCGGCCAGGTTGCTGCGGGCGGTGCAGTCGGCATCGGCCCGGGCGGCGGCCAGCTCGGCCGGGGTGGTCTGCGGCGCGGCACGGTAGGGGTCGGGGAAGGACTGCGGGTCCTCGGCCCGGAAGCCCGCGGCCGCCATGCAGCCGGCCCACTGCGCGGTCGCCGCCGTGACCCGGCCGTCCCGCCCGGTGGCGGTCATGGAGTCCGAGAAGAGCCGCCCGAGGAGGTCGGCCCCCGGCGCCGGCGGCGCGCCGATCCGTTCGACGGCCTGCCGGTTGCAGTCGGTCCGGGCGCTGTCGTAGGCCTCGCCGGACCCGGCCGCCGGTGCTTCCGCGCCCGGGCCGGGACCGGCCGTCCGGGGTGGGTGGAACCCCTGGACGCCCGCGATCTCGGCCCCGAGGTACCCCCAGGCACCGGCGGGCAGCGCGGTGGCGTTGTCCGGGGGCCGCGCCTCCTGGAGGCCGTCGCCGCGGAAGCCGGCGTAACCGGCCCGGCGCATGCAGGAGACGACCAGCGCATTGCGGACCCGAATCTCCTTCACGGCGGCCTGGTCGTCGGACTGATAAGCGGAAAGCGGAAGTCCGGTCATTCCGGCCCGGCCGGATTCCGGGGCTTTCGGTGCGTCGATCGCGGGAGGGGTCAGGGCGGAATCCGCGGAACCCCCTGCGGAGGGTCCGGCGCATCCTGCGAAAAAGGCAGATAGAACGACCGCCGCAGCGGTCGCGGTGAATCGTCCGAAATGCGGTGGGCGGGCCAAGCGGAAGCTCCGATCCTCAGGAACGGCAGGACTGTTCGGACCCTAGCGCATGCCTGTGCGGGGCGGGCCGGCCGGTGCCGGGGCGGTGCGGCTTGGCCGGAAAAGAACTGTTCGGCCGTGCGGCGTCATGTCAGCCTCTGGAGTCGCAGCCGCTACCCTTCGGAGGGTTCACATGATTCGCCGCACAAATCATTCGGAACGTTCTTCCGGACCCCGTTCCGGAAATGTCCTGAGCCGCCGGTCCGGAGCGCTCGCCGTGCTCGTCGCGGCGGCCGCGACGTTACTGCCGGCCGCGAATGCCGAGGCCGTCAACCGGATCGATTGCGGAGGTCGCACCGATTTCGCGAAGGTCTACAACTACGGCTACGGCGGCACGCTCTGTTTCGCGAACGACGGGTGGATGGCGGTGCGCATCTACAACGTCGACCGGATCGACGCCGGGAACAACAAGGTCATCACGTACCTCGGCGGCAGCATGGGCTCCTGGACCGTCTTCAACTGGGAGCAGTACGACTTCAACGGCCACGTGGGCCACGAGGTGACGATGTACGACATCAATCTCTCCCGCTGGTAGGAGCGGGAGGACGGGCCCCGCGGGCCCGCGCGGGCGAGGAGGCCCGCTGACCCGCGGTGCCGGGCGGGTGCGGTCGCCCGGCACCGTCTCCGAAGGGTCAGAGCACCTCGACCGCGGCGCCCGGGGCCGGCCGGCGCCGGCAGTCCAGCACGTACCGGGCGTGGGTGGTGACCGCCTCGTAGTCGAAGCCGTCGTGGTCGGCGAGCAGCACCACCGCGTCCGCCGCCGCCAGCTCCTGCGGGCACGCCTCCACCCGGCGGACCGCGGCGAACGGGTCCCCGTACGGGTCGTGCCCGGCGGCCCGCGGGCCGGGGACCACCGGCTCGGGCCCGTGCGCCCCGGCCCTCGCGTGCGGGTCGGCGGCCCGGACCTCGGCGCCCATCCCGACCAGCAGCTCGGCGATCCGGGCGGCCGGCGTCTCCCGGGCGTCACCGGCGTTCCCGCCGTCCGCCGGTCCGAGCAGCAGCACCCGCGAGCCCTTGACCGGGCACTGCCGGTCGTCCAGCGCCGCGGCGAGCCGGCGGACCACGTAGTCGGGCATCCGGCTGTTGACGTCGTTGGCCAGCTCGACGAAGCGGAACGACTGGCCGAGCGCCCGCTCCGTGCGCCAGGGCAGGCAGGCCGGGTCGATCGGCAGGCAGGGCCCGCCCGCTCCCGGGCCAGGGGTGAAGCGCAGGTGGCCGAACGGCTTGGTGGACGCCGCGTCGATGGCCTTCCAGACGTCGATGCCGAGGTCGTGCGCGAACATCGCCAGCTCGTTGACCAGCGCGACGTTCACCTGACGGAAGGCGTTCTCCAGCAGCTTGGTCAGTTCGGCCTCCTTGCAGGAGGAGACCGGCACGGTCCGCTCGACCAGCCCGCCGTAGAAGCCCTCGACCGCCGCCAGCGAGGCCGGGTCGATCCCGGCGACCACCTTCGGGGTGTTCTCCAGCCGCCAGACCGGGTTGCCCGGGTCGGTCCGCTCGGGGCTGCAGCCGAGGTGGAAGTCCCGCCCGGCGACCAGCCCGGACCCCGCCTCCAGCAGTGGCGCGAGCAGTTCCTCGGTGGTGCCGGGGTAGGCGGTCGACTCCAGGACGACGCTCGCCCCGGGACGCAGGTGCTGGGCCAGCAGGGCGGCCGCGTCCTCGATGGACGACAGGTCGGGCACGCCGTCGCGCAGCGGCGCGGACACGGTGATCACCGCGAGGTCGAAGCCCGCCACGTCGGACGGCTCGGCGGACGGCAGGTAGCTCCCGTCCTCCAGCAGCGGGCGCAGCCGGCCGGCCGGGACGTCCTCGACGGGGGACTCGCCGGCGGCCAGCCGTTCGATCCGGCGGTCGTCCACGTCGTAGCCGACCACCCGGTGGCCGACCTCGGCCGCGCGGACCGCGAGCGGCAGCCCCACCCGGCCCTGGCCCGCGATGACGACGCGCATGACGAAGAACCCCCTCCACCGCGGCGCCCCCCTGGCCCCTCCGGGCGTCGCCCCACGGTCTTCACCCCAGGGTAGGGAGCACAGCCCGGCCGCGCGGGCTTTCCCGGGACCGCGCCGGGGAAAGAGTGAGGCCGAGACCCGTGGCGCCCTCCAGGAAAGGGCGCCACGGTTCCCGGCGCGTGGGCGGGCGCCCCCACCCAGGGTCGCCCGGCCTCGCACGCCCGACCCCCATCGGGTGTGCGACCGTGCCCCCACAGCCATCCCCCACGGTTGGGTGCGGCGGGCACGTTCTCCATGGTGCGCGATCTCCATGGACGGGCAGTGACAGGAGTATGTCCAGTTCGTGGCGGATCGCGACGGCCCGGAAACAGCCCGCTCCACGGCGGGAGCGACGGCGCGGGGCCGGTGGTTCGTCCGCGCCGGACCGCGGCCGGTCCGCGCCCGGTCCGGGCCCCGGCCGTGCACCGGGTGCGGGTCGGCCGCGCGGCGTAGGCTGGAGACCCCCGGCCGCTCGGCGTGCCGGGCCGTTCGCGTTGCCCGGACGGGCCCTCCGGCCTCCAGGGCAGCACCAGCCACGGGACGAAGAAGAGACTCCAGATGAGCCTGACCGGACTGCTCGATGTCGTCGCGCGGGACGCGGCGCTCGCCGAGGCGATCGAGGCCGCGACCGCCCCCGGTGCCGCGGCCGGCGGCCGCCGTCACCTCGACCTGGTCGGACCGCCCGCCGCCCGGCCGTTCGCGATCGCCGCGCTCGCCCGCGCGCTCGCCGGGCAGGCGGCCGGGGAGCGGGGCCGTCCGGTGCTGGCCGTCACCGCCACCGGCCGGGAGGCCGAGGACCTCGCCGCCTCGCTCCGCTCGCTGCTGCCGCCGGACGCGGTCGCCGAGTTCCCGGCCTGGGAGACGCTGCCGCACGAGCGGCTCTCGCCGCGCTCCGACACGGTCGGGCGCCGGCTCGCCGTGCTGCGCCGGATCGTCCACCCGCGGGCCGACGACCTGGCGGCCGGGCCGGTGCAGGTGGTCGTGGCGCCGGTCCGCTCGGTGCTCCAGCCGCAGGTGAAGGGGCTGGCCGAGCTGGAGCCGGTGGCCGTCGGGCGGGGCGAGTCGCACGATCTGGAGGAGATCGCCCGGCGGCTCGCCGCGGCCGCCTACTCCCGGGTCGAACTCGTCGAGAAGCGCGGCGAGTTCGCGGTGCGCGGCGGCATCCTGGACGTGTTCCCGCCGACCGAGGAGCACCCGCTGCGGGTGGAGTTCTGGGGCGACGACGTCGAGGAGGTCCGGTACTTCAAGGTGGCCGACCAGCGGTCGCTGGAGATCGCCGAGCACGGCCTGTGGGCGCCGCCCTGTCGTGAACTGCTGCTGACCGACGAGGTGCGGGCCCGGGCCGCGGAGCTGTCCGCCGAGCACCCGGGGCTGGCGGAGATCCTGGACAAGATCGCCGAGGGCATCGCGGTCGAGGGCATGGAGTCGCTGGCGCCCGTCCTGGTCGACGACATGGAACTGCTGCTGGACGTGCTGCCGCTCGGCTCGGTCGCGGTGGTCTGCGACCCCGAGCGGGTCCGCACCCGCGCCGCCGACCTGGTGGCGACCAGCCAGGAGTTCCTGCACGCCTCCTGGGTGGCGGCCGCGGCCGGCGGCGACCGGCCGATCGACCTGGAGGCGATCGACGTCTCGGCCGCCTCGCTGCGGTCGCTCGCCGAGGTGCGCGAGCACGCCGCCGAGATCGGCCTGCCGTGGTGGTCGGTCAGCCCGTTCGCGACCAGCGACGCCACGGTCGACGGCATGCTGGAGTTCGACGTCAACACGCTGACCCTCGGCATGCACGCGGTCGAGGCGTACCGGGGCGACACCGCGCGGGCGATCGCCGACGCCAAGGAACGGCTCGCCGCCGACTGGCGGGTCGTCATGGTGACCGAGGGGCACGGCCCGGCCTCCCGGCTCGCCGAGGTGCTCGGCAACGAGGGCATCCCGGCCCGGCTGGTCGCCGACCTGTCCGAGGCGCCGACCAGGGACGTCGTGCACGTCGCCTGCGGCTCGATCGAGTACGGCTTCGTCGACGAGGCGCTCAAGCTGACCGTCATCACCGAGACCGACCTGTCCGGCCAGAAGTCCTCCACCAAGGACATGCGGCGGATGCCCTCCCGGCGCCGCAACGCGATCGACCCGCTGGCGCTGGTGGCCGGCGACTACGTGGTGCACGAGGCGCACGGCGTCGGCCGGTACGTGGAGATGGTGCAGCGCACCGTGCAGGGCGCCACCCGCGAGTACCTGGTGCTGGAGTACGCGCCCGCCAAGCGCGGCCACCCCGGCGACCGGCTGTTCGTGCCGACCGACCAGCTCGACCAGGTCACCAAGTACGTCGGCGGCGAGGCCCCGACGCTGCACCGGCTCGGCGGCGCGGACTGGGCGAAGACCAAGCAGCGGGCCAAGAAGGCGGTCAAGGAGATCGCCGCCGACCTCATCAAGCTGTACTCGGCCCGGATGGCGGCGCCCGGCCACACCTTCGGCCCGGACACCCCGTGGCAGCGGGAGCTGGAGGACGCCTTCCCCTACGCGGAGACGCCGGACCAGCTGACCACCATCGCCGAGGTCAAGTCGGACATGGAGAAGTCCGTCCCGATGGACCGGCTGATCTGCGGCGACGTCGGCTACGGCAAGACCGAGATCGCGGTGCGCGCGGCGTTCAAGGCGGTGCAGGACGGCAAGCAGGTGGCGGTGCTGGTGCCGACCACGCTGCTCGTGCAGCAGCACTTCTCGACCTTCGCCGAGCGGTACGCCAACTTCCCGGTGAACGTGAAGGCGCTGTCCCGGTTCCAGACCGACAGCGAGGCGAAGGCCGTGCTGGAGGGACTGTTCGAGGGCTCGGTGGACGTCGTCATCGGCACCCACCGGCTGTTCTCCTCGGAGACCCGCTTCAAGGACCTCGGGCTGGTCATCGTCGACGAGGAGCAGCGCTTCGGCGTCGAGCACAAGGAGCAGTTGAAGAAGCTGCGGGCCAACGTGGACGTGCTCACCATGTCCGCGACCCCCATCCCGCGCACCCTGGAGATGGCCGTCACCGGCATCCGCGAGATGTCCACCATCACCACCCCGCCGGAGGAGCGGCACCCGGTGCTGACCTTCGTCGGACCGTACGACGAGAAGCAGATCTCGGCGGCGATCCGGCGTGAGCTGCTGCGCGAGGGCCAGGTGTTCTACATCCACAACCGGGTCGAGTCGATCGACAAGGCGGCCGCCCGGCTGAAGGACCTGGTGCCGGAGGCGCGGATCGCCACCGCGCACGGTCAGATGGGGGAGACCCAGCTGGAGAAGGTGGTCGTCGACTTCTGGGAGAAGGAGTTCGACGTCCTGGTGTCGACCACGATCGTGGAGTCCGGCATCGACATCTCCAACGCCAACACGCTCATCGTCGAGCGAGGCGACACCTTCGGCCTCTCCCAGCTGCACCAGCTGCGCGGCCGGGTGGGCCGGGGGCGGGAGCGCGGCTACGCGTACATGCTGTACCCGCCGGAGAAGCCGCTGACCGAGACGGCGCACGAGCGGCTGGCCACCATCGCCCAGCACACCGAGATGGGCGCCGGCATGTACGTGGCGATGAAGGACCTGGAGATCCGCGGCGCCGGCAACCTGCTCGGCGGCGAGCAGTCCGGGCACATCGCGGGCGTCGGGTTCGACCTCTACATGCGGATGGTCGGGGAGGCGGTGGCCGAGTTCCGGGAGTCGCTGGCGGGCGGTGGCGAGCCGGAGGAGGAGCCGCTGGAGGTGAAGATCGAGCTGCCGGTCGACGCCCATGTGCCGCACGACTACGCGCCGGGGGAGCGGCTGCGGCTCCAGGCCTACCGTTCGATCGCGGCGGTCAACTCGGAGGAGGACATCACCCAGGTCCGCGACGAGCTGGTCGACCGGTACGGCAAGCTGCCCGAGCCGGTGGAGAACCTGCTGCTGGTGGCGGCGCTGCGGCTGTACGCCCGGCGGTGCGGCATCGCGGACATCACCCTGCAGGGCTCCCACGTGCGGTTCGGGCCGGTCGAGCTGCGGGAGTCGCAGCAGCTGCGGCTGAACCGGCTCTACCCGCGCAGCCAGGTGAAGGCGGCGACCCAGCAGCTGCTGGTGCCGCGTCCGTCCACCGGGCGGATCGGCGGCAAGCCGCTGGTCGGGCGGGAGCTGCTGGCGTGGTCCCGGGAGTTCCTGTCGACCATGTTCGACGACCTGGCGGGGGCCAGGAAGTAGCGGACCCGCGGGGTACCGCGGCGGGGACGGCGGTCTCGGGCGATGGCGCCCGGGACCGCCGTTGTCGTGGGTGGGCCGGTGCCGGTCGGGTGGGCCGGTGCCGGTCGGGTCGGTGCGCCGGCCGGGCGTGAACAGGGCGGTCAGCCGATCTTCCACTGGCCGGCCTGGTCGGCGAAGCCGTTGTCCAGGGTGAACTGGACCTTGTCGAGCTTGGTGCCGTCGGGGACCTCGAAGACCACGAAGCCCTTGCCGGTCTCGCCGGCGGCGATGTTGGTGGGGGTCTGGAAGGACGGGCCGGCCTTGGTCTCGGCGAGCGTCGGGCCGTACGCCTGGCCCTGGTCGTCGATCACCTTGGCACTGCTCCAGGGCGCCTCGCTGTACGCCTTGGCGCCGGTCGCCTTGATCTGGAACTGCACGGCGACGTAGTGCTTGCCGTCCGCCGCGGTGAGGTACTCGTTAATGCTCGCCGCCGGGTCGACCACCTTCACGGCGGTGACGTCGGCGGTGTTGCCCTTCTCCAGGGTGCCCTTGAGGGCGATGGTGTCGCCGATCCTGGCCGGGGCCTTGGCCGCCTCGGCCGGCTTGCTCTCGGCGGCCTTGCTCTCGGCCGGCTTGGCCGCGGCGGCGGAGTCGCCGGGCGCCGGCGTGGCCGCGGTCTGCTTGGCCTCGGTGGAGACGGACGGGCCTCCGGTGGAGTCGCAGGCCGTCGCGGTGAGGGCGACGAGCGCGGCGCCGGCCAGCAGGACGGCGGTGCGGCGGGTGCGGCGGGTGGTGGCGGCGGACATGGCTGTCTCCTCGGGGCCTTGGTTCTTCTTCTCTGCTGCGCGCCGACCTGCTGTCGACAGGAGAGATCACACCACGGGCTGTGAACCAAGTCAACAGCATTTCGCTGAACCTCTCCGTTCACATGTGAACGCTCCGGCCGAAGGTGCTGGATATGCTGTGTGGTCACACCGCCCGTGCCGCCGCCGCCGCGGATCGCCGCCGAAGGAGCCCCCATGCCGGACCGTCCCGAGGTGACCGCCGTCGAGATCGCCCGCCTCGCCGGGGTGGGCCGCGCCGCCGTCAGCAACTGGCGCCGCCGCCACCCCGACTTCCCCCGGCCGGTCGGCGGCACCGACAGCAGCCCGGCCTTCGCGCTCGCCGAGGTGGAGTCCTGGCTCAGGGCCCAGGGAAAGATCGCCGAACTGCCCCTGCTCGAACGGGTCTGGCGGCTCGTCGAGACGCTGCGCGACCCGGACGGCCACCCGGCCGCCCCCCTCGTCCAGGCCGGCACCGTCCTGCTGCTGCACCACCGTGCGCCGGAGCGCTGGAACGCGCTCACCGGCCAACCGGACACCAAGCTCGCCACCGGCCTGCCGCGCGCCCTCGCCGACACCGCCCGCACCGTGCTCGGCCCCGACGGCTCCGCCGGCCTGCCCCGGCCCGGACTGCTCGGCTCTACCGAACTGGACCTCGCCCGGCTGCTCGCCGAACTCGCCGCCGCGGCCGGCCCGGCCGGTGCCTTCGAACAGCTCCTCACCCGCTACGCCGAGGCCAACGCCCGCCAGGTCAGCCCCACCCCGCCGGAGGCCGCCGAGCTGCTCGCCGGCGTCGCGGGCGTTCCCGCCACGGTGCTCGACCCCGCCGCCGGCCTCGGCGCGCTGCTGCTCGCCCTGCCGTCCACCGCCGACCGCTACGGCCAGGACGCCGACCCGGTCACCGCCGCGCTCGCCGGGCTCCGGCTCGCCCTGCACGCGCCCGCCACCGACCCCGCCCCGCTCCCGGTCGAGCTCCGCCCCGGCGACGCCCTGCGCGCCGACGCCTACACCGGCCACACCTTCGACGCGGTGCTCTGCCAACCCCCCTACAACGAACGGGACTGGGGCCACGACGAGCTGCAGTTCGACCGGCGCTGGCCCGGCGGCCTCGTCCCGCCGCGCGGCGAGTCCGAGCTCGCCTGGGTGCTGCACTGCCTCGCCCACACCCGCCCCGGCGGGCTCGCCGCCCTGCTGCTCCCGCCGACCGTCGCCACCCGCCGGGCCGGCCGCCGGGTCCGCGCCGAACTGCTGCGCTCCGGTGCGCTGCGCGCCGTCGTCGCGCTCCCGGCGGGCGCCGCACCGCCGTACGGGGTCCCGCTCCACCTCTGGGTGCTGCGCGCCCCGCGCCCCGGCGACGACTTCCGCCAGGTGCTGATGCTGGACGCCGCCTCCGCCTCGGCGAGCTCCGCCGAGGTCGCCGAGGGCGGTCGCGACAAGGTCCGCTGGCCCGAGCTGCGCCGTACCGTCCTGGACGCCTGGCGGGCCTTCGACCTCGCGGCCCGCGAGGGCCTGCCGCTGCCCGAGGACCGGCCCGGCCGGCACCGGACCGTGGCGGCGATCGACCTGCTCGACGACGAGACCGACCTCTCGCCCACCCGTCACGTCCCGCCGGCCGCCCCGCCCGGCGGCGCCGCCGGGCTGTCCCACCTCAGCGGCCGGCTGACCGAGCTGCTGGCCGGGCTCGCCGACCCCGGCGCCCTGCTGCCCGAGCCGGCCGGCGGCGCGGGCGGCGGTGCCGGGGGCGGCGCGGTCGTCACGCTGGGCGAGCTGGTCCGCGCCGGGCTGCTGGACGTGCACTCCTCCGGCAGCGGCGCACCCGCCCTTCCGGCCGATGCGGACCCGGCGGGCACCCCCGTCCTCACCGACCAGGACCTCGTCACCGGCAGCGTGCCCGGCGCCGTCCTCGACCGGTCCGCCGCCGGCGTCGACGCCCTGCCGCTGACCCGCCCCGGCGACGTCCTCGTCCCCGCCCTCGGCGGCGGCACCGCCCGCGTCGTCGGCCCGGACGGCCCGCCCGCCGGCGCCGCCCTCGGCCGCCAGCTCCATCTGCTCCGCCCCGATCCGGCCGCCCTCGACCCGGACTTCCTGGCCGGTCACCTGCGCTCCACGGCCGCCGCCCGCCGGGCCGCCAGCCACGCCTCCACCACCACCCGCCTCGACATCCGCCGGGTCGAGCTGCCGCGTCTGCCGGTCACCGAACAGCGCCGGCTCGGCGCCGCCTTCGCCCGGCTCGCCGCCTTCGACACCGCCCTGCAACGCGCCGCCGTGCTGGGCCGCACGCTCACCCAGTCCGTCACCGACGCCCTCGCGGCCGGCACCGCCGAGCCCCCGCAGGGTCTGTGACACCGGAGCAGGAAGTCGGCCCGGCCGACTTCCTGCTCCCTCGGCCGGGCGGCCGGCCGGTGGTGGCGGGTGATGCGGGTGCGGCAGAAGGACTCCGGCGTGACGCGCACGGGCGGTACGGTGTGCGGAGCCGGTTCCGTGATCGGGACCGCCGTCGTCCTCACCGCTCAGGAGCGCGCATGTCAGGGCAGTACCCCGGGCAGTTCGGCCCACCGCCCGGTGGCACGCCGACCGGCGGCATACCCGGCCCCGGTCCGCAGGCCTACGCCCCGACCATGGCCGTTCCCCCGCAGGGTCCCGAACGGCGGGGCCGACCGTACGGCGTGCTCGGCCGGGTCCTGACGGCCCTCGCGCCGCTGCTCTCCTTCGGGCTGCTCGGCATGGTCCCCTCGCTGCTGCTCGCGGTCCGCCGCCGCCGGGCGTACGACATCCTCGGCGCGGTCGTCTACGGCGGGGTCTTCCTCACCTTCTTCATCTGCATGGGGATCGCCGGCAGCTACCCCAAGGGCGACGCTCCGGTCGCCGACGCGATCGGCACCACGATGATGGTGCTGATGTGGTTCACCCCGCCGGTGCACTTCCTGCTGATGGACCGCCAGGTGGTCTGGGACTCGGGCCGGGCCCCGGCCGGCCCCTACGCCCCGGTGGCCGGGGCGGCCGGGTACGGCTACCCGATGGCCGCCGCGCCCGCCGCGCCGGTGGGGCCGTACCCGCAGCCCGGGCAGCCCTACCCGGCCGCCCAGCCGTACGGGACCGCCGCCCCCTACCCGCAGGCCGCCCAGCCGTACCCGGCCGTCGACTCCCACCCGTCGGCGATCTCCCACCCGCCCGTGCGCGCCGCCGGTCCCGGGGCCGCCGGTCCCGGACCCGCCGCTGCCGGGCCCGCGACCTCCGACGAACTGCGCGAGCTCGGCGAACTGCTGCGCCGCCAGGCCCGCGAGGACCGCCCGTGACCGTCGCCCGGGTGATCGGCGGCCGCTACCACCTCACCGAGAAGATCGGCCACGGCGGCATGGGCCAGGTCTGGGCCGGCCGCGACGAACGGCTCGCCCGCCCGGTCGCCGTCAAGCTGCTGCGCACCGACCACCTCCTCGCCGCCACCGGCGCCGCCGACCCCGCCACCGCCGAACACCGGCGGCACGGCGACGAACTGCGCCACCGCTTCCTGCGCGAGTGCCGCACCACCGCCGCCCTCGACCACCCGGGCCTGGTCACCGTCTTCGACGCGGGCGAGGACGGCGGCGAGCTCTACCTCGTCATGCAGCGCGTGTCCGGTGTCAGCCTCGCCGACCTCATCGCCGAGGACGCGCCCTTCCCGGTCGACCGGGCGGTCTCGGTGGCCGCCCAGCTCTGCGCCGCACTGGCCGCCGTCCACGCCGTGCCGGTCGTCCACCGGGACCTCAAGCCCAGCAACGTGATGGTCCGTGAGGACGGCCGGACCGTCCTGCTCGACCTCGGCATCGCCACCGCGATCGACCCCGCCGCCACCCGCCTCACGCTCACCGGCGTCCTGATCGGCAGCCCCTCCTACATGGCGCCGGAACAGGCGCTGTCCACCGCCGTCGACCCGCGCAGCGACCTGTACGCGCTCGGCTGCCTGCTGCACGAGATGCTGACCGGCGAGGGACCGTTCCGCGCACCCACCGCCCTCGGGCTGCTGCGCCGACACGTCGACGACCCGCCGGTGCCGCTGCGCGAACTGAGGCCCGAGGTGCCGGCGCCGCTGGAGCGGCTGGTCCTCGACCTGCTCGCCAAACGGCCGCAGGACCGCCCGGCCGACGCGCAGGAGGTCCACGGGCGGCTGCTGCCGCTGCTGCCCGCCGCCGTCCCCGTGCCGCAACCCCGGTACGGGCCGCTGCCCGACCCGGCCCGGCCGTACCGGCACCCGCTCCAGCCGCAGCCCCGGCCGGCCGGCGCCGCACCAGCGGCACCGCCGGTGCGGGCCGTACCGCCCCCGTTCCTGCCGGCCGCCGTTCCGGCGGTGCCCGTCACGGTGCCCGTCGCGGCGGGGGAGGACTTCGCGGCGGCCTGCGCCCGCCTCTCCGATCTGGTCGACGCGGGCCGGCGCGCGGAGGTGCTCGACCTCGCCGCCCGGCTGCTTGCGCGGGGCCGGTCCGAACTCGGTGACGGCGCCGCGATGGTCCGCACCGTCCGGACCATCTACGCCCGCACGCTGCTCCAGGAACGGCGCCACCACGAGGCCCTGGCGGAGTACCGGCTGCTCGCGGCGACCGCCGAGGGCGGACCGCACGGCCGGCGGGCCCTGGAACCGCGCTACCGGGCCGCCGAGTGCCTCGAACAGCTGGGGCGGGGCGCGGAAGCCCTCGCCGAGTACCAGGCCCTGCTCGCGGTGTGGCCGGAGACCGAACCGGAACGCCTGCTGGACCTCCGGGAGCGGATCGGCGTCCTGCTGGCCGCGCTCGGCGAGACCGAAGCGGCCTGGTCCTGGCTGCTCCAGCTCCTCTTCGACCGCGAACGCCGCGAGGGCCCCCACCACCCGTCCGTCCGCCGCCTCCGCCAGACCCTCGACACCCTCCAACCCCACCGCACCACCGCCACCCCCTGGCCCCCACACACCTGACCACCCCACCCCGCCGGCCCGGCACAGGAGCGAGAAGTCGGCGGGCCCGATTTCCTGTACCGGCCGGGCCGATGCTGCCGAGTTCTTCCTCGCGACCCGTGCCGCCCCGCAGCCTGGCCACCCGCTCGCTGTATCGGGTGGGGGAGTGGGAGGTCGGCGGGTTCGACTTCCTGTGCCGGCCGGGCTGGTGCTGCCCACCTCCCTCCGCTCTGGCGTGGGAGTGGGAGGTCGATGGGGCCGACTTTCTGTGCTGGTCGGGTGGGTGCTGCCGCCTTCCTGCTGCCTCGGCGTGGGAGTGGGA
>NZ_JBIBVJ010000002.1:0-16456 GCF_043080305.1 Kitasatospora sp. NPDC015120 | reverse complement strand
ACGGGCGTGGGAGTGGGAGGTCGGCGGGTTCGACTTCCTGTGCTGGCCGGGCTGGTGCTGCCCACCTCCCTCTGCTCTGGCGTGGGAGTGGGAGGTCGATGGGGCCGACTTTCTGTGCTGGTCGGGTGGGTGCTGCCGCCTTCCTGCTGCCTCGGCGTGGGAGTGGGAGGTCGGCGGGTTCGACTTCCTGTGCTGGCCGGGCTGGTGCTGCCCACCTCCCTCTGCTCTGGCGTGGGAGTGGGAGGTCGATGGGGCCGACTTTCTGTGCTGGTCGGGTGGGTGCTGCCGCCTTCCTGCTGCCTCGGCGTGGGAGTGGGAGGTCGGCGGGTTCGACTTCCTGTGCTGGCCGGGCTGGTGCTGCCCACCTCCCTCCGCTCTGGCGTGGGAGTGGGAAGTCGGTGGGGCCGACTTTCTGTGCTGGGTGGGGCAGGTATGACTTTCGGCAGATTCGGGGGCGGGCTGGGGTCCGTAGGGTCGGGCGGGTGTGGAGAGATCGGTGGGTGGAGTGGGCGCTGCTGGTGGTGGCGGCCGCGGGGCTCGGGCTGACTGCGGTGTCGTTCTGGTGGGCGCTGCCGGGGGTCGGGGCGGCGTTCGCGGCCGGGGTGCGGATGGAGCGGGTGCGGGTGGCGGCCGGGCTGCTGCTGGGCCTGGTGGCGGCCGGGACGCTGGTGGCCGTGGTCGTCCCGGGCCGGTCCGAGCAGGCGATCTCGGTGGTCTCGGTGCTGGTCTGCGCCGGGATGGGCCCGTGGATGGTGGGCCGGTTCTGGCGGCTGTCGCAGGAACTCGTGCGGGCCGGCTGGGAGCGGGCGGAGCGGGCCGAGCGTGAGCAGCAGCTGGTGGCCGAGCAGGCGCGGCTGCGCGAGCGGGCCCGGATCGCCCAGGACATGCACGACGCGCTCGGCCACGACCTGAGCCTGATCGCGCTGCGCGCCGGAGCGCTGCAGCTGGCGCCCGGCCTGGCTCCGCCGCACCGGGAGGCGGCCCGGGAGATCCGGGCGGGTGCGGCGGCTGCCGTCGAACGCCTCGGGGAGGTGATCGGGGTCCTGCGGGACGAGACGGACGCGCACGCCTCCCGGGGCCCGGCCGACGCGGGTGTCCCGCAGCTGGTGGAGGAGGCGGCCGCGGCGGGCCTGGACGTCGGGCTGACCGTCACCGGTGAGCCGGACGGACTGCCGCGGGCGGCCGAGCACGCCGCCTACCGGGTGGTTCAGGAGGCGCTGACCAACGCCGCCAAGCACGCTCCCGGCGCCCCGGTCGCGGTGCGGGTCGCGTACTCCCCGGACGGTGCCCGGATCCGGGTGGTCAACGGGCCGCCCCGGGGAGGTCCGCCCGGTCCGGTGACGGGGGGCCGCGGCCTCATCGGCCTGGCCGAGCGGGTCCGGCTGGCCGGCGGCACCTTCCGGTACGGGCCCCGGGACGACGGCGGCTTCGAGGTCCGCGCCCGGCTGCCCCGCTCCGGTGCCCCGGCGGGCGCTCCGGCGCCGCGGCCGGTCACGTTGTCGCCCGCCCGTGAACTGCGCCGGGCCCGCCGCCGGGTGGGCCGGATGATGGCGGCGGTGGTCCTGGCGCCGCTGACCGTCGCCCTGGCCCTCACCGCCGTGCTGCGCAGCTGGACGATCCAGACGGCCGGCCGCTCCGTCCTCGACCCCGCCGACTACGCGTCGCTGCGCGTCGGCCAGGACCGGGCCACCGTGCAGCGGTTCCTGCCGGACCACCGGCTTCCGTACCATCCGTCCGTGGGCGGCCCACCGCCCGGGGGAGAGGGAGTGACGTGCGAGTACTACGCGATGACGGCCGAGGCGTCCGACGACGGCCGCTCCGGGGACGCGTACCGGCTCTGCTTCCGGGACGACGTGCTGGTCTCCCTGGACGCCCTGGTCCGGTGAGCGTCCGGTCGAGCGTCCGGTCGGGCGCCGGGTCGGGCGCCCGGTGAACGCCGCGGAGCAGGCGGACGGGGCCCGCCCACCGATCCGGGTGGTGATCGCGGACGACGAGCCGATGGTGCGGGCCGGTGTGCGCGCCGTGCTCGCCACCGACCCGGGGATCGAGATCGTCGCCGAGACCGGGGACGGGCGGGAGGCGGTGGAGCTGGTCCGGCGCCACCGCCCGGACGTCGCCGTGCTGGACATCCGGATGCCCGGCACGGACGGCATCGCCGCGGCCGCCGAGATCCGCCGCGGCGCCGTCACCACCCGCGCCGGAGCGGCCACCGGGATCGTCATGCTGACCACCTTCGGCGAGGACGACTACATCCTGCGGGCCCTCGGCGGGGGTGCCAACGGCTTCCTGATCAAGTCCGGCGAGCCGGAGGAGCTGATCGCCGGGGTCCGGTCGGTGGCGGACGGCGCGGCCTACCTCTCACCCCGGGTGGCCGCCCGGGTGGTGGCCCACCTGGCCGCCACCGGGGCCGGCGGCCCGGCCGACCGCAGGGCCGCGGCCCAGCGCCGGGTGGCCGGGCTGACCGCCCGTGAACGGGACGTCCTGGCGCTGGTCGCCGCCGGGCTGTCCAACGGTCAGATCGCCCGCCGGATCGGGGTGGTGGAGGGCACGGTGAAGGCGCACGTCAGCAATGTCCTGGCGCGGCTGGGCGTGGCCAACCGGGCGGCCGCCGCCGTCCTCGCCCACGAGGCCGGCCTGACGGCGGGCCCGCCGGCCTGACCCCGGGGCGGACGCCGCGACGGGCACCGGCCCCGCGACCGGCAGCGGACGGAGCAGCAGCGGCCCGAGCAGCCGCACGCCGTCCAGCGCGCCGACCGCCGCCGTCGCGGACGGCAGCAGGGCGAGGACCACCGCCGCCGTGACCGTCCCGCCCAGCGCCGCCCCGGCGAGCACGTCGTGCGGGTAGTGCACCCCGGCGGCGACCCGCAGGCCGGCCGTCCCCAGCCCGACGGGCACGGCCACCCACGCCACCCACGCCGCCCACCCGGCCCGCCCGGCCCGCCTCGCCGAGCCTGCCCGCCCCGCCCACGCCTCCCGGCGCGGCCGCAGCAGCACCAGCCCGGTGCCCAGGGCGACGGCCAGCGTCGCGTGGTTGCTGGGGAACGACCAGTCGCCCGGTGGCGGGCAGTCGGCGAGCGCGGTGGACGGCAGGGCGGACAGGGCCCGGCAGGGCCGCTCCTCGCCGAGCACCGACTTCAGCAGCTCGCTCGTCCCGTACGCGAGCACCGTGCCGAGGCCGGTGAGCGCGATCCCCGCGACCGCGCCCGCGTCCCGTCGCCCGCGCGCCGTCCACCAGCCGACCACCAGCAGCAGACCCAGCACCAGCAGCCCGGCCTCGGTGGCGGGCTCCAGCAGGGCGGCGAGCCGGGGCGGGGCGTCGGCGACGGCCCCGGCCACCCGGCGGTAGCCGGCGGCGGACCAGCCGGTGACCACCCGGACCGGTCCTTCCCCGCCCGCGCGCCCCGGCGCCAGCCACCCGACCGTGCCGGTGCCCGCCCCCAGCAGCACCACCGCGAGGGCCGTCCTGTTCCTGAGCGTGTTCGTCATGCCGTGGACGGTAGGCCCCGGGGGCGGCGGCCCACCCGACCCGAAAGACAGGGTCCGGCCTGGACGAACGTCAGGGTTGACGGCTCCGCGCGGCCGTGCGGGCGGCAGCGGCCGGGGCCCGCGGGTGCTCCGGAATCCGGGGGCGGGGGCGCGGGCCGGGCGGGTAGGTTCGGGGTGTGACGACGAATCCTCCCGGCCCGAAGCTGATCCTCCTCATCACCACCCACCGGGTGGCCCCCGGCCTGCTGTCGTGGCCCGCCTGGGAGGCGCTGCGGTCGGCCGGCCGGGTGCTCGCCGCCGACCCCGCCCACCCGCAGCTGCCCGCCGTGGCGCAGGCCGGCGTCGAGGTGCGGATCGTGGCGCCCGGCTCCGCCCCCGCGCTGGCCCGGCTGCTGACCGAGGCCCCGGCCGGGCCGCCCGCCGAGGCCGGTCCGACGGTCTGGCTGGGCAGCCCGGACGGCGACCCCGGGCTGACCGAGGCGCTGGCGCGCCTCGCCGTCGAGCACGCCGGCGAGGTGCCGGAGATCGAGGTGCTGCCCGGCTCGTACGACCTGCCGGGCGCGCGGCTGCTGGACCTGGTCTCCGTGATGGACCGGCTCCGCTCGCCGGGCGGCTGCCCGTGGGACGCCGAGCAGACCCACGCCAGCCTGGTGAAGTACCTGGTCGAGGAGGCCTACGAGCTGGTCGAGGCGATCGAGGAGGGGGACCGCGACATGCTCCGCGAGGAGCTGGGCGACGTCCTGCTCCAGGTCTTCTTCCACTCCCGGATCGCCGAGGAGCACCCCACCGGGGCCTTCTCGATCGACGACGTGGCGGGCGACATCGTCGACAAGCTGATGTACCGCCACCCGCACGTGTTCGGCGACGCCGAGGCGAGCGGCGCGGCGGAGGTGGAGGCCAGCTGGGAGGCGCTCAAGGCGGCCGAGAAGTCGGAGCGGGAGTCGGTGCTGGACGGCGTGCCGGCCGGGCTGCCCTCGCTCGCGTACGCGGCGAAGCTGGTCTCACGGGTGCGCCGGGCCGGGTTCACGGGCGTGCCGGACGAGCCGTACGCGCTGCCGGCCGAGCTCACGGCGGAGTCGGCGGGCCGGCTGCTGCTCGCGGTGGCGCAGCGCGCGCACGACGCCGGGGTCGACGTGGACGCCGCGCTGCGGGCCGCGGCGCGCGGCTACCGGGACGCGGTGCGCGCCGCCGAGGGCCTGAAGCCCGCGGAGTAGCGCCGCCCGGGGCCCGGTGGGAGCGGCGGCCGTCTCAGACGACGGCCACGTCCTCCACCGGCCGCCGCTGCGCCGGGACGACCACCTCGCCGATCGCCTCGCCGACCAGGGCGACCAGCTCGGCGAGCCGCTCCAGGTCGAGGTGGTCGGGCAGGTCGCCGAGGGAGACGATCCGCTCGCCGTCCGGCCCGGCCACGCAGAACAGGTCGATCGGCCCCAGGTGCTTCTCCGCCGTGTCGACCAGCGCGGCGACGTCGCTGGGCCGGCGGACGTCGCCGCAGACGCCGACGACCCGGCAGCCCGGCCGGTCGAGCTCGGTGGCGAGGTCCTCGGCGATCCCGACCCGCTGGTCGGCGATCAGCACGCCGACGGCCCCCGCAGAGGTGAGCCGCCGGGCGAGGTCCGCCCCCGACCCGCCGTCGAGCACGGCGATCACGACGACCGAACCGGTGACCCGCATGGCCTTGCTCCTCCCTGTGGGCGGCTCCGCACCGGCGCCCACGGACATCTTGCGGAGGATCGTAGGCAGGTCCTGACCCTCCGCAACAGGAATTACCCCTCAGGTGACCAGGCTCACGCCTGCCGCGCGCGGCGGACCTCGCCCGGACCCCGCCCGGACCCCACCGGTCACCGCGCCCCCGCGCGCACGCCGTGCGGTGGCCGGGACACGCCCGGGATACCGTCGACCCATGCCAGCTCAGCCCGCCTCCCCCCGTCCGCCCCTGTTCACCTGGGAGTTCGCCGCCGATCCGTACCCCGCGTACGCCTGGCTGCGCGAGCACGAGCCGGTGCACCGGACCACCCTGCCGAGCGGGGTGGAGGCCTGGCTGGTCACCCGGTACGCGGACGCCCGGCAGGCGCTCGCGGACAGCCGGCTCTCCAAGAACCCGGTGCACCACAGCGAGCAGGCCCACCGCACCGGCCGGGTCGGCATCCCGGGCGAGCGGCAGGCCGACCTGATGACCCACCTGCTGAACATCGACCCGCCGGACCACACCCGGCTGCGCCGTCTGGTGTCGAAGGCGTTCACACCGCGCCGGGTGGCCGCCTTCGAGCCACGGGTGCAGCAGCTGACCGACCGGCTGATCGACGGCTTCGCGGCGCGCGGGTCCGCCGACCTGATCCACGAGTTCGCGTTCCCGCTCCCCATCTACGCGATCTGCGACCTGCTCGGGGTGCCGGCCGAGGACCAGGACGACTTCCGGGACTGGGCCGGGATGATGATCCGGCACGGCGGCGGTCAGCGCGGCGGCGTGGGGCGCGCGGTGAAGCGGATGCGCGCCTATCTGGCGGAGCTGATCCACCGCAAGCGGGCCGACCTCGGCGACGACCTGATCTCGGGGCTGATCCGGGCGAGCGACCACGGCGAGCACCTGACCGAGAACGAGGCCGCGGCGATGGCCTTCATCCTGCTGTTCGCCGGCTTCGAGACCACGGTCAACCTGATCGGCAACGGCGTGTACGCGCTGCTGCGCAACCCGGGACAGCGCGCGCTGCTGCAGGAGTCGGTCGGCCGCGGCGAGAGCGCGCTGCTGGAGACCGGCATCGAGGAACTCCTGCGCTACGACGGGCCGGTGGAGCTGGCGACCTGGCGGTTCGCGACCAGTCCGCTGACCATCGGCGGGGTGGGGATCCCGGTCGGCGACCCGGTGCTGGTGGTGCTCGCCGCCGCGGACCGGGACCCGGCGCGGTTCGCCGACGAGAACACCCTGGACCTGGCCCGGACGGACAACCCGCACCTGGGCTTCGGGCACGGCATCCACTACTGCATCGGGGCCCCGCTGGCACGGCTGGAGGGGCGGGCCGCGCTGGCCACCCTGCTGACCCGGCTGCCGGACCTCGGACTCGCCGCGGACCCGGTGGACCTGCGCTGGCGCGGTGGTCTGATCATGCGTGGACTCCGTGAACTTCCGGTGGAATTCACACCGGAGAAAGCGCCCGGCGAGGAGCCTCCGAAGACCGGCTCCGGGGGCTGACGCCTCGGCACAACACGCTGACGGGAACTCTCCGTTGCCTCGTTCCCAGGGGTCTGAACCACCCTCAATCCGGACATACCACCTCGGTTGGTAGGCAATCCATCACATGACGTGATGTCCATGTGATACCGACGATATGAGCTTGTGATTGCTCTGAGGATCTGTCTACTCTCCCTGGAGTTCGCAGCTGCGAGCCCCGTGCGCGGAACGCCGAGTCCTGCCCGCCGTGCCACGGGAAGCCGACCAGAACCCTGGGCAGGGGCGGGGGACCCAGGTTTTGCGCCGTCTCCCACGGCTAGGGGTGAAGCCGCCTCCGCGCGGCCGGGCCACCTCCCGGTCCGAACCCGACAGCTCACCTCGCAGGCGTGCGGAGAGGGACGTCTTCATGCTGTTCGTTGGAACCGGTCGTCACCGTCGCCGTACCCAGGCCGAGAAGGCCATCGCCGTCGCCGGTGTCGCCGGCGTCGGACTGGCCATGCCGATCCTGAGCGCCACCGGCGCCTCCGCCGCCCCGGTCTCCACCTGGGACGCGGTCGCCCAGTGCGAGAGCGGCGGCAACTGGAGCATCAACACCGGCAACGGCTTCTACGGCGGCCTCCAGTTCACCTCCAGCACCTGGAAGGCGTACGGCGGCACCGCCTACGCGCCGCAGGCCAACCAGGCCTCCAAGGCCCAGCAGATCTCGGTCGCCGAGAAGGTGCTCGCCTCGCAGGGCCCGGGCGCCTGGCCGGTCTGCTCCAAGAAGGCCGGCCTGAGCAAGGGCGGCGCCCCGGCGGCGGTCGACACCTCGACGGACGCCAAGCCGGCCGCCCCGAAGCCCCAGGTCCCGCAGGCCGCCCAGGAGGCCGAGCCGCAGCAGGAGACCGCGAAGCCCGCCGCGCCGAAGCACGCCGCACCCAAGCAGCAGGCCCCGCAGCAGGCCGCCAAGCCGCAGGCGCAGCAGTACGCGCCGAAGCACGCCGCGCCCCGGCAGGAGGCCCCGCAGACGCAGCAGCAGTCGCCGGCCTTCTCCGGCAAGGCCGGCTGGGACGCCGACGCCAAGGTGTTCTGGTACCAGAGCAACGGCGCCTGGTACTGGACCAGCCACCAGAGCGTCTACCAGCAGTACGCCGGCCAGCAGGCCGCCGCCCCGGCCGCTCCCGCCGCCCAGGCCGCCCCCGCCGCGCAGCAGCCGGCCGGCCAGGGCTACACCGTCCGCTCCGGCGACACCCTCGCCGGGATCGCCACCGCCCAGGGCGTCTCCGGCGGCTGGCAGGCCCTGTACGACGGCAACCGCGGCACCGTCGGCGCCGACCCGAACCTGATCGTCCCGGGCCAGGTGCTGACCCTCGCCTGACGGCCGGTCCGGCCGCACGCGACGAAGGGGGACCGATCGGTCCCCCTTCGTCCGCATCCGGCCCCCTCGGGTCGGGCAACCAGGTGAACTACCGGTGGGTAGCCGGGCCACACGCTGAGACGGAGCCGAGGCCGACGTGGTCCGGACAGCCCGTGCGGTTAGGCTCTGGTCGTAACGACTCCGCAATCGTCCGGCCGACAGCACCCACCGTCAGCCGAACCTGCTTCCGCTAGGAGATGCCTCGTGCCGTCCATCGATGTCGTCGTCGCCCGTGAGATCCTCGACTCGCGCGGCAACCCCACGGTCGAGGTCGAGGTCGGCCTCGACGACGGCAGCACCGGCCGTGCCGCCGTCCCCTCGGGTGCCTCCACCGGTGCCTTCGAGGCGCTGGAGCTCCGCGACGGTGACAAGAACCGCTACTTCGGCAAGGGCGTGGAGAAGGCCGTCCTGGCCGTCATCGAGCAGATCGGCCCGGAGCTGGTCGGCTACGACGCCACCGAGCAGCGCCTGATCGACCAGGCCATGCTCGACCTGGACGCCACCCCGGACAAGTCCTCGCTCGGCGCCAACGCCATCCTGGGCGTCTCGCTGGCCGTCGCGCACGCCGCCTCCGAGGCGAGCGACCTGCCGCTGTTCCGCTACCTGGGCGGCCCGAACGCGCACGTCCTGCCGGTCCCGATGATGAACATCCTCAACGGCGGCTCCCACGCGGACTCCAACGTCGACATCCAGGAGTTCATGATCGCCCCGATCGGCGCGGAGTCCTTCTCCGAGGCCGTCCGCTGGGGCGTCGAGGTCTACCACACCCTCAAGGGCGTGCTGAAGGAGCGCGGTCTGTCGACCGGCCTGGGCGACGAGGGCGGCTTCGCCCCGAACCTGGACTCCAACCGCGAGGCCCTGGACCTCATCGTCGAGGCCATCCAGAAGGCCGGCTACGTGCCGGGCAAGGACGTCGCGCTCGCCCTGGACGTCGCCTCCTCCGAGTTCTACGAGGACGGCGCCTACCAGTTCGAGGGCAAGGCGCTCACCTCCGCCGAGCTCATCGAGTACTACGCCGGCCTGGTCGACGCCTACCCGCTGGTCTCCATCGAGGACCCGCTGGACGAGTCGGACTGGGACGGCTGGAAGGCCATGACCGAGAAGCTGGGCGACAAGGTCCAGCTGGTCGGCGACGACCTGTTCGTCACCAACCCGGCGCGCCTGGCCCGCGGCATCGAGACCGGCACCGCCAACGCGCTGCTGGTGAAGGTCAACCAGATCGGCTCGCTGACCGAGACCCTGGACGCCGTCGAGCTGGCCCAGCGCAACGGCTACCGCTGCATGATGTCGCACCGCTCCGGCGAGACCGAGGACGTCACCATCGCCGACCTCGCCGTCGCCACCAACTGCGGCCAGATCAAGACCGGCGCCCCGGCCCGCTCCGAGCGCGTCGCCAAGTACAACCAGCTGCTGCGCATCGAGGAGATCCTCGACGACGCCGCCGAGTACGCCGGCCGCGGCGCGTTCCCGCGGTTCAAGCACGAGGGCTGAGCCCGCCCGGCGGCGCCCCCGGCCGATGCCGCCGGGACGTCCCGGTAGCGCACGCCTGACCGGTGCCCCGCCGTTCACCCCGTAGGGTGGACGGCGGGGCACCGTCGCGACCAGGAGCGGACCAGGAGCAGGAGGGGACACCGGAGATGGCAGGCTGGAGGATCCCGGGCTTGGCGGCCCGGCCCCGGTTCACGAGCCGGGCGACCGTCCTCGTGCTGGTGCTCTGCTCACTGGTGGCGATCCTGGCCTATCCGACGCGGCAGTTCGTCTCCCAGCGCTCGGAGATCTCGGCGCAGCGCGCCCGGGCCGAGCACGCCCGGCAGCAGGTCGAGCAGCTGCGCCGGGAGAAGGCCCGCTGGCAGGACCCGGAGTTCGTCAAGGCGCAGGCCCGCACCCGGCTGCACTACGCGATGCCGGGGGAGACCCCGTACATCGCGGTGGACCCGGCGGCCAAGGACGCCGGGACGTCCGCGCTGGGCGCACCGCCGCCCGCGGCGGGCCCGGCGGCCGCCCCGGCGAAGGCGGCCCGGCCCTGGTACGCCAGCGTCTGGGACTCCGTGGACGCCGCCGCGGCGCCGACGGCCCCCGTCGCCCCGGGGCAGTCCGCCCCACCCTCACCACCCGCCCCCGCCCCCGCTGGAGACAGCCCCTCCCATGACCACTGAGAACCACCCCACCGTCTCCGACGAGGACGTCGCGGCGATCGCCGCACAGCTCGGCCGGGTCCCGCGCGGTCTGCGCGCCGTGGCCCACCGCTGCCCGTGCGGCAACCCGGACGTCGTGGAGACGGCCCCCCGCCTGCCGGACGGCACGCCGTTCCCGACGCTCTACTACCTGACCTGCCCCAAGGCCGCCTCGCTGATCGGCACCCTGGAGGCGGACGGCGTGATGAAGGAGCAGACCGCCCGGCTCGCCGAGGACCCGGAGCTGGCCGCGGCGTACCAGAAGGCGCACGAGGACTACATCGCCCGCCGTGACGCCATCGAGGTGCTGGAGGGCTTCCCGAGCGCCGGCGGCATGCCGGACCGGGTCAAGTGCCTGCACGTGCTGGTCGGCCACTCGCTGGCGGCCGGCGAGGGCGTCAACCCGCTCGGCGACGAGGCGATCGGCATGCTGGAGGACTGGTGGGCCAAGGGCCCCTGCGTCTCCGCCGCCGAGGTCGCGGCCGCCGGCGAGCGGGTGGCCCGCAACCGGGCCAAGGAGCAGGACCACGCGGCCGTGATCGCGGCCAAGGAACAGAAGGCCGCCGAGCGCGCCGCCAAGCGGGCCGCGCAGGAGGCGGACGAGGCGGGGGAGGACGGGGCGTGACCACCACCCGGGTGGCCGCGATCGACTGCGGCACCAACTCGATCCGGCTGCTGGTCGCCGACCTCGACCCGCGGACCGGGGCGATCACCGACCTGGACCGGCGGATGATCATCAACCGGCTGGGCCAGGGCGTGGACCGCACCGGCCGGCTGCACCCGGACGCGCTGGAGCGCACCTTCGCCGCCTGCCGGGAGTACGCCGGGGTGATCGCGGACCTCGGGGTGGGCCCGGAGCGGATCCGCTTCGTCGCCACCAGCGCCTCCCGGGACGCCGAGAACAGCGCCGAGTACGTCGACGGCGTGCGGGCGGCCCTGGGCGTCGAGCCCGAGGTGGTCAGCGGCGAGGAGGAGGCGCACCTGTCCTTCGTCGGTGCGACCAAGGAGCTCACCGGCGGTCAGTTCCCCGCCCCCTACCTGGTCTTCGACCTGGGCGGCGGCTCGACCGAGTTCGTGCTCGGGGACGAGGACGTCCGGGCGGCGCGCTCGGTGGACATCGGCTGCGTCCGGCTGACCGAGCGGCACTTCGGCGGCGCCGAGCTGCCGTCGGACGAGCAGATCGCCGAGGCGCGCGCGCACGTGCGGGCGGAGCTGGACCGGGCCGGGGAGGCCGTCCCGCTGACCGGCGCGGCCACCCTGGTCGGCCTGGCCGGCACGGTCACCACCATCTCGGCGATCGCCCTGGACCTGCCCCGGTACGACTCGGAGGCGATCCACCACTCGCGGATCTCCCGGGAGCGGGTCGCCGAGATCGCCGACCGGCTGCTGCACGCCACCCACGCGCAGCGGGCGGCCATCCCGTCGATGCACCCGGGACGGGTGGACGTGATCGCGGCCGGCGCGCTGGAGCTGCTGGAGATCATGGAGCGCACCGGCGCCGCCGAGGTGGTCGTCAGCGAGCACGACATCCTCGACGGGATCGCCTGGAGTATCGCCCGCTGAGCAGGCGCGGGACTTACCGACCGGCCCCGGCAGCCCCCCTGGGGCTCCGGGGCCGGGGCGCGCCGAGGGCCCGGCGGGAATGTTCGTGAATTTCTTCACATGAGGATCCGGTCTTTCGCCGTACTCGGCGGTCCGGTCCGTCCGATATGTGGGACCGAAGGTTCGCCGGGGGTGATCACCGCTGGATCGCAGGTTGCGGCCCGCCCGAGGTTTGAAAATCGAAATCCCATGCGGGAACCGGGCTGTGTCGTGGATCGTTGCTGCTCAGCGGGGGCGTCCGAACGGACGTGCGCACCGGGGGGCCGGGAGGGCCGTGCGGGGTCCCGCGAGGGGCCGGAACGGGGGCGCGCAGTGTAGCAGAAGGGGTCCATAAGCTTGTGAGCGGGCTCACGAAGGCTGCTCCGAGCGGTGCTGGATACTTTCGGATATGAGCACCACGGAGCGTCCTCGCATCCTCATTGTCGGCGGTGGTTACGTCGGCCTGTATGCCGCGATGCGCATCCTCAAGAAGATGCGTTACGGCGAAGCGACCGTCACGGTCGTGGACCCGCGGTCGTACATGACGTACCTGCCCTTCCTCCCCGAGGCGGCCGGCGGCAACGTCGCGCCCCGCAACCTCGTCGCGCCCCTGCGCACCGCGCTGAAGAACGCGGAGGTGCTCACCGGTGCGGTCACCGGTGTGGACCACGAGCGCAAGATCGCCACGATCCAGCCCGCGGCCGGCGACTCGTACGAGCTGCCCTTCGACTACCTGGTCGTCGCGACCGGTTCGGTCTCCCGCACCTTCCCGATCCCGGGTCTGGCCGAGAACGGCATCGGCATGAAGACCGTGGAGGAGGCCATCGCCCTCCGCAACCACGTCATGGCGCAGCTGGACAAGGCCGAGTCCACCACGGACGAGGCGGTCCGCCGCAAGGCGCTGACCTTCGTCATCATCGGCGGCGGCTTCGCCGGCGTCGAGACGATCGCCGAGATCGAGGACATGGCGCGCGACGCCTCCAAGATCTACAAGACCGTCAGCCGCGACGACATGCGCTTCGTCGTGGTCGAGGCCGCCAACCGCATCCTCCCCGAGATGGGCCCGGACCTCGGTCTGTGGACCAAGGAGAAGCTGGAGGAGCGCAACATCGAGGTCTACATCGAGACCTCGATGGACTCCTGCGTCGACGGCCACGTCGTGCTGAAGAACGGCATGGAGATGGACGCCTCCACCATCGTGTGGACGGCCGGCGTGAAGCCGAACCCGGTGCTGGCCCGGTTCGGCCTGCCGCTGGGCCCGCGCGGCCACGTCGACACCGCGCCGACCCTGCAGGTCCAGGGCTTCGACTACGTCTGGGCCGCCGGCGACAACGCCCAGGTGCCGGACCTCGCCGCCGGCGAGGGCGCCTGGTGCCCGCCGAACGCGCAGCACGCCGTGCGTCAGGCCGCCGTCCTCGGCGACAATGTGATCTCCGGCATGCGCGGCTTCCCGCAGCAGGAGTACAAGCACAAGAACCTGGGTGCGGTCGCCGGTCTCGGCCTGCACAAGGGTGTCGCGATCCTCTTCGGCAAGTACAAGCTGAAGGGCCGTCCGGCCTGGTGGTTCCACCGCCTGTACCACGGCGCCATGGTCCCCACCTTCAACCGGAAGGTCCGCGTCTTCACCGACTGGACCCTCGCCGTCTTCCTGAAGCGCGAGATGGTCGGCCTGTCGCAGATGGAGAACCCGTACCAGCCGATCCAGGAGGTCACGGCCCCCACCAAGCCCGCCGTCGCGGCCGCCGAGCCGGCCGCCGGCAAGGAGCTCGCCAGCAAGTAAGCGACTGCGGACCCCGGTGTGGGAGCACCGGGGTATGAGTCGGAGGCCCTCCGCCCGGCAGTGTTGCCGGACCACGACCTCCGTGGTGCTCAGCCGGCTGTGCGAGTCGGGCGGAGTACAGAAGTGCGAAGAAGGCCCCTGCCGAAACCCTCCGGCAGGGGCCTTCCGCGTGTCAGGACCCGGTGGTCAGTCCGTCTTGATGCTGGCCAGGATGTCCAGCTTGGAGGCGCGGCGGGCGGGCCAGAAGGCGGCCACCAGGCCGACCAGCCCGGCCAGCGCCAGGAAGAGCAGCAGCTGGCCGTAGGGGACCACGGTCGCCATGCCCTGCAGGCTGGACTTCAGGGTGCCGTTGATCGCCCAGGCCATGAAGCAGCCGAGCAGGATCCCGATGCCGGCGCCGAAGACCGAGATCACCACGGACTCCAGACGGACCATCCGCTTGATGCCGGAGCGGTCCAGGCCGATCGCCCGCAGCATGCCGATCTCGCGCTTGCGCTCGAAGACCGACATCGCCAGGGTGTTGATCACGCCGAGGATCGCCACGATCACCGACATCGCCAGCAGGCCGTACATCAGGTTGAGCGCGAAGGTGATGGTCTGGCTGAAGTCGTCCCGGACGTCCTGGCGCGACTTGACCTCGATCACCGGGTTGGCGCCGGTGGCGTCCTTGAGCGCCTTCTTGAGCGCCGCGGTCTCCCCGCCGGTGCCCTTGACCAGGACGTTGTTCAGGAACGGCTGCGGCTCGTGCTTGACGATCTCGCTGTTGGCCAGCAGCGCCCCGCCGAGCAGTCCGCCCTTCTCGTAGACGCCGCCGACGGTCAGCGAGCCCTTGGTCCCGTCGCCGAAGGTGACCTCGACCGTGGAGCCGGTGGTGGCGCCCGCCTTCTGCGCGGCGTCCTCGTCGAGCAGCAGCTTCCCCTGGGCGGCAGCGGCCAGCGAGCCGCTCTTCATCGTCACCGAGACCAGCTTGTCGAGGCTGTCGGCGTTCAGGCCGGTGATCGTCCGGTCCTTGCCGTTGAGCCCCCAGTAGACGGAGGTCAGCGGCGAGGAGGCGGCCACCCCGGGGGCCTTGGCGATCTCGGCCGGGACCTTGTCGGACAGGCTCATCCCGTTGGCCGCGGAGACCAGGTAGTCGGCCTTCATCGAGCTGGTGACCGTCCGGTCCAGGGTGTCGGCGACCGAGGCGCCGATCACCGTCAGACCGCTGACCAGGGTCAGGCCGATGGTGAGCGCGGCGGCGGTGGCGGCGGTGCGGCGCGGGTTGCGGACCGCGTTCTGCCGGGCCAGCTTGCCCGGGGTGCCGAACAGCCGGCCGAGGACCGGGCCGACCAGGGCGATCACCGGGCGGGAGAGCAGCGGCAGCAGGACGAAGACGCCGAGGACGGCGAGCAGCGCGCCGAGCGCGACCGGCATCCGGCCGTCCGCGTTGCCCTTCGAGGCGCCGAAGGCGACCAGGGCGATGCCGGCGGCGGCCAGCAGCGAGCCGATCACGTTGCGGACCACCAGGGACTTCTGGCTGACCGGCTGGTCACCGCTGCTCATGGCGGCGACCGGGGCGATCCGCGCGGCGCGCACGGCCGGCAGCAGCGCGGAGAGCACCGTGACCAGGATGCCGACGACCAGGGTGACCGCCACGGTCAGCGGCTTGACCACCAGCGGGCCGGTCGGCATGCCGTCGTCCAGCGAGGCGATCAGGGACTGCATCCCCGCGCCGACGCCGAGACCGGCGACCAGGCCGGCCGCGGCCGAGACGGTGCCGATGGCGAGCGCCTCGACCAGCACCGAGCGGGTCACCTGCTTGCGGCTGGCGCCGACGGCGCGCAGCAGGGCGAGCTCCTTGGTGCGCTGGGCGACCAGCATGGTGAAGGTGTTGGCGATGATGAAGATGCCGACGAACAGCGAGATCGCGGCGAAGGCGAGCAGCATGGTGCGGATGCTCTCGCTGCTCTTGGTGATCAGCCGCTCGTCCTCGGCCTTCAGGTCGGCGCCGGTGCGGGCCTCGATCTGCTGCTCCGGGTGGAGCTTCTGGTTCACCTCGGAGAGCAGGGCCTCCTGGCTGGTGCCGGGCTTGGCGGCGAGCACGATGCTGCTGTAGCGGCCGGGCTCCAGCAGCAGCTGCTGGGCGGTGGTGCGGTCGAACAGGGTGAGGGTGCCGCCGGAGTTCACCACCGGGTCGTCGGTGGTGAAGATCCCGGTGAGCCTGGCCTCCAGGACCGGGCCGTTGGAGCCGACCCGGACGGTGTCGCCGACCTTGTAGCCGCCCTTGTCGGCGGTCCTGCGGTCGAGGGCGATCTCCTTGCCGTTCTTCGGGCCCTGGCCCTCGGCCATCGGGTACCGGGCGTCCTTGCCGTCCGGGCCGGGGGCGAAGTTGGCGCCCCGGGCCGTCCAGGGCTGGCCGATCAGGGTGCCGTCCTTGTCGGCGACCCCGGTGAAGCCGCTGACGACGCCGCGGGCGCTCGCGGTGCCGGGGAGCGCGGTGAGCTGCTGGACGGTGGCGTCGGTCAGGGTGACCGAGCTCTTCTCGCTCTTCTCCCGGGCCGTCGCGCCGGCGCCGGCGGCGGTGTCGACCACCTGGACCGCCACGTCGGAGTAGCTCTTGGAGTTGTTGTCCCGCATGGCCTTGCCGAAGGTGTCGGAGAAGACCATGGTGCCGGCCACGAAGGCGGTGCCCAGCATGACGGCCAGTGCCGTCATCAGCAGTCGGCCCTTGTGGGCCAGCACATTGCGCAGTGCGGTGCGATACATGGGGTGTCCTGGGGTCCTGGGGTCAGCGAAGGCTCGGGCGGCGGACGCGGGGCGTCAGCTGGTGCGGCCCTTGGCGTCGAAGCGGCGCATGCGGTCCAGGACGGCGTCGGCGGTGGGGTGGGTCA
>NZ_JBIBVJ010000001.1:834320-1047766 GCF_043080305.1 Kitasatospora sp. NPDC015120 | reverse complement strand
AGAACCTCGACCCGACCTGCAACCTCTTCACCCGCACCAAGGCCGCCTGGGACGCCGTCAGCGTCCCCGCCCAGACCGGCGACCCGACCTGCACCAACAACGGCGGCGACGACTTCTCGCTCGCGCTGAACCCGGCCTCCGGCTCGGTCAAGCCCGGCGCCTCGACCACGGCGACCGTCAACACCGCGGTCGTCTCGGGCAGCGCGCAGACCGTCGCCCTGACCGCCTCGGGCCTGCCGTCCGGCGTCACCGCGACCTTCAGCCCGTCGTCCGTCCAGTCGGGCGGCTCCGCCACCCTGACCCTGTCGGCCTCCTCGTCCGCCGCGGCCGGCAGCTACCAGGTCACCGTCACCGGCACCGCCGGGGCCACCGTCCACACCGCCCAGTTCAGCCTGACGGTCGGTGACGGCACGCCCAACCCGGGTGGCACCTGGGCCGTCGGCACCACCTACAAGGCGGGCGACGTCGTGACCTACAACGGGGTCAGCTACCGCTGCCTCCAGGGCCACACCGCCTACGCCGGCTGGGAGCCGCCGAACGTCCCGGCGCTCTGGCAGGCCATCTGACCGGCAGGCCCTGACCTCCGGTGGAACCACCGCGCCGCGGTCCGTCCAGGGGACGGACCGCGGCGCTCGGCGTGCTCGGCCGGGTGGATCAGTTGTACCACCACTCCTGGTTGCCCTGGCCCCAGCCGCAGTCCCACAGCTGGACCACGGTGCCGCGGCCCCAGTCGTAGATGTCCAGGCACTGGCCGGTGGGGCCGGGGAAGCCGGGCGGGCTGCCGGGGAACGCGCGGTTGACGAAGCGCAGGCGCCCGGCGCTCGGCGGCACGGTCCAGGCCTGCGAGGCGCTGTTGTCGCACGGGAGCTGGACGACCTGCTGCCCCCGGCCGCGGTAGCCGTCGACGCACTTGCCGCTGGCGTTGCTCTGGATCTGGTAGCCGCCGCTGACGGCGTTGTACGAGACGTTCCAGGACTGGTTGGCGCCACCGTGACAGCCCCACATCTGGACCCACGGCCCGTTGCCCCAGTCCCAGACGTCCAGACATCTGCCGTCCGCCTCGGGGGCGTTGCTGGTGAGCGTGAAGGTCCGTGGCGGATAGTCGCTCACCGCCCCGGCCGGCCCGGCCGCCGCCGCGCTCGCCGCGAGGGTGCTGCCGGGCGCCACGGACGCCGCGGGCTCTCCGGCCGCGGGCTGCCCGACCGCGACCGCGGGCCCTGCGCCCAGCGTCAGCGCCGCCGCCGCGGCGGCGAGGATCCGTCCAACTCTCCTGGAACCGTTCATGGTTGCTGCCCTTTCCGTCTGATTGGTTCAGACCAGTGACGCTAGGGCCGCGACGACACCCCGGCACAGTCGAGTACCGGCCGTTTCGATCACCGCCGGGGACCGGCCCGCCGACCGGGTGCGCGGCCGGGCGTAGGCTGTCGAGGTGGAACCACCGACGCCCGCCCCGCCCCTGCCCGAACTGCCGCTGCAGGAGCTGGAGTGCTTCTCCGTCCTCGTCCACCAGCTGCACTTCGGGCGGACCGCGCAGCGTCTCGGCGTCTCGCAGGGGCGGGTCTCCCAGCTGATCAAGCGCCTGGAGAGCCGGATCGGCGCCCCGGTGTTCCGGCGGACCAGCCGCCGCGTGGAGCTGACCGAGCTCGGGGCCGTCCTGGCCGAACAGGTGGTACCGGCCTTCGAGCGGCTCAGGGAGGGCTACGACGCCGTCCGCGCCCGGGCGGCCACGGACCGCCCGCTGCGGCTGGGATTCCAGTGCGCGGTGTACGAGCCGGTCGCCCGGGTGATCGCGGGCCTGCCGGAGGGCGCCACGCAGCTGGTCGAACTGCCGTGGGCGGACCCGTTCTCACGGCTCGCCCGGGGTGAGGTCGACCTCGCCATCGTGCTCGGCCCGTGCCGGGAGCCGGGGCTGGAGGTGCTGATGAGCTTCTCCCGGCAGCCGGCGCACGTGGCGGTCGACGCCGCCCGGTACCCGGCCGCGGCGGAGGCGGTGGGCGCCGAGGAGCTGGCCGCGCTGCCGCTGATCGAGCCGCGCGGCCCGGCCCCCGCGTACTGGCGGCAGGTGCACGCGCCCCGGCGCACTCCGGACGGGCGGGCGCTGTCCTACCCGGCGGGGGCGGTCACCCTCCAGGAGGGCCTGTCGATGGTGGCCGGCACCGGCCGGGGACTGCTGCTGTGCGAGCGCAGCACGACGTACGTCCGGCGCCCGGACCTCCGCTTCCTGCCGGTGCCCGGGCTGCGGCCGACCGAGCTGGTGGTGGTCCAGCGCGAAGGGCGGCCGCACCGGCTGACGGCCGGGTTCGTCACCCGGCTGGCCGGGAAGGCCGGTCGGGACGCGCCCCGGGGAGCCCGCCGGGCGGCGGCGACAGCAGGGTGAGCAGCAGCCCGGCGGCGGCCAGTCCGGCCGCGGTGAGCAGGACGGCGCGGTGGCCGGCCCGGTCGACCACCAGGCCGCCGGCGAGGGAGCCGAGCGCGATGCCCGCGTTGAACACGCCCGCCCAGACGGCCGCCGAGGCCTCGGTGACGGCCGGGGCCGCGGTGCGCACCCAGGCCTGGGTGGCGACCGACACCCCGCCGTACGAGACGCCCCAGAGGACCAGCACGAGCAGCACCGTGACCAAGCCGCCCGCGGCGAGCGGGAGCAGCGCGGCGGCCAGGGCGACCCCGCCGAGGGCGGCGGCGACGGCCGCCTTCGGGTGACGCCCGGACAGCGGGCCGAGGGTGAAGTTCCCGGCGACCCCTGCCACGCCGTAGACCAGCAGACAGCCGGCGATCACGCCGCTGCTCGGGCCGGCGCCGGCTTCGAGGGCCGGGCGGACGTAGGTGAAACCGGCGAAGTGGCCGAGCACGACGAAGGCGGTGGCGGCGATCCCGACGGCCACGCCGCGGTGGCGCAGGGCTCCGGCCGGTCCGTCCGGCCGCCGGCCGCCGTGCACCGACGGGGCGGGCGACGACGGGGCGGGCAGCGGAGGCAGGGCGGCGGCGAGGACGGCGGCGCAGACGGCTCCGAGGGCGGCGAGCGTCCAGAACGCGAAGCGCCAGTCGGACAGAGCGGCCAGGTAGGTCCCCAGCGGGACGCCGAGCACGGAGGCGATGGAGACGCCGGAGAAGACCAGGGTCATGGCGAGGGCGGTCCGCGGGCCTTCGGCCAGGCGCGGGCCGATCCCGGCGACCAGGCCCCAGACGACGCCCATCGCCGCACCGAGCAGGATCCGGCCGGCGGCGAGGACGGCGAAGTCCGGCGCGAGGGCGGACAGCGCGTTCGCCAGGGCGAGCAGCAGCACGGCGGTCACCAGGACGGCCCTGCGCTCGCGCCGGCCGACCAGCCTCGGGGCGAAGGGGGCGAGGGCGGCGGCGACCAGGCCGGTGATGGTCAGGGACAGTCCGGTGACCCCGTCGCTCACCCCGAGGCCGTGCGACATCTCGGTGAGCAGGCCGACCGGCATCATCTCGGAGGACACCACGGTGAAGGTGGCGAGGGCGACGGCGAGGACCGGCAACCAGCGCTGCGCGGTGGCGGGTGGGGCGGGTGGGGGTGCGAGGGTGTCCGCGTTCGTCCTGCTGTCGTTCGTCATGCGGTCAGCCCATCAGCCGCCACCAGGGCGAACAAGATCGTTGACCTCATCGACCGATGAGCCCCGCTCATCGATCACGAGCCCTGTCGGGTCCGCGGGCGCACCCCGGGGCCGCTGTCCCCTCTGCCCTGCCGCCCGACGCCGGGTAGCGTGACCTGCGGAACCGCACGGTGCCGCCCGGTGGGCGGCCGACGGAGAGACGGAGAATCGGATGACCCTGGACGAAGGCCGCCGCGTCCGGCTGGCCGAGGACCTCGCGATCGGTGACGCGCTCGCCGGGGAGCCCGGGGCGGTCGTCGGGTTCCTCTCGCTGGGAGCGGGGATCGAGGGCACCGTCGAACGGGTGAACGGGGAACTCCCGGAGAGCCAGGAGGTCCGCGAGTACCAGCGGCTCAAGGCGCTCCTCGACGACTACGGGCACACCATGCCGCAGGCGAGTCGCGAGCGGCTGGAGACGGAGATCGCCGGACTGGAGCCGGAGTGGGACGCCCACCGGGGGCAGGGCCGGCGGGTGACGGTCCGGGTCCGGTGGGACAACGGGTTCGTCCTCGACGAGGTGCACCAGGACGTCCTCACCACGCTGTGACGGACGCCCCCCGGCCGGACTCCCGCCGCTCCGCCCGCCCCGCCCGCCGCGGGCGGGGCGGGTGCGGGGCTCAGGGCCGCCGGTCCGCGGTGGCCGCGTCCGCCACGCCGGCCCGGTAGAGGCCGAGCCGGGGCCCCAGGACCTTGGCGCCGGGGCCGAGCGGGACGTTGCGGGTCTCCGCGGTGGGCATGTGGTCGGGGTCCGGGGCGGCGGTCTTCGGGTCGGACGCCGCGGCGGACTCCGCCGGCCGGGGCCCGCCGGTCGGCGCTCCGCCCGGCAGCGCCCTGCCCCGCCGTCCGTCCCGCCCGCCAGCCCTTGCCCCGGATCCGGCGCACTGGAACGATTCCACCCCCTCCGACCTGCGGTTCCACCCGCACCTGGAACGGTCCGGCGGGACGTTCCAGGGGGTCCGGGTGGCGGCCGAAGCGGCACGTCCGGGCCCCGCCGGGGTGCCGGGTGCGCTGAGGGAGGGACACGTCCGGCGGGCGGGCCGGACCGGCCGGCCCCTCCGGAGCGCGGGTCAGAGGCTGTCCCGGCGGCGTTCCTCGACGACGACCTCGTCCACCGCGCGGCCGCTCAGATAGCGCCGCCGGCCCAGAACCTTCGCGTACACCACGACGCCGATGAAGCCGGCCGCCATCAGGACGATGCCGACCACGGTCAGATTGACGCCGGAGACGTGCCAGTCCACGCCGAAGGCGAGGACCGCTCCCACAGCCAACAGGATGATGCAGCCACCCAGGCCCATGATTCCCTCCGTCATCGCGTCCGGCCCGCCGTTGTCGGGGGCCGCCGCTCCGCGTACCCCGGATCGCCGGGGCGATGCCCTCCGGTCGAACGGGGGACCGCTTTCCCGGCGGGCGGGCGGGCGCAGTACGCTGGACGGCCGACGCATCCGGACGGGAGGCGAAAGTGGCGGCGACGACTCGGCCCAACCGCGAACTGCAGACGATGGGCGACCTGTTCGCACCGCCGGGCGACCCGGGGCCGCCCGAGGTGCAGGCCCGGGCACGGCGGGCGGTGGCGGCGCGGGCGCACGACGCCGAGGACTGCCGGCTCCTGCTGGACGCCCTCGGGCTGCTCGACCACCCGGCGCCGGCCGGGGAGCCCCGGAACGGGGCCCGGACGGACGGCTGAGGGCGCCGTCGCGCGCGGATCCCCGGACCTGCGGATCCGCGTGCCGGGCGCCGGCCTTGAACGGTGCCGGGAGCCCCGCCGAGGTACGCGCGTGCGCCTCGGCGGGGCTCCCGGCGGTGGTTCAGCGCATGCAGAGCACGGTGGCCCTCGCGGAGTACCAGCCGATGCCGGCCGACCGGACGTCGAAGCCGAGGACGTAGCACTGGCTGCGCTGCCAGCCCGCCCCCTGGGCGTAGAGGTACGCCATGGTGACCGCGCCGTTGACGGCCGTCTCCTGCGATCCTCCGGCGCTGCCGGCGGTGAACTGCGCGGATTCGGTGGCCTCGACGGACCGGCTCGGGCCGCCGGCGCTTCCGGCCGGGGCCGGGGCGGCCTGGGCGGAGGCGGCGCCCCCGAGCAGGCAGGCGGTGGCGGCGAGGGCCGCGGCGGCGACGCGCGGACGGACGGCGGACGGACGGGTCATGGGAACTCCTCGGTCGCGGGTCGGACGGATCACGGGGGCCGGTCTCGGCCGGCGGACCCAGCCTCGCCCCGCGCGGCCCGCGCCGGCAAAACCCTTCGGGCTCCTTCGAATCCCGGCCCGGCCCGCGGAGCCGGCCGCACCGGCCGCCTCCGGCACCGGCGCCCCGCGCGCGTCCGGCGAAGGCCTGGCCCGCGCCACCCGAAGGGGCGGGATCGCGGCGCGCCGGGCTTCGCGGCGGTGTCCGGCGGGCAGCCTCCCGGGCGGACGCACGGCCCGCGAGGAGGAGGACGAGATGAGCCAGGACGAGGACCGGACCACCGGCGGGCGCACGGGGACCGCGGACGACACGGAGAACCTTCGGCGGTCCGCCGCCTTCCTGGTGGACGAGGCGCTCGGCTTCCTGTTCCCCGCCGCCCTGCGCGCCGCCGCCGACATCGGGGTGGCCGACCACCTGGCGGACGGCCCCGCCACCCCCGACCGACTCGCCGCCGCGACGGGTACCGACGCCCGCAATCTGCACCGGGTGCTGCGCCTGCTCGCCACCCGGGGCGTGGTGACGGAGGACGAGCGGGGCCGCTTCGCACTGACCGCGGCCGGCCAGGCGCTGCGCGGCGACGTCCCGTACTCGGTGCGCGCGGCCGTCCAGATGCTCACCGACCGCACCATGTGGCGGCCGGCCGGGGAGCTGACGCACTGTCTGACCGAGGGCACCACCGCGTTCGAGGACATCTTCGGCCTGCCCTTCTTCGACCACTTCGCCAAGGACGCGCGGACCGCCGCGGTCTTCCACGTCGGCATGGCGGCGATGTCCGACCAGGAGAACGCGCCGATCGCCGCCGCCTACGACTTCCCGGAGAGCGGCACGGTGGTGGACATCGGCGGCGGCCACGGCGGTCTGCTGCTGGAGGTGCTGCGCCGCAACCCCGGTCTGCAGGGCGTCCTCCACGACCGGTCCCACGTCCTCGCCGGCAACCGCCTGGAGGCGCACCCGGAGCTCGCGGGCCGCTGGAGGCCGCACGAGGGCGACTTCTTCGCCGCCGTGCCCGCCGGTGACATCCACCTGCTGAAGCGGATCACGCACGACTGGGCCGATGAGGACTGCGTGACCCTGCTCGGCCACTGCCGCCGCGCCCTGCGTCCGGGCGGGCGGGTCCTGGTGGTGGACGCCGTGGTCCCGCCGGGCAACGCGCCCCACCAGTCCAAGGCCCTGGACCTGATGATGATGGCCTCGCTCACCGGCCGCGAGCGCACCGAGGCCGACTTCGCCGAGCTCTTCGCGCGGGCCGGGCTGCGGCTGTCCCGGGTGATCCCCACCCCGACCGTGCTGTCCGTGGTGGAGGCGGTCGCGGCCTGAGCCGGCGGGCGACGGCGCCTCAGGAACCCTCCCCGCGGGGGCGGCGGACCGCCTCGACGAAGCCGGCGGCGGAGGGGCCCGGCAGCGGGCGGGCGTGGCGCTCCGCGAGCCGCTCCAGGGAGGTGAGCCCGGTGGTCCAGCCGTTCCCGTCGAGCCAGTCCCGGGTGCCGGGGCCGAGGCCGCCGCGCCACAGGCCGGTGAGGTGGGCGAGGGCCGGGTCGTGCGGAGTGGCGCTCACGTCCCGGCCCTGTTCCAGCAGCAGCCGGCTGCCCGGGGCGGCCAGTGCGGCGACCGCGGTGAGCAGGGCCGCCGCCTGCCCGGGGGTGAGGTAGACCAGCAGTCCCTCGGCCAGCCAGGCCGAGGGGCGCCCCGGGTCGAAGCCGGCGTCGACCAGCCGGGCGGGCCAGTGCGGCTCCAGCAGGTCGGCGGGCAGCACGGTGCGCGTCGCCCTCGGCTGGGCGCCAAGGGCGTCGAGGACCCGCTCCTTGAAGGCCAGCACCGGGCCCAGGTCGAGTTCGAACACCCGGGTGCCGGCCGGCCAGTCCAGCCGGTGGGCCCGGGTGTCGAGGCCCGCCGCGAGCAGCACCACCTGGCCTGCGCCGGCGGCGAGCAGGCGGTCGTCGTAGAAGCGGGTGCGCAGGATGCCCTGCGCAACCAGGGCCCGGGCGAGGCCGCTGTCCGGGCCGGCGGCGGGCAGCGGCACCCCGGCGGCGGCGGCGAACGCTGCGGCGTACGGGTCGGCGAACAGCGGGTCGGGGCGGGAGCTCTCGTAGGCCCGCACCAGCGCGACGGACAGGGCGGTGCGGGACACCGGGCTCAGTGCTTCGGGGGTCGTCATGGCCGGCAATCTACATCGCTGCCGATGCATCTGTGAAGATGTATTCTTTCGGCATGGACGGCGTGCAACTCCTCAGGCTCGGCAAGCGGTTGACCGAACTCGGCCGCGAGATGATCATCGACCCGGCCTCCGAGCACCTCACCCCCGGCGAGATCGCCGTGGTCGCCGACGTGTACCGCCATCCGGCGACCTCCGCCCGGGACATCCAGGTGCGCACCGGCTTCGCGCAGAGCCATGTCTCGGTGTCCGTGGCCCGGCTGCGCGAGCGCGGGCTGCTGGACGCCGCCGCCGACCCGGGCGACGGGCGGCGCACCCTGCTGACCGTCTCCGACGTGGCCCGGCGCGCCATCCGCGAGCACGTCGCCCGGCCCGCCGGGCCGCTGATCGCGAAGGCCGTCCCGGACCCGGAGCGGGCCCGCCGGGTCACCGAGCTGCTCGACGAACTCGCGGCCCTCCTGCTGCCCTGACAGTGCCGGCACCGGTACCGGCCGCCGGACGGGGCGTCAGCCGAGCTCCTCCGCCAGCCCGACGACGATGTCCTCGGGGCCGCGGACGTAGCAGAGCCGGTAGACGTCCTCGAAGCGCACGATCTCACCGACGAGTTCGGCGCCGTGGGCGAGCAGGCGCACGACCACCTCGTCGATGTCGTCGACGGCGAACATGACCCGGCGGATGCCCAGGGTGTTGGCCGGCGCCCGCCGCGGCTCGGGGCTGACCGCCTGCGGCGCGTGGAACGCGGCCAGTTCGATCCGGCCGTGGCCGTCCGGGGTGCGCAGCATGGCGACGTCCTGCCGCACGCCCTCCAGGCCGATGATCCGCTCCACCCAGCGGCCTTCGACCGGGAAGCGGCCCTCCAGCTCCAGGCCGAGTTCGGTGAAGAACGCGATGACCGCGTCCAGGTCCTCGACGACGATGAGCACGTTGTCCATCCGGCGGACGGTCATGGCGGTTCTCCTCGGTGCGGTCGGCCACGGGGCGGGTCGGTACCCGGCGGGCGGGGCCGCCAGGCCGTTCCCGGCCATCCTCCACCGGCCGGGCCGCCGAGCGGGGCGGGTCGGTGACGAATTGCTAGAGTGTGGTCACGGGGACAGCCGAGAGCCGGGGGGCCATCGTGAGCATCGCCATCGTCGGAGCCGGTCCGGGGGGCCTGGTCCTCGCCCGGGTGCTGCACCTGAACGGCATCGACGCCGTGGTGTACGAGCGCGAGGCCTCGCGCGACGCGCGCGCTCAGGGCGGCATGCTCGACCTGGACGCCGCGACCGGGCAGCGGGCGCTGCACGCGGCCGGGCTGACCGACGGGTTCCGGGCGATCGCCCGCGGTGCGGGCCAGGACCTGCGGCTCCTGGACCCGGACGGCACCCTGCTGCTGCGGGAGGACACGCCCGGTGTCACCTGCTCGGCGATGCCGCGCACCGCGAGGACGCCACCGCCGCCGTCGCGGAGTACGAACGGGAGATGTTCGAGCGCACCGGCGCCGCGGCCCGGCAGTCCGCGCGTGTCCAGGAGATCCTGGCCTCCCCGGACGCCGCACGGACCATGCTCGCGTTCTTCCAGCCCGGCTGAGGGCCGGTGTGGAGGCCGGCCGGGGCGCCACGGTGGCGCCCCGGCCGGCCTTTTGCGGTGCGCCGGGGCCGGTGCCCGGCGGCAGGTCAGCCCTCGGTGGGGCGACGGCGGCGGGAGACCACGACGAGGCCGGCACCGGCGGCGACCGCCGCGGCGGCGGCACCGGCCTCCCAGCCGAGGCCCTCGGCGCCGGTGGCGGCGAGCTGGCCGGAGCGGGCGGCGGTGTCGCCGCCGGTGGCGGTCGTGGTGCGGGCCGCGGCCTGGACCACCGGGGCGGGGGCGGCCGGGGCGGCCGGGGCGGTCGCGGTGGCCTGCGGCGCCGGGGTGGCCGTCGACTGCTCGGCCGGGCGCTCGGCCGGCCGGGTGGTGGGCTGGGTGGTGGGCTTCGCGGCGGCGGCGGCCTCGTCCTCGGCGCGGGCCGCGGCCCAGCCGTGGTCGAGGAAGGCCAGGACGGCCTGGTCGTTGCCGTCCAGGGCGGCGAGCGCGGCCTTGCGGACGGCCGGGCCGCCGCTCTCGGCGATCTGCGACACCTTCACCCGGTGGTCGCTCATCCGCGCCGCCGCCAGCTCGGACTCCAGGAAGCGGCGCAGGCCGGCCGCGTCGCCGCTGAGCGCCTTCCGGGCGGCCTCGCGGGTGTGCGGGCCGTTCTGCGGGTCGGCGGCGATCTGCTCGATCTCGGCGCGGTCGTCCTCGGCGCGGGCCGTGTACTGGCCCTCCTTGAGGAACCGCACGACGTCGGCGTAGCTGCCGGACAGCGCGGCGGACGCGGCCTTCTTCACCGCGGGACCGCCCTTGGCGAGGATCTGGCTGACCAGGACGCGGTCGTCGTCGGCCTGCTGCTTGGCGAGCTCGACCTCCAGGAAGTGCCGCAGCGCGGCGGGGGTGCCGACGGCCAGGGCCTGCTGGGCGGCCTCCCGCACGCCCCGGCCGGTCTGCGGGTCGGCGAGGATGCGCTCGATCTCGGCCCGGTCGTCCTCGGCGCGGGCCGTGTACTGGCCCTCCTTGAGGAACCGCACGAGGTCCGCGTAGCTGCCGCGGAGGGCGGCGGTCGCGGCCTTCTTCACGGCCGGGCCGCCGATGGCGAGGATCTGAGTGGCCCTGACGCGGTCGTCGGTCACCCGGGCGTTCTGGAGGCCTTCCTCCAGGTAGCGCCGCAGGTCGGCGGCCGTCCCGGCGGCGAGGGCCCGCTCGGCGGCCTCGCGCACGGAGATTCCGCTCTCCGGGTCCGCCAGGATCTTCTGGATCTCGGCGCGGTCGAGGTCCTCCTGGGTGGTGCCCCCCTCGGAGGCGGTGTCGGGCCCGGAGACGCCGACCGGCGCCGGGGCATCGGCGGCGGAGGCGGAGGACGGGAAGAGGACGGCGGGGGTGAGGACCGCGGCGGCGACGACGGCGGACACCCGGGGAAGCTTCATCCGGCAGGACCTGCTCTGTGCGAAGAGTCTGTGAACGCACGAAGCATAGAGCCTTTTCACTTACCGTCACATCATCATTTTTTTCAGGGCTTCCGGTTCGGCGGGCACGGACCGTCGGCGGGTCGGCCCGTCGTGAGGAGGTCCTCCGCGGCCGCGACACGGGCCGCGTGCGGCGGGCAGACTGGAGGCCGTGAGCGACCTCGACGAGGAGCGGCGGACGGTGCCGCCCGAGCTGCGCGGGTACCTGGCGGAGGTCGTCCGCCGGGTGCGGGCGGTCTGCGGGACGGGGACGGTGAGCGTGGTGGCGGTCGGATCGGTGGCACTCGGCGACTACCGGCACGGCCGCAGCGACGTGGACGTCCTGGTGGTCGTCGAGCCGGGCCTGCCGCCGGCGGCGCTGCGGGAGCTGGCCGGGGAGCTCGCCCACCGGCGGCTGCCGTGTCCGGCGGCGGGGCTGGAACTCGTGGTGTACGGGGCGGACGCGGCCGGGCGGGCCTCGGGCGGTGCGGGGTACCTGATGAACCTCAACACCGGGCCGCTGCTGCCCGAACGGGCGGACCTGGGCGGCGGAGGGCCGGCGGCGTTCTGGTTCGTCGTCGACCGCGCGATCGCCCACCGGGCCGGGATCACCCTGTGGGGCGCGCCCGCGCGGCGGGTGATCGCCGGGCCCCCGCCCGGCGAGCTGTTCGCCGCGCTGCGCGAGGCCGTGCGCGAGCACGCCGACGGAGCGGGCCACCTCGCGGACAACCGGGTGCTGGCGGGCTGCCGGGCGGTGGTCTTCTGCCGCACCGGCCGGTGGACGGCCAAGCGGGAGGCGGCCAGGGAGACCGCCGCCGCCGAGCCCGCGTTCCGGCCGCTGCTGGAGGCCGCGGTGCGCGGCTACGAGCAGCCGGGGCGCACCTCGGCGGCGCTGCCGGCGGGCGAGGTGCGGGCGTTCCTGACCTGGGCGGGCGAGCGGGTGGCGGAGGCGGCCGCGGCCCACGGCCGGTGAGGCCGGCCCCGGCACCCCCTCGGGCTGCCCGGCGCCGGCGGCGGCGGGCCGGGCTCACCGCCGCCGGTCAGGCGGCAGCGGGGTGGACGGCGGCCAGCAATTCGTCGAGGCTCACCAGGCGGTAGCCGCGGTCGCGCAGGCCGGTGATGACGGCGGGCAGGGCGGCGACGGTCTGGGAGCGGTCGTCGCCCGCGTCGTGCATGAGGATCACCGAGCCGGGGCGGACCTGGCTCAGGACGCGTTCGGCGATGACGTCGGGGCCCGGGCGGGACCAGTCCTTGGCGTCGACGTCCCAGAGCACCGTGACGAGTCCCGACGCGTCGACGGCGCGCAGGAGTTCGGGGCTGCGCCCGCCGTACGGGGGGCGCAGCCAGCGGACCGGGCGGTCGTCGCCGCAGGCCTCGGCGATGGCCTCGCCGGTGTGGCCGAGCTGGCGGGCGAGGCCGATCGGGCCCAGGTCGGGCAGGTAGGCGTGGGACCAGGTGTGGTTGCCGAGGGTCTGGCCGGCGTCGGCGATCCGGCGCACCACCTCGGGGTGGGCCAGGACGTTCAGCCCGATGCAGAAGAACGCCGCCGGGGCGTCGTGGCGGCGCAGCACGTCCAGCACCTGCGGGGTGAACTCCGGGTGCGGGCCGTCGTCGAAGGTCAGCGCCACCAGCGGACCGGCATCGGCGCCGCCCGTCAACACGGCGCCCTTTGCCGCGAGTTGCCGCTCCACCGGAGCGCTGGCCCGGTCCGCCGCCGCGATCTCCTCCTCGCGGCCGCTCATCGTCCACCCCGCCGAGGGCAGCGCGGTGAGGGCGTCGGAACGGGAGCGGCCGAGGGCGGCGAGCAGCTCCGCGGCGGCGCCGCCGTCCGCCGGGAACGGCGGATCGGCGCGGAGCACCGGGATCCCGGCGGCCCCCAGGGGTGCGTCCAGGACCCCGTTGGCGCTGTCGACGACCACGGTGAGGCCGCCGGGAGTCCGGGCCGCCAGTTCGGCCAGCCGGGCCACCGGCCGGTCCACGCCGCAGCGTTCGAGCACCTCGACCGCCCCCGGTACGGCGATCCGATAGCCCTCACGCGTCACACCCACACCCGCGAACCGCACCGCGCTGCCCTCCCTGGAACGACACCCCTGGAACGACTCCGCCGCCACGACTCCGTGGAACGGTCGCGGCCGGCGGGACGGCTTCGGGCGCCACCCGGCCCCGCTCCCCCACCGGCGTCCCCTACGGCGGGCAGCCCAGATCATACGGACGCCGGGCGCCCAGGACGATAGGGCGGAACGGAACGGTCGGGACGGCAAGACCGGCTCGGGTACGGAGGATTGATTCCGTGCCAGGCCGTGGCGCGCCGCCGGTCCGCAGCCGGCCCGGTCCCTAGAGTGGGCCCCATGACCGACCCGCGCCCCACCTCGGCCTTCCACCCCGCCAACGCCGATCCCGCGGTCACCGAACGGATGGTCACCGCACTGGACGCGCTGGCCGCCAACCCCGGTGTGCGGCAGCTGCGCGCCTGGGCGCACGACCGGCTGGCGGTGGCCGCCGGCGAGCGGGTGCTGGACGTCGGCAGCGGCACCGGTTCGGAGACCCAGGTGCTGGCCGCGGCGGTCGGGCGGGGCGGCAGCGCGCTCGGCATCGAACCCCACCCCGGCCTGCGCGCCCTCGCCGAGCGGCGCGCCGCCGAGGCCGGCAGCGCGGCCCGGTTCCTGGACGGCGACGCCCTCGCCCTGCCGCTGCCCGACGCCGAGGCGGACGCCGTGCGGTGCGAGCGCGTCCTGCAGCACCTGACCGACCCGGCACGGGCCGTCGCCGAGATGGCCCGGGTGCTGCGGCCGGGCGGCCGGGTCACCCTGCTGGACACCGACTGGGCCACCTTCGTGATCCACCCCGCCTCCCCCGGCGTGCGGGCCGCGCTGGCCACGGTCGTCCAGGAGGCCGCCGCGACCCCGGACGCCGGGCGCCGCCTCGCCGAGTGGGAGGCCGACGCGGGCCTGACCGTCGACGCCTTCGGCTCGGCCGTCCTGCTGCACGACCCGCGCTCCGTCACCTGGCCCCTGGTGCACGGGCTCGGGACGGCCGCCGTCGAGCGGGGACTGATCACCGGGGCGCAGCGCGACGCGCTCTACGAGGACCTGACGGCCGCCGCCGGGCGTGGTTCCTTCCACCTGTCGGTGACGATGTTCGCCGTCGCCGGCCACCGGCCGCGCTGAGGCGGGGCCGGTGGCGGAGCGGGCTCGTCAGCGGGCCCGGCGGGCGGTCGCTCCCCGGGCCCGGGCCCGCCGTGCCGGTCGGCGGGCGGGCGGTCCGGCGGAGGACCGGCGGCGGGTGGGCAGCGGGGCACCGGCGCTGAGGCCCGTCCGGGCCGTCACCGCGGCCCCGGGCCCGGCGGTCCGGGCGTCCGGCAGCCCTCCACCGGGGGCGTCTCCCGGTCAGCTGCCGAGGATCCGGGCCTTCTGGGCGGCGAACTCCTGGTCGGTGAGGACGCCCTGCTCCTTGAGCGTCGCCAGCTCCTTGAGCTGGTCCAGCTTCTCCTCCATGGTCGGGGCGGCGGGCGCTGCGGCCGCGGGCGGGGCGGCGGGCGGCGGGGGCGCGGCGGGCTCGGCGTAGGCGCCGGCCTGCTGGGCGTCCTGCTGCGCCCAGCGGCCGGCCTGGCGGCGCGAGACGCGGTTGGAGACGGCGGTGGCCGTCCCGGCGACCACCGCGGTACGGGCGACTCCGCGGAGCAGTCCTGGCATGGCTTCCTCCTGGGGGGATGGGGGACGCGGGTCAGCCCGCGACGTCGAGTCCTTCGAGCGCGTCCAGGACCTCCAGGAGGTCCTGGAGCTGGACGCGGCCGCCGGCGACGATGCGGGCGTCCTCCCGGCGCAGCGCGTTGGCCAGCGGCGCCGCCCAGCGGTTCTCGTAGAGCAGGACGGCGGCGGAGTCGCCCGGTTCCAGGAGTGCGCCGGCCTCGGCGAGGTCGGACTCGCCGAAGAGGCCCGAGGAGGCGCCCTCGAAGACGGCGAGGTCGAGGCGGCCGTCGCCGGTCACATCGGCGAGTTCGACGCCCGTCACCGTGCCGTCCTCGTCCTTGCGGAGGAAGGTCAGGTCGAGGATGCGGATGATGTCGCGCTCGACCAGGTCGACGAGCAGGGGAAGCCCCTCGCCGGTGAGATGGCTGCCGGGGAACGCGATGACCAGGTAGTCGATGGGGCCCGGTTCGTCGAGTCCGCCGGGCGTCTCGGGTTCGCTGCTCACGTCGGCTCCTGTGCGCGGGGAGGGCCGGCCGAGGGCGTCGGCCGGGAGCCGGCTCCGGGTGCTGTCGTGGAACCGACCCTCGGCGACGCTAACCCGCCCGCCCCGGCCCGCGGCTCACCTGTTCGGGGTGATCCGGGTCGCCGGACGGCCCGCCGGGCCCTTGGCTGGTGTCGACGGCGGTCCGTCGTCCCGACACCGCCGTCGCGACACCGCCGTCCCCCCAGAGCGAGGAGCCGCCCGCATGCCACCGGCCGATTCCAGCACGCCGCAGCCCGGGGGCCCGCGGCCCGGCCGCCAGGAGTCCGACGAACTGGAGGCGCTCCACCACCGGGTCGCCCAGCTGGAGGCCGAGGCCCGGCACCGGCCGCCGCGGCACCACCGGCTGCGCACCACCGGCGCGACCGTCCTGGTGGTCGTGGCCTCCGTACTGTCGCTGCTGGCCGTGATCGCCGTCTGGGCGCATGACGAGATCACCGACACCGACCGGTTCGTCGCCACGATGGCGCCGCTCGCCCACGACCCCGATGTGCAGAACGCCCTCGCCGACCGGATCACCGCTGCCACGACGGAGCAGATCGACGTCAAGGCCGTCGTCAACGACCTCTCCCAGGCCGCCGCCGAACAGGGCGTGCCGCCCCGGCTCGCCCAGCTCCTCGGCGGGCTGACCGGTCCCCTGGAGGGGGCGCTGACCGACCTCGTGCACGGCGCCGCCGAGCGGGTGGTCACCAGCGACGCCTTCGCCACCGTGTGGGAGCAGGCCGTGCGGGCCGGGCACGCCACCATGGTCAAGGCGCTCACCGGCCAGGGCGGCGGCGCGGTGGTGCTGAAGAACGACGAGGTCGTGATCGACATCGGGCCGATGGTGGAACGGGTGAAGACGGAGCTGGTCAACGCCGGTTTCGCGCCCGCCGCCAAGATCCCCGAGGTGCACACCTCGTTCGTGGTGTTCTCCTCGCCCGACCTCGCCAAGATCAAGGGCGGGTTCCGGCTGCTGCAGATCCTCGGCTGGTGGCTGCCGGTCATCACCGTGCTGATCGCCGCGGCCGGGGTGCTGACCGCCTTCGACCGGCGGCGCGCACTGGTCGGCGCGGCCCTCGGCATCGGGGCGGCGATGCTGCTGCTCGGCATCGCGCTGGCGGTCTTCCGTTCCTACTTCCTCGACCACCTGCCGGCCGACGCCTCCCCGGCCGCCGCCGGCGCCGTCTACGACGCCATCGTCGACTACCTGCGCTCGGGCGTGCGGATGGTCGGCTTCCTGGCCGTGGTCGTCGCGCTCGGGGCGTTCTTCGCCGGCCCCTCGCGCGCCGCCGTGACGGTGCGCTCGGTGGCCGGGCACGGGGTCGCGGCGCTGCGGTCCTCCGCCGATTCGGCGGGCTTGCGGGCCGGGCCGGTGGAGCACTTCGTGCGGCGCTGGAAGCGGTGGCTGGGCGTGCTGATCCTGGTCGTCGCCGCCGTGGTCTTCGTCCTCTGGGACCACCCGACCGGCATGGTGGTGTTCTGGTTCGCCGTGGTCGTGCTGGCGGCCTTCGCCCTCCGCGAGTTCCTCGCCCCGGCCCACCCCGTCACGCCCGCACCGGCGCCCCCGGCACCGGCGCCCCCCGCGCCGGGGGGCACGGGGGACGGGGAGCGTTGAGCCCGTGCGGCAGCACCGGGCCCTCCCGGCGTCATCCCAGGACGAGCGCCTTGGCGCGCTGGTACTCCTCCTCGGTGATGGAGCCGTCGCGCTTCAGCTCCGCGAGGCGGGCCAGTTCCTCGGCGGCACTGGCCGGTTTCGCCTCCGCCCCGGCGGCATCGCGCACGTAGGTGCGGAACTCCGCCTCGGCCTCCTTCGCCCGCGCCGCCTCGCGCATCCCCATGCCCTTGCCCCGGGCGATCAGGTAGACGAACACGCCGATGAACGGCAGCAGGATCAGGAACACGCACCACCCCGCCTTGCCCCAGCCGTTCACCGTGTCGTCCCGGAACAGGTCGCCGAAGACCCGGAACAGGAGCATGAACCACAGGATCCAGAGGAAGATCCACATGGTCGTGAGGAAGATGTTCAACAGCGGATAGCTGTCCATCGCCCGCCTCCGGAGGAGTAGCCGGACCGCGCCGGGCGGCGCCGCCCGTTCCCCCCTCGCAGCCCACGGTCACCGGCCGGGGCCGCGCGCGCACCACCCCGGACGGGTGATCCGGGGGACCCTCACGGTGGTGCGCCCGCCCCGCCGGGCGCCGACCGGAGGACGCGCACAGCATGCGACCGGCAGCCGCAAGGCCACGAGGAGGAATCGTGCGACACCGTCCCACCGCCACCCGCATCCGCCTCACGGCCCTGCTGACCTCGGCGCTCGTGGTGGCCGGCGGGCCGGCGGCCGGCGTTCCGGCCACGGCCGCGCCGGTCGGCGGGTACGACGGCTACGTCGCGCTGGGGGACTCCTACGCGGCGTACGGAAGCGTCTCCAAGAGCTACGGCACGCCCGCCGGATGCGGCCGCGCCCGCGACGACTACCCGAACGGCCTCGCCACCGCCCTCGGCCTGGCGGGCTTCGCCGACGTCACCTGCGGCGACGCCACGACCCTGAGCATGACCGCCCCGGAGCCGGTGCCGGGCGGGGTGAACCCGCCCCAGTTCGACGCGCTCGGGCCCGACACCGAGCTGGTCACGGTCACCATCGGCGCCAAGGACGCGTTCAGCGACCTCCTGGCCGCGTGCGCCGCGATCGCCGGGACCGACCCGCAGGGCAACCCGTGCCAGCGGGCCTACACGGCGAGCGGAACCGACCTGGCGCTCGCGGCGATCGACGCGACGCGCCCGAAGGTCGAGGGCGTCCTCGACGGTGTCCACGCGCGCTCCCCGCACGCGACCGTGGTCCTCGTCGGCTACCTCCCCCTGCTGCCGCCCACCACGGGATGCTGGCCGGACGTGCCGATCGCCCGGGGCGACGTCCCCTACGCGTACGGCCTCCAGAAGCGGCTGAACGCGGTGCTCGGCGAGGCCGCCGCCGGCCATCGGGCGGTCTTCGGCGATCCCGGCGGCGCCCTCGGTCACGACGCCTGCCGGCCGCCGGGAGAGCGCTGGGTCGAGCCCCTCGATCCGGCCCCGGACACCAACGCCACGCACCCCAACCCCGCCGGGCAGGCCCACGTCGCCGCGCTCATCAGGTCACTGCTGCCCTGAGCCGGCCCGCTCGGGTCCGGGTCCGCGCACCGCCGTCGCGAGGGCCGCGGCCGTGCGGCGGACGTCCGCGTCGGTGGTGCGCCAGTTGCTGAACGCCGCCCGCAGCGCGGGAACGCCGGCGTAGTGGGTCGGGGTCAGGAAGGCCTCGTCGGCCACGGCGGCGGCCAGCGCGGCCAGGCGCTCGGCGGTGGGGTCCTCGGCCAGGGTGAAGCAGACGACGTTCAGCCGGACCGGGGCCAGCAGGCGCAGCCCCGGCGTCGCCGCCACGGCCTCCCCCAGGGCCCGGGCACCCGTGACGCAGCGCTCGACGATCTCCCGGTGGCCGTCCCGCCCGTAGGCGCGCAGGGTGAACCAGGCGGCGAGGGCGCGCAGCCGGCGGGAGTTCTCGGGCGTGAGGTGCACCAGGTCGGGGTGTTCGCCGAGCGGGCCGAGGTAGGCGGCGGCGTTGCGGAAGACCTCGGCCTGGAGGTCGGGGCGGCGGGTGAACTGCACGGCGCTGTCGTAGGGGACGTTGAGCCACTTGTGGAGGTCGACGCAGACCGAGTCGGCCCGGTCCAGGCCGGCCACCAGGGCGGCGTGCTCGGGGACCAGGGCGGCGAAGGCGCCGAACGCCGCATCCACGTGCAGCCAGCAGCCGTAGCGGTCGCGCAGGTCGGCCAGCGCCGACAGGTCGTCGAAGTCCACCGTGTTGACCGTCCCGGCGTTGGCCACCAGGATGCACGGGCCGTCGCTGCCGGCCAGCACCCGCTCCAGGGCGGCCACGTCCACCGCCTCCCGCCCGGGCAGCACGGGCACCGGCACCAGCGCGGAGCGGCCCAGGCCCAGGACCGCGAGGGCCTTGGCGACGCTGGAGTGCGCGCTGCCCGACAGCACCCGCACCCGGCCGAGCGCGCCGACGCCGTCCTCGGCCACGTCCACCCCGAGGCGCTCGCCGAGCCACTGCCGGGCGATCGCCAGGCCGACCGTGTTCGACATGGTCGCGCCGCTGACGAAGGTGCCGCTGTGCGCGGCGGAGAGCCCGAACAGCTCGCGCAGCCGGCCGGCCGTCTCCCGCTCCAGCTGCTGGCCGGCGTCGTCCAGCGAGGAGTTGGAGTTCTGGTCGGCGACGGCGGTCAGCCAGTCGCCGGCCAGCGCCGCCGGGGTCGCGCCACCGGTGACGAACCCGAAGTAGCGCGGTCCCGCCCCGGCGGAGAACCTCGGCTCCCAGCGCTCGCCGAACTCCGCGAGCGCCGCCCGCAGCCCGCCGCCCTGCCCGGCCGGCGGCCGCGGTGCGGACGGAGCGGCGGCGGGCGGAGCGGCGGCGGGCACGACCGGCCGCTCGTCGAGCGAGCCCAGGAAGGCGGCCGCCGCGAGGCGGGTCTCCTCCAGCAGCGCGGGCAGGTCGGACAGGTCTGCGGCGAGGTCGGGGTGCATGGCGCTGTTCTCCGGATCGGTCGGGTGTGCCGTCGACGCTAGCCGTCGGCGGACGCGGTGTCCCGGTCCAATCCGCATGCGGTGGCCTGGCCGCCCCCGTGTTCGCGGCGCTCAGCGCGCGATCACGGCAGCCGGGGGCCGGGAGCAGGGCCGGCGAGGACTGCCTGGCTGCCGACCAGTTCGCGGTAGGGGGCGCAGCGCGCGAGCAGGGTGGGGTGGTCGGCGGCGTCGACGACGGTGCCCCGGTCCATCATGATCACGTGGTCGGCGTGCTGGACGGTGGACAGGCGGTGGGCGACGACCACGACGGCGCTGCGGCGGGCCAGGCGGTCCACGATCTCGCGGAAGCGCAGTTCGTTGAGGCCGTCGAGCTGGCTGGTGGGCTCGTCCAGCAGGACGATGTCGGCGTCGGCGAGCAGGGCGCGGGCCAGGGCCATCCGCTGGCGCTGGCCGCCGGAGAGGTCGAACTCCCGGCCCAGGACGGTGTCCAGGCCGTGCGGGAGGCGTGCGACGTCCTCCGCCAGGCCGACGGTGGCCAGGGCCCGGGCCAGCTCCTGTTCGTCGGCGGCGCCGGCCCGGCCGAGCTGGAGGTTGTCGCGGGCGCTGGCCTCCAGCAGCGTGAACTCCTGGTCCACGTACGCCATCCGGGCGCGCAGCGCGCCCAGCGGCCAGGCGCCGAGGTCGTGACCGAGGACGCTGACCGATCCGGCGCCGGGCCGCACGAAGCGGCCGACCAGCGCGAGGGCGGTGCTCTTGCCGGCGCCGGACGGGCCGACCACGGCCGTCAGACCGGTGCGCGGGATGCTGAAGGAGGCGGCGCGCAGGGCGGCCCGCCGGGTGCCGCCGTGGGTGAAGGAGACGGTGCGGAAGACCACCGCCGGGGCGCCGGGGGCGGGGGTGGGCGCGGTCCGGCGGGCGTCGTCGGGGTCGGCCTCCGGGGGTACGGCGAGGAGTTCGTTGCAGCGGTCGCGGGCGGCCAGCCCCGCCTGGAGGCGGCCGAATCCGGTGGCGAGGGTGTTCACGGACGGAACGGTCTGGAGCAGGTAGAGCAGGAACGCGGCGAAGGACGCCACCCGCAGTTCGCCCGCCGCCAGCCGGGCTCCGCCGGTGAGGATGACCGCGATCATCGCGAACTGGTTGCCGAGGGTGAGCACGGCCGGGACCAGGGCGCTCAGCCGGGCGCCGGTCAGCGCGACGGCGCGCAGGTGCTCGGCGTCCGCGGCCAGGACGCGGTCGGCCAGCGGCTCGGCCCGGTAGGCCTTGATGGTGGTGAGGGCCTCCAGGTCGGCGGTGAAGCGCTGGGCGATGCGCCCCACCGCGTCCTGCTGCCCGGTGACGTTGGCCCGCATCCGGCGGGTGATCGCCAGGACCAGGGCGGTCAGCAGGGCGAGCGCGGCCACGGTGACCGCGGTGAGCACCCAGTCGATCCACACCATGACCCCGAGGGCCGCCAGCACGCTGAGCACGGCGAGCGGCAGTTGCATCGCCACCTCCACGACCTGGCCCAGCAGTTGGGCGTCGGAGGTGACGCGGGCGGCGAGTTCGCCGGTGCCCCGGGCCCGGACCACGGGCAGCGGCAGGCGCAGCGTGTGGGCCATCAGGGTGGTGCGCAGCCGGTAGGTCATCCCTTCGGCGACCCGCGCCAGGTGGAAGCCGGAGAGGGCCTGGGCCGCCGCGCCGGTGAGGGCGGCCGCGGCCATCATGAGCAGTCCGGGGGCGAGCGAGCGGTGCGCGGAGAAGTCGCCGACGATCCGGCGGACCAGCAGCGGGAGTGCGAGGGCGGCCGCGGTGGCCAGCACGGCGAAGGCCAGGGCGGCGGCGAGGCGGACCGGGCGGGCGGCGAGTTCGCGGCGCAGCCGGACCTGCGGCGGCGCGGACCCGGGGGCGGGCGGCGGCGCGGGGGCCGGCGGCGCGGGGGCGTCGGCCGGCTCGGCGGCGGGGGCGGGCGCGGGCCGGTCGGCCACGGGACACCTCTCTCCTGGGGCGGGTCCGTCGGGCCGCGGCGGTGGCCGCGGCGGCCGGGACCCGGCCGGATGGTCGGTGGACCGTCCGGCCGGGTCGACCGTCACGGGCCGCCCGGGCGGGCGGCCGGTCGGGTCAGAGGCAGAGCAGCGTGCTGACGGTGCTGGTGCCGCAGTTGAGGACGCTCAGCGAGCTGGTGTGGTCGAGGGTGTCGTCGATCGGGGCCGCCTCGGTCTCGGGCAGCTCCAGGGTCTGGAGGTCGAGGATCGCCATGGGATTCTCCTTCGGTGCGGTGGGATCACCCGGCCGGGCGGCCGGGAGTCGGTGGGGGCGCGGTGGGCGCGCCCGGGTGGTCACCGGGTCGGCGCGGGCGCCGTCGCGGTGAACGGGAGGAAGGGGGTGCCCGCCAGGGCCGTGCCCAGGGCCAGCAGCACTCCGGCCGAACCCGTCGCCAGGTCCGTCGACAGGCGCAGCAACTGGTCGCCGGGGAAGGCCAGCCGGCCGTGGTAGGGGACGTGGTGGAGGGCCAGCAGGGTGCGGTGGCGGTCGGTCAGGGGCGCCACCTCGGCCGGGTCGCCGGTCAGGGCGAGGTAGCCGATGAGTCCGGCCCGTCCGTTGAACAGGCCCGGCTGGATCACGAACTCCGGCTCCGCCGCCTTGCGGATCGGCGCCTGGCGGCCGGCCAGGACGCTGTCGGGCCGGTGGGCGAGCAGCGCGGCCAGGACGAGGCCGATGCCCGCGCTGCCGGTCTCGACGTAGGGCAGCACCCGGCGCCGGTCGACGACCTGGAGGGTGCCGTCCGCCACCGTGATGCAGCGGTCGAGGTCGAGTTCCAGCAGGGCTTCGGCCTGGTCCAGCAGGGCGTGGTCCCCGGTGTGCTCGTGGAGGCGGACCAGGGCGAGCGCGGCGCCCGAGGCCCCGGCCAGCAGCCCGGCGCGCCGGCCGGCGTCGGCGCGCCCGGTCTTCTCCCAGGCCGTGGCGGCGCTCCTGGCGGCGGCCAGTGCCTCCTCCAGCAGCCGTTCGTCCCCGGTGGCGCGGGCGAAGTGCAGGAGGGTGAGGGCGATCCCCGGGCCGCCGGAGGCCAGCGTCGGGGCGGGGTCCGGGTCGCCGTCGCCGGCGGCCGGGGCCTCGCCCAGGCGGCGCAGGAGTGCCGACGCCTGTTCGCGCTCGCCCAGCAGGTCCAGGACGTAGGCGACGCCGTGGCCGCCGTGGTAGAGCCCGGGCACCGGGGTGCGGTGGCGGGCGGCGGCGGCGAACCACCGCAGGTGCGCGGGGTCGACGGCGGCGCCGGTGGTGTGCAGGGCGTAGAGCACGCCGGCCGCGCCGTGCGCCAGGCCGAGCCCGCCCAGGGTGAACTGGGCGACGTCGCCGGGGAAGAGCCGGTCGGCGCGGTCGGGGGTGGCCGCCGCGGCGATGCCGGCGGCCAGCGAGTCCCGGATCGCCGGCCAGTCGGCGACCGGTGCCTCCAGCAGGGCGAGGGGCGCGGCGCGGCCGGCGGCCAGTTCGGGGCGGGGCGTGCGGCCGTCCTGCGGCGCGCGGGCGAGGTGGCGGCGGATGGCGTCGGTGTAGCCGGGCGGCACCGGGAAGCGCCGCTCGATCGCGTCGGCGAGCAGGCCGGTCCGGTCCGGGTCCAGCGCGGTGAGCTGGACCAGCGGGTAGAACAGCCAGAGCCGCAGCGCCGCCAGCGCGTAGCGGTCGATGTCCGGCCCGGTGACGCCGGGCGGCGCGGTGAACCCGGCCGCGCCCAGCGCCGGGCGCAGGAAGTCCTCGACGGTGCTGGCGAGTTCGAAGTCGATGAAGCACAGTCCGCCGTCCGGTGCGACGATCAGGTTCCGGGGGTGGAGGTCCCCGAAGACGACGCCGCGGGCGTGGATCTGCTCCAGGGTCCGTTCCACCTGGGCGACGACGGCCAGGGCGTCGCGGGTGTACCGGGCGACGGCGTCCTCGTCGGCGTCGGCGTCGGGGTGGATCAGCGGGTAGCGGGCCGTCAGCCACTCGCTCAGGGACTGCCCGGCCACGTACTCCTGGACGAGGAACTCGTGCTCCCAGGCCGTCAGCAGTCCGTGCTCGGCGGGGACCCCGGGGACTCCGGCCAGCCGGGCCAGGACGGCGTGCTCGTTGCGCAGCCGGGTCACCGCGTCCACGCCGCGCTGGTCCAGCCCCGCGAACGGACGGGCCTCCTTCAGCACCACCGGCGGTCCGTCCTGCCCCTCGCGGGCCAGGTAGACGCCGCCCGCGTTGGAGAAGTGCAGGACCCGCTCCACGGTGTACGGCAGCCCGGTGTCCCGCTGGAGCGCGCGCTCGGCGACCGCCCGGGCCAGGCAGGCCGGCACCGGCGCCCAGGCGGGGACGGCGAAGGCGGTGCCGCGCACGTCCGGGACGAGCCGGCCGTCGGGCCCGGCCAGGGCCAGGACCCGTTCGCCCACCTCGTTGCGGCAGTGGCGTTCGGCGAAGCCGCCGTACCGCAGGTAGAGCGGGCCGTCCTGCCAGCGCAGGTCGCTGAGGATGTAGGGGCCCTTGCGGCCCGCGAGCCGTGCGCCGAGGCCGTCGAGGCAGCGCTCCAGCTCGGCGTCGTCCACCGGGTAGAGCGTGCAGAACTTGCCGCTGGAGCCGCGCGGCGCGTACTTGGAGTTCTGCACCTGGAGGATCGGCAGGCCGCGCAGGAACTTGAAGGTGATGCGTTCGCGCAGGCAGTAGTCCCAGACGGTCTCCAGCACCTCCTCCGCGGTCTCGATGCACGAGGAGACGTGGATCTTCCAGCCCTGGTCCGGGATCCGCACGCCGACGGGGCGCACCACCGCCCACATCTCCAGGTCACCGTGCTCCCAGCCGTCGGGCAGCGGGCGGGTGACGGCGGAGAACTCCTCGTGCGCCCCCCAGCGGCGGGGCGAGTCGTAGAAGAGCGGATCGGCGTAGGCGTAGGCCTCGTACCGGTTGTCCAACGGAACCCTCCTCGTGGCGGGGGTCGGAGCGGGCGGGGGCGGCGTGGAGCGGCGAGCGTGGAGCGGCGAGCGTGGAGCGGCGAGCGTGGAGCGGCGAGCGGCAGGCGTGGCGCACGGATCGGCGGGCGTGGAGCGGCACGGCTCCGGCGGAACGGCGCCGGGCACGGCTGAGCAGGGGCGTACGGCTGAGCGGGGGGCCGGTGACCGAAGGCGGAGCCCGGAGGTGAGGTTCCGGTATGGCGATCGGGCCATCCGAATATTGGGTTCGCCGTCATGACTCCGCAACGGCGCGCATTCCGCCGCTGCGCCCGGACTCGCGCACCCCGTCCGCCCCTCGCGCCGCTCCGCAAGCGGGGCGCAGGGCCTCGCGCCACGCCTGGCCCCGGGCCGGTCGGAACGCCGATCTGGGCAGGTCAGGGGCGGCGCACGCCCGGCGCGCCGCCGGCCCGGGCCGTCCGGGGGAAACCGCCCACCCTGTCGAACAGTCCGAACAGCTGCTCGCTTTTTGATATTGCCGTTCTATTTCCGCAGTATTTCAGGGAAGCGGGAAATTTGTTTTCCCTTGACCGACCCGGGGCCTCATCGGAATGATTCGTTCGCACGGGTCCGACCCCTGGCGGCACATGCGCCCCACCGGGGTCAGGACCCGAGGTGCGCCAGGCCGGCCGTGCCGTGCAGGACCGCACCGGTGGTGCGGGCCGCCTCCAGGCTCCGGCCGAGGGTCTCCGCGCCCTGCTCGGCGTCGAGGTGCATGAGGTCCGGCGGCCACGTCCCCGGCGGCACGACGAGTACGACCACCGCGCCCCGGCCCTCGGCGGCCGCCACCCAGCCGGGCGAGGCACGGACCTCGGAGGCGGGCTCCCACAGCTGCCGCCCGCCCACCAGCACCAGCCGGCTGAGCACGGCGCCGCGCAGCCCGATCACCGCCGTGGTCGCGGGCGGCTCCCCCGCCGCCAGCACGAAGCCGCTGTCCACCGCGCTCTCGACGAACTCCCCGTACAGCCGCGGTCCGATCTCCACGATCAGCTCCGCGAACGGCGGCCCGGCCTCCGTCGCGCGCACCGCCAGGGCCCAGACCATCGGCGCCGTACCGCCGCCACCACCCGCTTCGTCCGCCATACCCCGTTCAACGAGCCGGCCGCCCGATCGGAGCGGTCCGGGGCGAACCGCCGGGGGCGGCCGGTGGACGCCGTGCCCGGGCACGGGTGCCGACGCGAAGCCGTCGGGCGAACGGCTGAACGGCCGTGGCGCCGGCACCCGTGCCCGGGCGAGCCTGGAGGAGTCGGACCGCGCGGTGCCCGGGCGGTCACCCGAGGAAGGAACGAGGAGCGATGAGCGAGACGATCGCGGGCGTGCGGATCCCGGACAGCGCCCTGGCCCGGGAGGCGACCGATCTGGTGCGGGAGGCCGCCTCCCCGCTGCTGTTCGACCACTCCCGGCGGGTCTTCCTGTTCGGGTCCCTGCGGGGCCTCGACCAGGGGCTGGACTTCGACCCGGAGCTGCTCTACGTCGGCGCGATGTTCCACGACCTCGGGCTCACCGGGCGCTTCGCCCGCACCGACCGGCGCTTCGAGATCGACGGCGCCGAGGAGGCCCGGCGCTTCCTGCACGCCCACGGCATCACGGGCGAGCCGGCCGACCGGGTGTGGACGGCGATCGCCCTGCACACCACCCCGGAGATCCCGCTGCACATGGCGCCGGAGATCGCGCTGGTCACCCGGGGCGTGGAACTGGACGTCCTGGGCGTCGGCTACCACGCCGTCACCGACGAGCAGCGCGCCGCCGTCACCGCCGCCCACCCCCGGCCGGACTTCAAGAACCGGATCCTCGCCGCGTTCACCGAGGGCATCAGGGACCGGCCCGCCACCACCTTCGGCAACGTCAAGGCCGACGTCCTGGTCCACTACGTGCCCGGCTTCGAGCGCGGCGACTTCGTCGAGGTCATCAAGGGCTCCCCCTGGCCGGAGTGACGGCCGGTCAGCCGCCCCGGCGGACCACGGGGTGCGCACGCGGCGGTCATCCTCCGTACACGTGACGCGCCTACAGTCCGCCGTCATGAATCGATCATGTTCACGCCGAGGCGGAGGCCGGACGCGGCTCCGGTCCGGCGCTCCCCGGCTCGCCCGGCCGGCCTGGGCGGCCTGGGCGGCGGCGCTCTGCACGGCCGTCGTCGTGGCCCTGGCCGGCCCGCCCGCCGGGCCGGCCCTCGCGAGCGGGGTCGGCGGCACCACCGACCAGGTGCTCTTCGTGGCCGGCACCGGCGGGTACGGGTGCTACCGCATCCCGGCCCTGATCCGCACCGCGGCCGGCACCCTGCTCGCCTTCGCCGAGGCCCGCAAGTCCCCGACCTGCGCCGACCGCCAGGACATCGACCTCGTGGTGCGCCGCTCCACCAACGACGGCCGTACCTGGGGCCCGATCGAGACGGTGCTCTCCGGCGGCCCCGAGGACCCCAGCCAGCCCTACACCCGGGGCAACGCGGCGCCCGTGGTGGACGCCACCACCGGCCGGATCCTCCTGCTCTCCACCTCCAACCCCGCGACGCCCACCGGCAAGCGGCTCCCCTGGGTCCAGCACAGCGACGACGACGGCCGCACCTGGTCCGCCGCCGAGCAGCTGACCTCGACCTTCTCCGGCGCCACCAACGGCTGGTTCGCCACCGGCCCCGGCCACGGCGTGCAGCTCACCCAGGGCGCCCACGCCGGGCGGCTGGTGGTCGGGGCGCACCAGGTCCCGTCCGCCGGGGTGGACTACGCGGGCGTGCTCTACAGCGACGACCACGGCGCCACCTGGCAGGCCTCCGCGACCCCCAACTCCTACGTGGCGGACCCGGCCGACCCCGGCCGGGCGCTGGTCAACCCCGGCGAGGTGTCCGTCACCGAACTGCGCGGCGGCGACGTCTACGCCATGGCGCGCAACCAGACCGGCGGCAGCGCCGACCACCGCACCCGCGCGGTCAGCACCGACGGCGGCACGACGGTGCCCGCCGCCACCGTGATCCCCTCGCTGGTCACCCCGGACGTCCAGGGCTCCGTACTCGCCCTGCGGCAGACCTGGCAGAACGCGTCCGGCGACACCCTGCTGTTCTCCGGCCCCGCCGACCCCGTCAGCCGCAAGAACATGACGGTGCGGTACTCCACCGACAACGGCACCACCTGGAAGACCCCCGCGAACGGCCTGATCACCGGCGACGCGTCGGGCTACTCCGACCTGGTCGAGACCGTCGGCGGCGAGGTCGGACTGCTCTACGAGACCGGCATCGGCTTCTCCGCGGACCAGATCCACTACCGCACCCTCACCCCGTCCGCCCTCGGGGTGCCCGGCGGCTTCCACGGCACCGGCTCCGGCCGGCAGCAGACCGCCGCGGCGGTCACCACCCCCGACGCGAGCTCCCAGCACGGCGACGCCTACCCGCGCGGCGGCGCCGCGCTCGGCGCCGGCCGCTTCTACCAGGGCCTGGTGCTGGACAACACCGGCACCGCCGCACAGTACGCGGAGCTGCCCTGGTCGCGCCCGACCGACCCCGGGGCGGGCGACTTCACCTACAGCCTCTGGTTCCGGTACCAGGCGACCGCCGCCACCGCCCAGCAGGTGCTGTTCTGGGGCTACGGCGTGGGCGCGGTCCCCCAGGTCTGGCTGCGCGCGCAGCCCGCACAGGACCGGCTCTACGGCTGGGTGCAGGGCTCCGACGCCGGGACCCCCGTCGCGCTGCCCGACCCGTCGGCGGCGACCGCCTTCGGTGACGGCGCCTGGCACCTGGTGACGCTCTCGCGCACCGGCGGCACCGTCGCCCTGGCCGTCGACGGCGGCACCCCGGCCACCGCGACCGGCGTCACCGGCGCCGTCACCGCGGGCGACCGGTCCGGCGGGCTGCGCCTGGGCGCCAAGCCGAACGCCGCCGCCGACGACCGCTTCACCGGCGGTCTGGACGAGTTCCGGCTGTACCGCACCGCGCTGACGCCCGCCCAGATCACCGCCCTGCGCGACACCAACGCCGCCGAACTCTCGCCCGCCGCCGACGCCGCGCTCGGCGTGCGGCTGCCCTTCCAGGTCCTGGACGGGGCGAGCGCGCCCACCCGTACGCCGATCGCGATCGAGGAGGACGTCTCCGGGCACTGCGCCGACGGCACCCTGCTCGGCAGCGGAAAGCCCTCCCTGGTGACCGGGCGGGTCGGCGCCGGCGGCCTCGCGGTCGGCGCCGCCCACCCCGGTGTCGAGGTGCCCTACACCCCGGCCCTCGACGTCGGCTCCGGCGACTTCACCTACACCCTCTGGTTCAGGTACCAGGCCGGCACCGGCGACCAGGCCCTGCTCTGGGCCTACGGCTCCACCTCCGGGCAGCGCTCGCTGTGGGTGCGGGCGCAGCCCTCGCAGGACCGGCTCCTCGCCTGGGTGCAGACCACCACCGGCACCGTCTCGGTGGCCCTGCCGGACGCCTCCGCGGCCACCGCCTTCGGCAACGACGCCTGGCACCTGATGGCGCTCACCCGGAGCGGCGGCACGGTGCGCCTCAGCGTCGACGGCGGCCCGGGCGCGTCCGTCGACGGCCTCACCGGCTCGCTGACGGCCGCCCCCGAGCAGGGCATCGAGGGCCTGCGGGCGGGCGCCAAGTCCACCGGCACCGACGTGCTGACCGGTGCGCTGGACGAGGTGCGGCTCTACCACCGGGCGCTGAGCGCGGCGGAGCTGGCCACCGTGGCCGGCTCGCCGTCCGGCAGCGGCGGCTCCTACCCGGCCGACCTGCCCGCGCTCTGGTGGAGCTTCGAGAACCAGTGGACCCAGCAGCACGACGTGGTGCGGCTGGACGACGGTCCCTCCACCCCGGACAGCTCGGTGCACTGCGTCAACGCCCGGGTGGACGGCGGTGCCGGGCTCACGGCGGCCGGCGCGTTCGGCGCGGCGCTCACCCTGGACGGCACCGACGACGACGTGCGGCTGCCCTACCGCTCCGCGACGGCACTGGGCGCCGGCGACTTCACGATCAGCACCGAGGTGCGCTTCCGGGCCGAGCCGGCCGACCCGGACCAGGTGCTGTTGTGGGCGTACGGGGCGGGCTCCGCCGAGCGGCAGATCTGGTTGCGGATCCAGCCCTCGCAGGACCGGCTCCACGCGGCCTTCGAGACGGACACCGCGACCACCACGGTGACGGCGGCGGACCCCTCGGCGACCACCGCGTTCGGCGACGGCGCCTGGCACCAGCTGGCGCTGCGCCGCTCCGGCGGCACGCTGCAGCTGCTGGTGGACGGCGTGGTGGTGGGCTCGGCGGCCGTCCCGGCGGGCTCGGTGACGCTCACCGACGCCTTCGCGGTGAGCGGGTTCGAGCTCGGCGCCAAGCCCGACGGCACCAACCGCTTCACCGGCGCGCTGGACGAGTTCCGGATCCACCGCCGGGCGCTGACCGACCAGGAGCTGCTGTCGGTGCACACCACCAACGCCGACCTGGGGACGGTGACCGCCGTCCGGCTCGGCTTCGACTCGCTCAGCCCGGACGGCTTCGCCAAGAGCTGACCGGAAGGGGCGGGGGTGCCCCGCGACGCCGCGCGCGTCGCGGGGCACCCGCGCGACGGGGCTCCCGCGCGGCGCGGCACTCGCGGGAGGCGGCACTCACGCGGGGCGGCACTTCCCGCCCCGGGCCGGCCGGGGTCAGACTGGGGACCGGGGGCGATCAGGAGGGTGCCATGACCGTGACCAGGATCGCCCTGGTGACCAGCGAGGCCGGCGCCGGGCTCGACGAGGACCTGCCGCCCCTCGTGGCGGCGCTGGCCGCGTGCGGGCTGGCGGCGGAGCCGGTGGTGTGGGGCGTCGGCCGGACGGCCTGGGACCGGTTCGATCTGGCGGTGGTCCGCTCGACCTGGGACTACGTGGAGCGGCTCGACGAGTTCCTGGACTGGGCCGACGGCACGGCGCGCGTCACCCGGCTGTGGAACCCGGCGCCGCTGATCCGCTGGAACAGCGACAAGCACTACCTCCGGGAGCTGGCCCGGCACGGGGTGGCCGTCGCACCGACCCGGTTCCTCGAACCCGGGTCCGCGTTCGACCCGGCGGAGCTGGACGGCCCGGACGGCGTCGTGGTCAAGCCGACCGTCTCGGCAGCCGCGCTGGACACCGCCCGCTACGAGGCCGGCCGCTCCGGGGAGGCCGCCCGGCACGCCCGGGCCCTGCTGGAGCGGGGCCGCGGCGTGATGGTCCAGCCGTACCTGCCCCGGATCGCGGAGGGGGAACGCGCGCTGGTGCTGCTCGGCGGTGCCTTCAGCCACGCCGTCCGCAAGGGGCCGGTGCTGACGGAGCCCGGGCTCGTCGACGACGACCGCTTCCCGCATCCGGACGTCGTCCCCCACCGGCCGACCGGTGCCGAGATCCGCACCGCGCTGGCGGCCGTGGCGGCGGTGCCCGGCCCGCGGCCCCCGCTGTTCGCCCGGGTGGACCTGGTGCTGGACGACCGGGGGGAGCCGCTGGTCCTGGAGCTGGAACTGGTCGAGCCGAACCTCTTCCTCGACACCGACCCGCGCAGCCCCGCGCGCTTCGCCGAGGCGGTGGCGGCGCTGGCACGCTCCTGAACCGGGCCGCGCGGGGCCCGCTCAGCGGCCCCGGTCCGGCGGCTGGCCGCCCGTCCAGTCCAGCAGCCGTCCGAGCGGCCAGGTCGTCACCAGCCGGTCCGGGCCCAGGCCGGCCTTGGCGGCCCGCGCGTAGCCGGTGGACTGCCAGCGCAGCTGCTCCGGGGCGTGGGCGTCGGTGTCCACCGCGAACAGGCAGCCCGCCTCCACCGCCTGCGCCAGCAGGTCGTCCGGCGGGTCCCGCCGCTCGGGCCGGCAGTTGATCTCCACCGCCGTCCCGGACCCGGCGCAGGCCGCGAAGACCTCCCGTGCGTCGAAGCGGGACTGCGGGCGGCCGCGGCCGGTGACGATCCGGCCGGTGCAGTGCCCGAGCACGTCGACGTGCGGATTGCGCACGGCCGCCACCAGCCGGGCCGTCATCGGACCGGGCTCGGAGCGCAGCTTGGAGTGCACCGAGGCCACCACCACGTCGAGCCGGGCGAGCAGGTCCTCCTCCTGGTCGAGCGAGCCGTCCTCCAGGATGTCGCACTCGATGCCGGTCAGCAGCCGCAGGCCGGCGCCGCGGCGGGCGTTGACGGCGGCCACCGCGGCCAGCTGCAGCCGCAGCCGGTCGGGGCTGAGGCCGTGGGCGACGGTGAGCCGCGGTGAGTGGTCGGTGAGGACCGCCCAGCGGTGGCCCAGCGCGGCGGCCGCCTCGGCCATCACCTCGATCGGGCTGCCGCCGTCGGACCAGTCGGAATGCAGGTGGCAGTCCCCGCGGCCGGCCGCCACCAGGCCCCAGCCGGCCCGGGCCCGCGGGCCGGCCTCCTCCTCCAGCCGGGCGAGGTAGGCGGGCACCGCGCCCGCCGAGGCCTGGGCGATCACCTCGGCGGTGACCGGGCCGATCCCGCGCAGCGCCCGGGCGCGGGCCGCGTCCACCGGTCCGGCCGGCAGCGCGCGGACGGCGTCGGCCGCCGTGTGGAAGGCCCGCACCCGGTAGGGCGAGGCGTCGCGCCACTCCAGGAGGAAGGCGATCCGCCGGAGCGCTTCGACCGGATCCATGCCTCCAGTGTTCGCCGGGTCCCGGGCCGGCGCACGGGGCGCGGGCGGCGGGGCGGGGGCGGAGGCGGCCGGACGGCGGCCGGGAATGCGGGGGCGGGGGCTCGCGTTGGGCAGAAGTGAAAACGACTTCCATCTCCGATCGGGAGGCACCCCATGGCCCGCAGCGAACTGCGCCCGGTGATCAAGCTCCGCTCCACCGCCGGCACCGGCTACACCTACGTCACCCGCAAGAACCGCCGCACCGACGCGGACCGGATGGTGCTGCGCAAGTACGACCCGGTCCTCGGCCGGCACACCGACTTCCGCGAGGAGCGCTGACCCCGGCCGCACGGGACCGGGGCCGCACCGCGGACGGGCGGTGCGGCCCCGGGGCCCTGGCGGTGCGGCCGCGCCGCGGGCCATGATGACCCCCGTGGCGCGACCGGGGGAGCTCATCGACTGCGGGGACTTCGTGCTGCGCCGCTGGCGCGAGCGGGAGGACTTCGAGGCGGCACTGGCGCTGATCGAGGAGTCGCTGGAGCACCTGCGGCCCTGGGAGACGTGGGTCGCCGGGCACGACGCGGAGCGCACCCGGGGGTTCCTCGCGCGCTCGGCGGTGCGGTGGGACGAGGGGGAGGTCTTCACCTACGCCCTCGCCGCCGGGGACGGGCGGCTGCTCGGGATGTGCCAGGCCTACCGGGGCGCCGGGCCCCGGGGGTGGCGGCTGGGGTACTGGCTGCACCCGGCCGCCACCGGCCGGGGGTTCGCGACCCGCGCGGCCGCGGCGCTGGCCGCCGAGATGTTCACGCTGCCGGGCGTGGAGTTCGTGGAGATCTCGCACGACCTGGCCAACACCGCGAGCGCCGCCGTGCCGCGCCGGCTGGGCTTCACGGAGCTCGGCCGCGGGCCGGCCGCACCGCCGGTGGCCCCGGCGGGCAGCGGGACCGAAGTGGTCTGGCGGCTGGACCGGCCCCCGTCGGGGCCGGGGGCCGGGTGAGCGCTCACACGTGCGGGACGGTCGCGCCGCCGCTCCCCCGGGCTGCGCCGAGCGGGGCGAGGATGGCGGTCGCCGCCGCCAGCGACTCGGCGAGCAGGGCGGCGGTGCGGCTCGCCTCGTAGAGCTGCTCGCGGGCGTCCCGGGCGGTGCGGGCGGCTTCGAACGCCCCGTCCCCGGCGGCGCCGGGGGCGATCCGGCCGGCCGCCTGCTCGCTGCTGAGGAACGCCTCGACGTGGTCCAGCAGTTCGGGCAGGCGCGCGGTGAGCCCGGCCAGGGCGCCGACGGTCTCGGCCGCCTCGGTGGTGTGCAGCAGGGCGGGCCGGCCGCCCTGCGGGGCGCTGCCGGCGGCGCGCAGGAGTTCGGCGGCCTCGGCGGCGAGGTGTGCGACGGAGAGGTTCGGGGGGACGGGCCGGCTCATCGGGTTCCTCCTCGGCGGTGGCGACGGTGCGGGCGGACGCCCGACGGCCCGCCGGGAGGGGATTCCCGACGGGCCGTCAGCACCGGCCCGTGGCACGTCTGCCCGCACCGGCGCGCGCCATGCCACCCGGTTTCCGGCCCGCCGCGCCCTTCGCGCCCCGCGCGCCCGGGCGCGCGCCCGGCCGCTCAGGTGCCGCCGGGGCCGGGGGGCTGCTCGGACCGCGCCGGTGACCAGCGGTCGGGGGTGGCGTACGCGGTCAGCGCGTAGATGGCGACCACGTCGATCGCGATGATCGTCAGCGACCACACCGGGTAGGACGGGACGAAGGACATCTGCGCGAACGCGTTGAGCACCAGGACGGCCACACCGGCCCACCGGGCCCACTGCGTGCGCAGGACCAGGACGCCGTAGGCGGCGCCGAGCTGGGCGACGGCCAGGGCCAGCATCACCCAGCCCCAGGCCAGCAGGTCGCCGAAGACGAAGTGGGCGTTGCCGATGAAGACGTGAGAGCCGGCGATCGCGGAGATGCCGTCCAGGGCGTTCAGGGAGCCCACCAGCACCAGCAGCACGCCGGCGAAGGTCAGCAGCCCGGACCCGAGGTGGTCGGTCGTCGCGGACGCCCCGGCGGACGGAGCGGCGCCGTGCGGAACGGCGGCGGTCATGGTTGCCTCCGTGAGGTGTCGGTCGGCCCGGACGGGCCGGTGCGGCCCCCCCGGGTACCACTGCGCCACGCGGGACCGGCGCCGGGACCACCCGGTGCGGGTGATTCGGTCGCCGGTGCTCCGCTCGCGGGCGGTCCGGTCGCGGGCGGTCCGGTCGCGGGCGGTTCAGTGCCCCACGGCCACCTTGGCGACCACGATGACCAGGCCCAGCAGCAGGTTGACCGCGCCCTCGGCGACGACCTGCCGGGGCGCGGCGCCCGCCCGGCGGGCGCCCAGGCCGGCCCAGCCCACCTGCTGGGCCACCGCGACGCCGAGGGCCGGCCAGGCGTTCTCGCCCGGGTCGAGCCAGGGGCTGAGCAGCACCGCCAGGGCCGGCAGGCCCGCCGCCTCGACGATGGGCCACTCGTGCCGCCCCACCGCCCGCACCTGGCGCCGGGTGACCCGGCGGCCGGCCTCGCGCTGCCCGGCGACGTGCGCGTAGACGTGCGCGGCCCAGAAGACCAGTCCGGTGACCACCAGCAGCAGGATCAGCGAGAGCCGCGGGTGCGGTCCGCCCAGGCTGGAGGCCGCGATCACGGAGGCCGCCAGCATCGAGCCGTAGACGGCTCCGGCGTAGTCGGTCCGCCGCGCGTCCCGGTCCGGGTCCGGGGCCGGTCCGGGCGGACCGGGGAGGTGCCGGCGGGACGCCGGTCCTGGAACGGTCACGGCGGCCTCCTGCATCGTCGCTCTCCTCGCGGGCCGGTCCCCGCCACGGGCCTCGCCACGATCCTCGCCGTTGCGGCGGCCGCCGGCCTCACCTCCCCGGGGTGAGGCGCCCCGGCCGCTCGGATGGCACGCGGCGCCCGGGCCGTACTACCGTCGAGGTGGCGTCTCCCGAGCGGCCCGCAGCGGCGCGCCCGCGGCCCGCCGCTCCGCGCCCGGCCGTGCCCTGCGGCACGGCGGAACCTCCAGGCGGTGGCCCCATGCCGCACACCCGCACAGCACCCGCGAGCCTTCCCAACGGGGACCCGATGCTGGTCACCAGGGTCCGGCCGCCCGGCCCGCCCGCCGCCACCTTCGTGCGGCGCGAACGGCTACTGCGCCGCCTCGACACGGCCGCCACCCGGCCGGTGACCCTGGTCGACGGGCCCGCGGGGGCGGGCAAGACGCTGCTGGTGGCCGACTGGCTGGCCCACGGCCGCCTCCCCGGGCCGGCCGGGTGGCTCACCCTGGAGGAGAGCGACAACCAGCCCGGCACCTTCTGGGCCTACGTCCGCGAGGCGCTGCAGGGCGGCGTGCCGGGGCTGCCCGACGAGGTCGGCGCCCCGGCCCGGGCCGAGCACGTCGAACCGTCCCTGCTGGTCCGCCTCGCCGCGTGGATCAACGACCGGCCCCGCCCGCTGGTGCTGGTGCTGGACGAGTTCGAGCACATCGACAACCCCCGGCTCACCGGGCAGCTGCACGACCTGGTCCGGCACACCGCCGGCCGGCTGCGGCTGGTGCTGGTCGGACGCCGCGAACCGCTGCTGCCGCTGCACCGCTACCGGGCCGCCGGCGAGCTCGCCGAGCTGCACGCCGCGGACCTCGCGCTCAGCCGCGCCGAGGCGGCCGCGCTGCTGGAGCGCCACGGGCTGCACCTGGACGCCTCCACCGTGGACGCGGTGCACCGGGCGGTGTCGGGCTGGGCGGCGGGCCTGCGGCTGCTCGCGCTCGCCGCGCACGACGCCGGCGACCCCGAGGCGTACCTCGGGCGGATCGACGCCGGGCACGCCGCGCTCTCCGACTACCTGCTCGCCGAGGTGCTGCGGACCCAGCCCGCGCCGACCCAGGACCTGCTGCTGCGCTGCAGCATCCTGGGCCGGGTCCACCCGGACCTCGCCGACGCGCTCACCGGCCGCCGCGACGGCCGGCGGATCCTGGAGCGGCTGCACCAGGAGAACGCCTTCACCGAGGCGCTGTCCGACGACTGGTACCGGATGCACCCGATGTTCGCGGGCATCCTGCGTCTGCACCTGCGCGCCGCCGCCCCGGAGCGGGTCGACGAGCTGCGGGTGCGGGCCGCGCGCTGGCTCGCCGGCCACGGGCAGCGCCGGGCCGCACTGGAGCAGGCCGCCGAGGGCGGTGACTGGGCACTGGCCGCCCGGCTGCTGGTCGACCGGCTGGCCCTCGGCGAGCTGGTCGCCGGACACGACGCCACCCGGCTGGGAGACCTGTTCTCCCGGATGCCGCCGACCGAGCACGACCCGGCCGCCGAGCTCGTCCGCGCGGCCGTCCACCTGGGCCGCGAGGAGCCGCACGAGGCGCTGCGGGTGCTGGCGCGGGTGGAACCCCTCCTGGCGCGGGAGCGGACCGCGCTCCCGCTGGCGGCCGCCTTCGTGCGCGCGGAGGCCGGTCGGCTGCTGGGCTCGGCCGCGCTCGCCGAGCAGGCCGCCCGGCGGGCCCACGAGCTGGCGCGCGAGGCACCGGCCGAGCTGCTGGACGAACACCCCGAGCTGCTCGCCCTGGTCGACGCCGGCCTCGGCTCGGCGCTGCTGTGGCAGGGGCGCCTCGACGAGGCCCGGGCGGCGCTGGAGCGCGCGGCGCAGGCGCCGGCCTCGCCCACCACCGCCCGGCTGCGCCACGACGCGCTGTGCCGGCTCGCGCTCATCGACCAGCTGGGCGGCCGGTCCGGGCGGGCCGAGCACCGGGTGCGCGAGGCCGACGAGGAGGCCGACCGTTCCAGCCTTCCGCCCGACAGCCGCACCGAGGTGCGTGACCTGGTGCTGGCCGCGACGGCGCTGGAACGCGACGAGCCGGACGAGGCCCGCCGGGCCCTGCACCGGATGTCGGCCCGGCGTGCGCCCGAGCGCGATCCCGTGGTCGTGCTGGGGAACGCGGTGATCGGGGCCGAGCTGGAGCTGTCCCGGGGCCGGCCCGACGCCGCGCTGCGGCTGCTGGCGGAAGCGGGGGAGCGCGCGCTCGCCGACCGTCCGTCCGACTGGAGCCGCGAGCGCCTCGCCGTCGCCGCCTGCGCCGCGCAGCTGGCGGCCGGCCGGCCGGGGGCGGCGGTGGCGGCCCTGGACGGCGTGCCGACCCGCGCGCCGGACTCGCTCCTGGTCGCGGCCCGGGCCCGGCTGGCCGCCGGACAGGACGAGGCGGGCGCCCTCGACCGGCTGCGCGCGCTGCGCGACGACCCCGCCGTGGGCAGCGCGATCCGCACCCGGGCGCTGCTCCTGCTGGCCCAGGCCGGTGCCGGGGCGGACGGAGCGGACGGGGCGGACGGAGCGGACGGGGCGGACGGCGCCCGGCTGCTGGCCCGGGCCCTCGCCGTCGCCGAGCCGGAGCGGCTGCGCCGGCCGTTCCGCGAGTCCGCCCCCTGGGTGCGGCACCAGCTGCGCCGGCGGCCCCGGCTGGCCCTGGCCCACGCCTGGCTGCCCGGCGACCTGCGCCCGGCCCCGCCCGGCCCGCCACCCCCGGCCGCCCGCCCCTCGCCGGCCGGCCCGGTGCGGACGGCCGAGCCGTCACCGGCCGGACCGCCGCCGCCGGCCGAACCGCTGACGGAGCGGGAACGCGACGTCCTGCGGCACGCGGCGCGGATGCTGTCGACCCAGGAGATCGCCGACGCGCTGTTCCTGTCGCCGAACACCGTGAAGACGCACCTGAAGAGCATCAACCGCAAACTGCTGACGGCCAACCGCCGCGAGGCGGTGCGCACCGCGGCGCGGCTGCACCTGATCGACGGGCCGTGAGCGGCCGGCGCCTCACTCGGGCAGCCGGTGCAGCTCCGTCACCCGCAGCCCCAGCGCCTGGCAGCGGTTCAGCAGGCCGAACAGATGGGCCTCGTCGACGACGTCCCCGTACAACACGGTGTGATCGGGGACGACCCTGCTCTCCAGCTCGGGGAAGCCCTCCCGGCGGGTCGTCTCCTGCAGCACGCCGGACACCCGGATCTCGTAGCGCATGGGGCCGGCTCCCTTCCCTTCGACGGTGGCCTCCAGCCTCGCCGCCCGCCGGGCGCGGCGCATCACCCCCACGAGGTGACCCGCCGGGGCGGGGCGGCCGGCCCCGGCACCCGCCCCCGCGGGTGCTCACCCGCGCGGGGTGATCCCGCGCGCGGGCCGCCGCCCGTACGGTGGCGGCGCAGGCAGTTCCCGCCGTCCAGTTCCCGCCGTCCGCCGAGGGAGCGTCCCCCATGAGTCCCTACCCCCCGATCGCCGAGCACGGCGTCATAGGCGACCTGCAGACCGCCGCCCTGGTCTCCACCGCGGGTGACATCGACTGGTGGTGCGCCCCGCGGTTCGACTCCCCCAGTCTGTTCGCCGCGCTGCTGGACGACGCCAGGGGCGGGCGGTGCCGGCTCGCCGTGGACCGGGAGGCCGTGCCCGACGCCCGGGTGAAGCAGCTCTACCTGGCCGGGACGGCGATCGTGATCACCCGCTTCCTCGCCCCGCAGGGCGTGGCGGAGGTGATCGACTTCATGCTCCCGGACACCTCCGCGAGCCCGTCCGAGCGGCACCGGATCATTCGGGGCGCGCGGGTGGTGCGCGGCCGGGTGCCCTTCGTCCTGGAGTGCCGGCCGCGCTTCGACTACGGCCGCGCCGCCCACCGGCTCGCCCTCCCCGACGAGCACACCGCCCTGCTGAGCTCGCCCGGCCAGGAGCTGTGCGTGCGGACCACCGCCCCGGTGACCCTGCGCGCGGACGGCGAGGACGTGACCGCGCGGTTCACGCTGTCCGCCGGGGAGCTGGCGACGGTGGAGCTGACCACCCTGCCCCCGGGCGGCGAGCCGCCTCCCGCGCCGAGCGAGCAGGAGGCCCTCGCCGCCTTCGAGGCCTGCCGGGCGTTCTGGTACGGCTGGCTGAAGTCCTCGAACTACCAGGGCCGTTGGCGGCAGATCGTGGACCGGTCGGCGATCACCCTGAAGCTGCTCAGCTACCGGCCGACCGGGGCGCTGATCGCCGCCGCGACCATGGGCCTGCCGGAGCAGGTCGGCGGCGAGCGCAACTGGGACTACCGCTACACCTGGATCCGCGACGCCTCGCTCTCCGTCCACACCCTGATCGGACTCGGCTTCCGCGAGGAGGCGCAGGCGTTCCGCCGCTGGGTGCGCGAGCGGGTCGAGGCCGCGGGCGCCGGGGGCGAACGCCTGCAGATCATGTACCGCGTCGACGGCGATCCGCACCTGAGCGAGGAGACGCTCGACCACTGGGAGGGCTATCTGGGCTCGTTCCCGGTGCGGGCCGGCAACGCCGCCGCCGACCAGCTCCAGCTCGACATCTACGGCGAGGCCGCCTACGCGTTCGCCGCCGGGGACGGCAGCATGGGGGCGCTGCGCGGGTGGGACGCGTTCCGCCGGCTCGTGGACTGGCTGACCGAGCACTGGGACCGCGCCGACGAGGGGGTCTGGGAGACCCGCGGCGGGCGTCAGGACTTCACCTTCAGCCGGGTGATGTGCTGGGTCGCCTTCGACCGCGCGGTGCGGATGGCCCGCACCCACGCCCGCCCCGCGGACCTGGACCGCTGGAGCTCGGTGCGCGACGACGTGCTGCGCCAGGTCGTGCAGCGCGGCTGGAGCCCGGAGCGCGGAGCTTTCGTCCAGCACTACGACACCGAGGTCCTGGACGCCTCGCTGCTGCTGATGCCCAAGGTCGGCTTCCTGTCCCCCGACGACCCGGACTGGCTGTCCACCCTGGACGCGATGGACCGGGAACTGGTCTGCGACAGCCTGGTCTACCGCTACGACCCGGCCGCCTCCCCCGACGGGCTGAGCGGCACCGAGGGCACCTTCAACCTCTGCTCCTTCCTCTACGTCGAGGCCCTCGCCCGGGCCGGCCGGGTCGAGCAGGCCCGCTACGCCTTCGACAAGATGCTCACCTACGCCAACCACGTCGGCCTGTTCGCCGAGGAGATCGGCCCCTCCGGCGAGCAACTGGGCAACTTCCCGCAGGCGTTCACGCACCTCGCGCTCATCGACGCGGCGCTCGCCCTGGACGAGGAGCTCGACCGGCGGGGCGACGCCTGACGCCGGGCCCGGCCCGGTCCAGGTCCGCGGTCCGCGAAAGGAGCCCGGCCATGGCCTCACCCACCCGCCCGGCGCGGCCCCGCCGGAACCTGCTGCCGTTCGCGGGCGTCGCGATGATCCTGCTGGCCCTGTTCAACGGGTGGGACGCGATGGCCGCGCTGATCGACTCGCCCGTCGTCACCGGCACCGACCGCTACGTCTTCGGCGACCTGCACAGCCTCGGCTGGGCGGTGCTCGCGCTGGCCGTCGCCCAGGGGCTGGCCGGCATCATGCTGCTCACCGGGGACCTTCCCCCCCGCTGGTTCCCGGCGACGGTGCTCTGCGCCAACGTCTTCGTGCAGTTCGTCTTCCTGGCGAGCTACCCCGCCTGGTCACTCATGATCATCGCCATCGACGTGGCCGCGCTCTACGCGGTGCTCACCGCGCCCGACGGACGGAGCCGGGAATGACCACCGGACCTGCTCACCCCACCACGGCCGCCCGGCGCGTGCTCGCTCCGCTGGCCCTCGCCCAGTTCATCTGCAGCTTCGCCGGCTCCAGCATGAACGTGATGATCAACGACATCAGCGAGGACCTCGACACCAGCGTCCAGGGCGTCCAGGTGGCGATCACGGTCTTCCTGCTGGTGATGGCCGCCCTGATGATCCCCGGCGGCAAGCTCACCGACCGCTGGGGCCGCAAACGCTGTCTGATGCTCGGTCTGGCCGTCTACGGCGTCGGCGCGGTGCTCAGCGCGGCCGCCCCCGGGCTCGGCGTGCTGATCCTCGGCAACTCGGTGCTGGAGGGCGTCGGCACCGCCCTGCTGATCCCGCCGGTCTACATCCTGACCACGCTGCTGTTCACCGGGACCGCCGCCCGGGCCCGCGCGTTCGGCACCATCATGGCGCTCGGCGGGATCGGCGCGGCCGCCGGTCCGCTGATCGGCGGCCTGCTCACCACGGCGATCGACTGGCGCGCCAACTTCGGCTTCCAGACCGTGGTGGTGGCCGTGATCCTGTTCCTCACCCGCACCCTGGAGGACCCGCTGCCCGCCGACCCCGCGCGGTCCTTCGACATCGTGGGCGCGGTGCTGTCGGCGGCCGGTCTGGTCCTGCTGGTGACCGGCATCCTGGCCGCCGACAACAACACCTGGCTGATGATCGCCCTGCTGGCCGCCGGCGCCGCCGTGCTGACCGCCTTCTTCGGCTGGATCCGGCGGCTGGAGCGGGCGGGCCGGGAACCACTGCTGGCCACCAGCCTGTTCCACAACCGGGTCTCCAACCTCGGCCTGGTCACCCAGAACGCCCAGTGGCTCGTCCTGATGGGCGTCTCCTTCACCGTCGGCGCCTACCTCCAGGTCGTCCGCGGCTACAGCGCGATCGCCACCGGCGGTGTCTTCACCGCCGCCACCCTGGGGCTGCTGGCCTCCTCGCTCGCCGCCGAGGGCCTGGCGAAGCGGCGCGCCCAGCGCACCCTGATCGTCACCGGCTTCGCCACCACCACGGCCGGCATCGTCGTGCTGCTCCTGCTGGTGCGCTCCTTCGGCGGCGCCTGGCCCTTCACGCCCGGTCTGCTGCTGATCGGGCTCGGCCTCGGCCTGATGCTGACCCCGTCGGTCAACGTGGTGCAGTCCGCCTTCCCCGACAGTCGGCAGGGCGAGATCTCCGGCCTGTCCCGCAGTATCTCCAACCTCGGCTCCTCACTGGGCACCGCCGTCGCGGGCACCATCCTGGTCTCCGAGCTCTCCCGCAACGGCTACGCGGCGGCGATGATCGCGCTCGCCGCCATCGGCGTGCTCGGCCTCGGCGCGGCGCTGTTCCTGCCGCACGACCGCCCGCCGGGCGGCACCGGGGAGGCCCGGTCCGCCCCCGGGCGGTGAGCGGCTCCCACCGCCCGGGGCACGGCGCCGGCGCACCGGTCGGGCCGGACCGAGTCGGGCCGGACCGGGTCACGCCCGACCGGTTCCCGGCGGGGCGCTGCCGACGGCGCTCAGCGGGGTCGCCAGGGACTCCAGGCTGCGGCGCTCCGCGCGGACGCCGAGCCGGGCCTCCACCAGGCCGGCCAGCGTCATCAGCGCGGCGCCGATGCAGAACGCCAGGGTGGTGTCGGAGACCTCGCCCGTGCTCACCAGCCCGTTGAACAGCAGCGGGCCGCTGATGCCCCCGGCCGCCGTGCCGACGGCGTAGAAGAAGGCGATGCACAGCGCCCTGGTCTCCAGCGGGAAGATCTCGCTGACCGTCAGGTAGGCCGAACTCGCGCCCGCCGAGGCGAGGAAGAGCACCGCCGTCCAGCAGGCCGTCATGGTGACGGCGGACAACGCCCCCTGCTGGAAGAGCGCGGCGGTGGCGAACAGCAGCACGCCGGAGCCGAGGTAGGTGCCGGCGATCATCGGCTTGCGGCCGACCGAGTCGAAGAGGTGACCGAGCAGCAGCGGGCCGAGGAAGTTGCCGAGCGCGATCACCGCGAAGTAGTAGCCGGTGTCGCCCTCGGGAACGTCGAAGAAGGTGGTCAGGATGACGGCGTAGCCGAAGGTCACCGCGTTGTAGAGGAACGCCTGGCCGATGAACAGGGCCAGGCCCAGGACGGTGCGGCGCGGGTAGCGGGTGACCACGGTGCGGGCGATGGTGAAGAAGCCGAGCGGGCCGCGTTCGCGGATCAGCATCGGCTCGCCGGTGACCGGCGGCAGCGCGGAGCCGGTCCGCTCCTCGGTGATCCGCTCGGCCTCGGCCACCACCGCCTCGGCCTCGTCGGCGCGCCCGTGCGTCACCAGCCAGCGCGGGCTCTCCGGGACGTGGCGGCGCACCAGGAGGATCACCAGGCCGAGCACCACGCCGATGCCGAAGGCCAGCCGCCATCCGGTGCCGGTGGCGAACAGCGCGGTGTCGAGCAGCGCGATGGAGGCGAAGGCGCCGACGGCCGCGCCGATCCAGAAGCTGCCGTTGATGATCAGGTCGATCCGTCCGCGCACCCGGGCGGGGATCAGTTCGTCGATCGCGGAATTGATCGCCGCGTACTCGCCGCCGATGCCGAAGCCGGTGAAGAACCGGCAGACGAAGAAGAACCAGGCGCTCCAGGAGAACGCGGTGACGGCGGTCGCCGCGAGGTAGACCGCCAGCGTCAGCATGAAGAGCTTCTTGCGGCCCAGCCGGTCGGTGAGCCAGCCGAAGAACAGCGCCCCGCTGCACGCGCCCGCCACGTACACGGCGGCCGCGACGGTGGTCACCTGGGCGGTGGAGATGCCGATGCCGCTGCCCGGTTCGGCGAGCCTGGCCGCCATGTTGCCGACGATCGTGACCTCCAGGCCGTCCAGGATCCAGACGGTGCCCAGGCCGATGACTATCCGCCAGTGCCAGGCGGACCACGGCAGACGGTCCAGACGGGCCGGGATCGTGCTCTCCACGGCGCCGCCGCCCGGTCCGGCCTTCGCCTCCGGCCCCCGGTCCGCCGTTCTCGTCCGTTCCCCCACTGCTGTCTCCTCCGCGCTCGCCGGTCATGGACGCCCCGGCGTGTGCCCGGTCCTGCGACGGGCATGCCGACGGTCGCGGGGGCCGGGACGGCGGCGGTTCTGCCGACTCTATTGACGAAATGTCCAACAGTGGCGATTCTCGTCAACACCGAGTGCGCCGGACCTGACGACCGGCCAGGGTGCGGTGCCGCGCCACGGACGGGACGTCGGCCGCGCCGTCCGCCCGTCCGGAACTGGGGTGCCCATGACCCGAATCCCCCACGCACGCCTGCGCTTCGCCACCCTGCTCGCCGCGCTGCTCGCCCTGGTCGCCGCCGCCCTCGCCGCCCCGGCGCGCGGGGCCGGCGGCACGAACTGGTGGGACCCGGTCGCCCGGCCCGCGCCCGACGCCGGGATCGGCGTCACGGGCGAGCCGTTCACCGGCACCGACGACCGGGGCCGGGTCCGCGGCTTCGTCGACGCGCACGACCACATTCTGGCTAACGAGGCCTTCGGCGGCCGCCTCATCTGCGGCAAGGCCTTCTCCGAGGCGGGCGTCGCGGACGCCCTCAAGGACTGCCCCGAGCACTACCCCGACGGCACGCTCGCCGTCTTCGACATGATCACCAAGGGCGGCGACGGCCGGCACGACCCGGTCGGCTGGCCGACCTTCGCCGACTGGCCCGCCCATGACTCGCTGACCCACCAGCAGAACTACTACGCCTGGGTGGAGCGCGCCTGGCGCGGCGGCGAGCGGGTGCTCGTCAACGACCTGGTCACCAACGGGGTGATCTGCTCGGTCTACTTCTTCAAGGACCGCAGCTGCGACGAGATGACCTCGATCCGCCTCCAGGCGAAGCTGAGCCACGACATGCAGGCCTACGTCGACCGGATGTACGGCGGCCCGGGCAAGGGCTGGTTCCGGATCGTCACCGACAGCGCGCAGGCCCGGGAGGTCGTCCGGCAGGGCAAGCTGGCCGTGGTGCTCGGGGTGGAGACCTCGGAGCCGTTCGGCTGCAAGCAGGTGCTGGACGTCGCCCAGTGCAGCCGGGCCGACATCGACCGCGGCCTCGACGAGCTGTACGGGCTCGGGGTGCGCAGCATGTTCCTGTGCCACAAGCTCGACAACGCGCTGTGCGGCGTGCGGTTCGACGAGGGCACGCTGGGCGCGGCGATCAACGCGGGCCAGTTCCTGTCGACCGGCACGTTCTGGCAGACCGAGCAGTGCACCGGCCCGCAGCACGACAATCCGATCGGACTGGCGCCCGCCCCGGCCTCCGTGCAGAGCCAGCTGCCCCCGGGGGTGACGCTGCCCGCCTACGCGTCGGACGCCCAGTGCAACACCCGGGGCCTCAGCGAACTCGGCGAGTACGCGCTGCGCGGGATGATGCGGCGCGGCATGATGCTGGAGCTCGACCACATGAGCGTCAAGGCGGCGGGGCGGGCGCTGGACGTCCTGGAGTCCGAGGCGTACCCGGGCGTCCTCTCCTCGCACAGCTGGATGGACCTCGGCTGGACGGAGCGCGTCTACCGGCTCGGCGGTTTCGTCGCCCAGTACATGAACGGCGCGGAGGCGTTCAGCGCGGAGGCGCGGCGCACCGACGCGCTGCGCGACAAGTACGGCGTCGGCTACGGCTACGGCACCGACATGAACGGGGTGGGCGGCTGGCCCGGTCCGCGCGGGGCCGGCACCGCGAACCCGGTGCGCTACCCGTTCCGCACCGCCGACGGCGGCTCCGTGGTCGAGCGTGCCACCGCCGGCAGCCGCACCTGGGACGTCAACACCGACGGCGCCGCGCACTACGGTCTGGTGCCGGACTGGCTGGAGGACATCCGGCTGGTCGGCGGGCAGGGCGTGATCGACGACCTGTTCCGGGGCGCGGAGTCCTACCTGACCACCTGGGGCGCCTCCGAGCGGTACCGGTCCGAGGTGAACCTCGCGGGGGGCGCCACCGCCGCCGCGAGCTCGGCCGAGTGGAACCCGTTCACCGACTTCGGGGCCGCCCGGGCGGTCGACGGCAACGCCTCCAGCCGCTGGGCCAGCGACTGGAGCGACGACCAGTGGCTGCGGATCGACCTGCCCGCCACCACCCTGGTCGGCCGGGTCACCCTGGACTGGGAGCGCGCCCACGCCCGGGCGTACCGGATCGAGGTGTCCACCGACGGGACCACCTGGCGCACGGTCTGGTCCACCGCCACCGGCGACGGCGGGCTGGACACCGCGCGCTTCCCCGCCGTCCCGGCCCGCCAGGTGCGGATCCACGGCGAGCAGCGCGGCACCGGGTGGGGGTACTCGCTGTACGAGGTGGGTGTCTACCGGGGCTGACGGGGACCGGGGGGACGGGCGGCGGGACGGGCCGGGGGCGCTCCCCCGGCCCGTCCGTCCGCCCGGCCCGGTGCCTCAGTCGTGGAGCGTCACGCCGGGCAGGGGCCGGCCGGCGGCGTCGAACAACGCGGTGCCGCACTCGCAGGACTCGTCGGCCAGGGTCTCCTCCGGCGGCAGTTCCCAGACCAGCATCTGCGCGCACTGCGGGCAGTCCAGGCTGACCAGGGTCGTTCCGGATTCCGCGCCCCAGGCCCGGACCGGGAGGCCCTCGTGGGTCAGCCCGGCCGGCTCCCGCTCGCCGGTCAGCGCGACCAGCAGCTCGTAGGCGTCGGTGCCGCTGTCCCGCACCAGGAGGGTGCAGCCGAGGCCGGCCAGCACACCGGAGAGGTGGTCGAGCCGGCGGACCGGGAGGTCGCCGCGGCGCAGCGTCGGATCGGCCTCGGCCGCCCGGCGGACGGCATCGGTGTCGATGCCGGCCGGCTCCACCCCGAAGGCCCGCACCCGGGCGGCCACGAAGTCCTCCAGCCCGCCCGGTTCCTCCTCGCCCGTCCAGTCCATCGTGAACATCACGCTGTCGACCGCGGTCCCCCGGGCCCGCTCGTCGGGGGTCAGGACCAGTTCTCCGAGCTGCGTCATGGAGATCACGCTATCAACTGCCGGGCGGCGGGCCGTCGGCTACCGTGACGGGCATGACGAACACCGGGACCGAGGTCACCGCGGAACTGGTCCGGGAGCTGTTGCGCGAGCAGCACCCCGACCTGGCCGGCCTGCCGGTGCGGTTCGGCGCGCGGGGCTGGGACAACCAACTGTGGCGGCTCGGCGAGGACCTGGCCGTCAGGCTGCCCTGGGCGACGGAGGCCGCGGACACGCTGCTGCGCAAGGAGCACGCCTGGATTCCCGTCCTGGCACCGGGGCTCCCGCTGCCGGTCCCCGTTCCCCAGCGCCTCGGCGAGCCCTCCGCGCGGTTCCCGCGACCGTGGACCGTCACCACCTGGGTCGCGGGAACGCCCGCCGACCGCGCCCCCGTCACCCGCGCCGCCGAGGCGGCCGACACCCTGGCGGCGTTCCTGAGCGCCCTTCACCGGCCCGCGCCCGACGGCGCACCCGCCGGCCGTGGCCGCGGCGGGCCACTGGCCGACCACGCGGAGGGGTTCGCCCGGGCACTGGCCGCGGCCACCGGGTCCGGGCTGGTCCCCGACCCGGACGCCCTGCGCGCGGTCTGGGCGGACGCCGTCGCCGCGCCCGGCCGGACCGGCCCGCCGCTGTGGCTGCACGGCGACCTGCACCCGGCCAACGTTCTCACCTCGGACGGGACCGTCTGCGGTGTGGTCGACTTCGGCGACCTCTGCGCGGGCGATCCGGCCTGCGACCTCGCCGCCGCCTGGACACTGCTGCCGGACGGCGCCGCCGACCGCCTCCTCGACGCCTACCGGCCGGCCGCGGACCCGGCCACCCGGCGCCGGGCCCGTGGCTGGGCGGTGCTGAAGGCCCTCGCCTGCGCCCTCATCGGGGAGGCGGGCGTCCACGGCCGCCCGGGCGGCAAGCCGAGCTGGGGCCCGCCCGCGCAGGCCGCACTGCGCCGCCTCACCGCGCCGGGCCGGCCCTGCCGGTAGGAGTCCGGGATCGCGGAGTTCCCGGCGTTGCCGCCGCCCCCGTCCGTCCCGTCGACCGGTCCGGGGATGGCGGTCGGGTCAGAGGATCTGGATGGAGGCGACCCGGGGAGGCTGGTTGGGGAAGGTGATGTCGTGCCAGCGCTCGATCTTCACCGAGTCGCCGTTGACGTCGTAGTAGATCAGGTCGTTGTTGCCCGTGTAGATCCGGTCGACCCACCACCCTTCGAAGTCGGTGCGGCCGGCGTTCGCGTAGCAGTCGACGCTCTGGCGGCCGTCGAGGTGCGACCAGATCTTGAGGAAGCTCTCCCCGCCGACGCACTCGACGTGGTCGATGGCGTAGGCCGTGCCGCCCGGCACGCCGAGGGTCAGCGCGGCGGCGGCCGCGAACGCCACGACCGCGGAACAGGCGGCCCGCAGGCCTTTCTGGATCATGGGTGCTCCTTCTCCGGGGGAGGGCCCGCGCCTGTCGGGGCGGCGGGCCGGGGACCGGGGCCCAAGCTAGCGATCCGCCGTCCCCCGTCCGGCCGCAACACTCCGGAGACGAACCGTACGACCGGAGTATCACTCGATCGTGGCGCCCGCCCCGGATTCCCGGTGACCGCTCACCCTGACGCGTGGTGATGGAGCGTCATCCCGACCCGTTCGTCCTCGCCCCGGGCGGAACAGGACGGGCTGTGCGAGGGTGGGCGCGGCCGGGCCCGCGCGCTGACCGAAGGGGCCGGTAGGGTGCCGGGATGACCGGATCCCCGCTGCCTCCGCTGCTGTTCCTCGACGTGGACGGACCGCTCATCCCGTTCGGCGGCAAGGGCCCGTATCCGGCGTACGGGGCGGCGGCCGGCGGGAACCCGCTGCTCGCCAGGATCGATCCCGGGCACGGACCGCGCCTGGCCGCGCTGCCGTGCGAAGCCGTCTGGGCGACGACCTGGATGGACGACGCGAACACCTGCATCGCTCCGCTGCTCGGACTGCCGCCCCTGCCCGTCATGGACCGGCCGGTGCCCGAGGACGCCGACGCGGTGGAGGAGGGGGACGGCCTGCACTGGAAGACCCGCGGCCTCGTCGCGTGGGCGGGTGGGCGGCCGTTCGCCTGGGTCGACGACGAGATCACCGGTGCCGACCGGGCGTGGGTCGCCGTGCACCATCCGGGGCCGGCGCTGCTGCACCGGGTCGATCCGCGGGTCGGGCTGACCGACGGCGACTACGCCGTGCTCGACGCCTGGCTGCGGCACCCGCGCTGACGGTGCGCAGGCCCCGCGCGCGGTCGGGGGCGTCCGGCAGGTGAACGGCCGGGGCCGTCCCGCCGACGCCCGGACCAACGCTGTCCCCGCCCGGTGCGGCAGGGACTCAAGGAGGCGCGGGCCCGGCCGGAAGGGCGGTTTCCGGTCAGGGCCCCGGCGGGACGGCGCGGGCGGGGTGGGGCGGGTGGTGCCGGTGCGGCGGCGGGCGGGGCGGCCGGGGCGGGAGGCACCCGGAGGGGCGGCTTCCGCCCGTCGCGCGAAGGGCCGGGCGGCGCGTACCGCAGACCTGTGCCGCCGCCCGGCGCGCCCCTACGATGTGAGCGCCGTCGGGCCTGACCCCCGACCCCGTCACTGCCGGCCGACGCCGGGTAGCGCCGGTCCCCTCCCTGAGGGACCGGTCGTCCCGTCGGCCGCCGTCCGCCGGCTCACCCCGGCACGGGCGGAACAGCAGGGCGGGCACCACCGCGCAGGCCGCCCGTGATTCCTCACACCCAAGGGGTATGCCCATGCACGCCGGCACCGCCGTACCACCGGTCAGACCCGTTCCCGCCGACCGCGCGTTCCGCGCCGTCCGCGCCCTGCTGCTCGTCCTCGCCGTGCTGGCCGCCCTGGTGGGCGTCAGCCTCCCGGCGGCCGGCCCGGCGCACGCCGCCGTGCCCGACCGCTGGGGCTTCGCGTACCTCGACAACCCGACCCCGCCGCCGGGCTACGTCCCCGACACCAGCCGCCAGTGGGGCAGCTGGCCGTCCCCGGCCGCCAACCCGGTGACGGTGGACCAGGTCGGCGCCGGGTCCTACGTCGTGCACTTCCCGCTGATCGCCGGCCCCGGCGGCATCGCGCACGTGACGGCCGTCGGCCGCACCGGCAGCTGGTGCCAGGTCAGGGGCTGGTCGACGGTGGGCACCGGCCAGGACGTCGCGGTCGGCTGCTACCGGCCGGGCGGCGCCCCCGAGAACACCCGGTTCACCGTCCTCTACACGACCAGCAGCGGGGTGCCGGCCCCGGCCGTGGGCGGCTACGGCTACGTCTACTCGAACACCACCGGCGCGGTGATCACCCAGTACAACTCGACCGGCGGCACCAACGCGGTCGGCTACGGCGGCACCGGCATCTGGAAGGTCTGGCTGCCCGGCCTGGGCCAGGCGACGCCCGCCGGCAACCTGGAGGTCACCGCCGTCGACGCGGTCAACGGCGCGCGCTGCAAGGTCGGCGAGTGGTCGCCCTCCACGAGCGGCCAGACCGTCCTGGTGAACTGCTACAACGCCGCCAACGTCCCGTACGACACCCGCTGGACGCTGAGCTACTCGGAGAAGCGGGCCGTGCACGGGCCGGCGCTGCCGCCCAAGTCCTACGGCTACCTGTGGTTCAACGGCGGCGTGCCGGCCACCACCAACTTCAACTCCTCCGGCCCGCCCAACACCCTGGGCGGGTCCGTCCCCTACACCGTCAACCTGCCGAACATCGCCGTGCCCGCGGACACCGCGCAGGTCACCGCCTTCGGCCCCGGCCCGGACTACTGCGGCCTGGCCACGCCCTGGGCCCGCAGCTCCGGCACGGTGAACCTCAACCCGCTCTGCTTCAACGGCTCCGGTTCGCCGGTCCCGTCCCGCTTCTTCACCGCGTACACCTCGGCGTTCTGATCCGTCTTCTGATCCGTGGTCCGATCGGCCGACGGCCGGGCCCGGGCGCCGCGCGCGCCCGGGCCCGGTCGCGGTCGGTCCCGGTCGGTCGCGGTCGGTCGCGGTCGGTCGCGGTCGGTCGCCGGCCGATGGGGTCGCGAGCCGGGTTGGTCCGGATGCCGTCATGGGGGTGCGGCGGGCCGGTCCCGAGTCCACGTTGTGGAGATGGACATCGTCGTCGTACTGGAACCTGACACACCGACCAACATCCGCCTCCTCGGCGCCGACCACCGGCCCGCCGAGCCCGACATCCCGGTGCGCCGCGCGCACTCCGCCCCCACCGAGGCCTCCGGCGCCTGCGGCCCGCGCACCCTGTGCGGCCTGGACACCTCGGACATGACCCTCGCTCCGCACCGGCCCGTCCACCCCGAACGGCCGCAGTCCCGGGAGCACTGGCACACCTGCAGCACCTGCCGCAACGCCGGGGAGCACCTCACCCCCGACACCCTTCCGGGGGAAGGCGCGGTCCCGTGAACCACCGGACCGGACGGCACGATCCCGGACCGCAGGCCCGGGGAGCGCGGCGGTGGGGCCGGGCCGCACGCCGTAGGCTGACCGGATGACGACCGACCGCACGACCCTGCTCGCCCCGGTGGTCCTGGCCGGGCTCCTGCTCGGCACGGCCGCCTGCTCCTCCGCCGGCGGTACGGACGGCCCGTCCGCCGGCGGGAAGCTCTCCTTCGCCACCCTGAAGTCGGCGGTCCGGGACCTCGGTCCGGACCCGGCGTGCCCGTTCGGCCTGGACCTGGCCGGGGCGCTGAGGGCCGCCGGGATCGAACGCGCCGTCACCCCGGCCGCCGGCCCCGACCGGGCGGTGCGGGCGGAGGTCGTGCCGCCCGAGGAGGCCCGGCCACTGCCCTCCGGCCCCGCCTCCGGTCCGGCGACGGCGCCGGCGCGGCCCGAGAGCGTCCAGGTCTGGTGCTCCTACACCGCCGGGACGACCCCGGTGGAGATCGGTGTGCTCGCCGCCCCGGCGGAGCGGATCGCCGTCAACCTGGCCCTGCCCTACATCCAGCGGGCCGGTGGCCTCACGCCCGATCAGCTCGTCACCGTCTCCGCCGACCAGCCCGCCCCCGGCCGGGCGACCACCGCCCCCGGCCGCGGGTCGGTCGCCGTCGCCCGGCTCCCCGTCGCGGACCGCGGCGACCTCGCCCTGCTGGTCAGCCAGGGCACCGGAGCCGCCTCCCCCGACGCGGCGCTGACCGGGGAGCCGCTGCGCACGGTGGCCGAGCGGCTCGCCGCCCAGCTGCACCTCTGACCCGCGCCGCCACGACCGGCCCGGCCACCGCCGGGCCGGCCCGGGGAGCCGGCGCCGACGCACCCGGCGCCGGCGCACCCGGCCCCGACGCACCGGTGGAGCACCCGCCCGGCGCCGGCCGCGCTCCCCGACCCGCCGCCGGCCTCGGCGAGGTCGCCGTGCTGCCCCCGCCCCGGCGCCGCGGCCTGCTGCGCGGCCTGGCCGGCACCCACCTGCGCACCTCGCGGGCCGCCGGAGCCGCCCTCGCCGTGCCGCACCCCGGCGAGGGCGGGATCCACGGCCGCACGCATCACCCCGCTCCCCCTCCCGTGGTGCCCGAGCGGCGCTGCGCGGGCACGGTCGAGGCCCGGTCGTGCTGCAGGGCCCGCAGGTCGGCGAACATCCCCGGTTCGGCGGCCAGGCGCTCGAAGGTCCCCTCCTGGATCACCCGGCCGCGGTCGAGCACCACGATCCGGTGCGCCACCCTGGTGTTCTCCAGGTTGTGGGTGACCAGCACCGTCGCGCAGTCCCGGGCGACGTCCGCGAGACCGGTGAAGATCCGGTGCTCGGCCCTCGGATCCATGGCGCTGGTCGGCTCGTCGAGGATCAGCAGCGTGCCGGACCCGGCCCGGTGGAAGGCGGCCGCGGTGACCACCCGCTGCCACTGGCCCTCGCTGATCTCGGCGCCGCCCCAGAACTCCTTGGCCAGCAGGGTGTCCAGGCCGTGCTCCAGCTCGGCGATCACCTCGTCCGCTCCGGTGGCGGCCGCCGCCTCCAGCACGGCGCCGTCGCCGGGTTCGCGCGGCTGGCCGAGGGTGATGTTCTGCCGTGCGGTGAGCGGCCAGTGCGCGAAGTCCTGCTGCACCAGCGCCGTCTGGCGCCACAGCAGGTCGGGGTCGAGGTCCCGGGTGGCGACGCCGTCCCAGGTCACCGTCCCGGCGTCGGGCAGGGTCAGGCCGCACAGCAGCTTCATCAGGGTGGACTTCGCCGCCCCGTTGACACCGACCACGGCGACGATCTCGCCCCTGCGGACCCGGAAGTCCACGCCCTTGAGGGCCGCCCGGTCCGATCCCGGGTAGCTGAAGGTGACGCCGCGGGCCTCGATCACCGCCGTACCGGGCGGCGGGGCGAGCGTGCCGCGGTCCAGCCGCTGGGCGCGGGCCATCGCGATGAACTTCTGCCAGTCCCCCACGTACAGGCCGGTGCGGTGGACGGCGGCGCTGTAGTTGGCGGCGGAGTGCAGGTCGGAGGCGGCCGAGCGCAGCGCGATCACCGCCGTGCCGGCCGACGCCAGGGTGACCCGGCCGTCCGCGAGGAGCCAGGCGAGGCCTCCCCAGACCAGGCACGCCCCCGCACCGGACGCCACCGCTCCGTAGAGGCCGAGGAGGGCGCCGCGGCGGGCGGCGGTGTCGCTCGCGTCGGTGACCTTGGCGACCGCCCGCCGGTGGATCCGCAGCAGGAACGGCGCGACGGTGTTCGAGCGGACCTCCGCGGCCAGCCGGCGGTCGCACAGGAACCAGCGCAGCACGTTGGCCGCCCGGGTCGCGCCGAAGGTGGACATCATCGCCCGGTAGAAGGCGTTGGCCGCCGCCGTGCGCGCCAGCGCCTGCGGGATCACCGCGAGGACGAGCAGCGGGAGCAGCACGGGGTGGACGGTGGCGATCACGATCCCGGCCGCGGCGAGGCCGGCGGTGTGGCCGATCACGTCGCGTGCCTGGGAGAGCAGGTCGCGGGTGGCGCCGGCACCGCGGTCGCCGGCGTCCCAGGCCGCCTGGAAGCTGGGGTTGTCGTAGGCGACGAGTTCGGCGCGGGTCGCGGCGTCGATCAGCTCCAGCTCGGCGGCCCGGGCGACCTTCGGCCCGATCCGCTCGGCGGCCCACTCGCCGGCGATGCGCAGCAGGGCGGAGGTCCCGGACATGGCGGCGAGGAACGCCACGGAGGGGACCGAGCGGGCCAGGCGGTCGGCGAAGGAGTCGGTGCCGGCCACCAGGTGGGTGATCATGCCGGTGGTCGCCAGCAGGCCGAAGGCCTGGGCGGCTGCGGAGGCGGCGGCGCAGCCGAGCAGGACGGCGAGGGCGGGGCGGTCGGCCCGGCGGCCGAGGCGCAGCGACAGGGCGAGGAGCCGGGGCAACGCGCGGGCGGTGGCGCGCAGGGTGGTCTTGGTGCCGTCGATGATCTCGGCGTCGCTGCCGGGCGGCTGCCACTCCATCATCACGGAGTCGTCGGCACCGTCGGCTGCGCCGGCCTTCCCGGTGGTGGGGGTCGGGGAGCTCATCCGGCCGCCTCCCGGCACCCGCGGACCGGCCGCCGGGCGGCTGGTCCGGGAGGCGGGCAGCTGGGGGAACTCGGCTTTCCGGTCGAGGACTTGGCTGTCCTCCAGGGGGCTCTCATGGCGACGGATCCTGCCCCGTCGCCCGCGGCCGTTCAACCTCGGCGGTTCCGGGCGAGCCTGGCGCGAACAGCCCGTTTTCGATTCCGGGCCGGGGCGGCGGAGCCGTTCCCGCAAGCGGCTACCGGGGCAGTTCCTCCAGGACGGCGCGGGCCGCGTTGTGTCCCGGGATCCCGCTGACGCCGCCGCCCCGGAGCGCTCCCGCGCCGCAGAGCAGGACGTTCGGGTGCGCGGTCGCCACGCCCCAGCGCGCGGCGGCGCCCTCCGGCTCCCCGGTCGCGAACGGGAACGCGAGGTCGCGGTGGAAGATGTGACCGCCCGGCAGGCCGAGCTCCCGCTCCAGGTCGAGCGGGGTCTTCGCCTCCAGGCAGGGCCGCCCGTCGGCGTCGGGGGCCAGGCATCCGGCGAGCGGCTCGGCGAGCACCTCGTCGAGCCGGGCGAGGGTCGCCGCCAGGGCGTGCTCCTTGGCGGCCGGGTCGGCGAACAGCCGGGCGGGCAGGTGCAGGCCGAACAGGGTGAGGGTCTGCCACCCCTGCCGGACGGCCTCCGGGCCGAGGACGGAGGGGTCGGTGAGGGAGTGGCAGTAGATCTCGGACGGCGGCGCGGAGGGGATCCGGCCGGCCGCCGCCTCGGTGTAGGCGGTCTCCAGCTGCCGGTAGCCCTCGGCGATGTGGAAGGTGCCGGCGAAGGCCTCGCGCGGGTCGGCGGCGGGGTCGCGCAGCCGCGGCAGCCGGCGCAGCACCATGTTGACCTTCAGCTGGGCGCCCTCCGGCGCGGGCCCGGGTTCCTCGCCCAGCAGCCGGGCCAGGGTGGCGGGGGCGGCGTTCACCAGGACCCGCCGGGCCGCCGCCACCGCCTCGCCGTCACGGTGACGGTAGGTCACCTCGGCCTCGCCGGTGCCGGTGCCGTCGGTGGCGAGGGCGGTGACCTCGCAGCCGGTGCGCAGCTCGGCCCCGGCCGCCCGGGCCGCCGCCACGAGGGCGTCGGTCACCGCGCCCATGCCGCCGACCGGGACGTCCCAGTCGCCGGTGCCGTTGCCGATCACGTGGTAGAGGAAGCAGCGGTTCTGGCGCAGCGACGGGTCGTGGGCGTGGGTGAAGGTGCCGATCAGCGCGTCGGTGAGCACCACGCCGCGCACCAGGTCGTCGGCGAAGGACTGCTCGACGGTCTCGCCCAGCGGCCGTTCGAACAGGGCCGTCCAGGCCGCGTCGTCGCCGACCCGCCGGCGCAGTTCGGCGCGGCCGGGCAGCGGTTCGGTGAGGGTCGGGAAGACCCGCTCGGCGACGGTGGCGGTCATCGCGTAGAAGCGCCGCCAGGCCTCCCATGCGCGGTCGTCGCCGGTCAGCGCCCGGAACGACTCCCGGGTGCGGCCGGCGTCGGCCGCGTCGACCAGCAGTCCGGTGGGCCGCCCGTCGCGGACGGTGGGGGTGTAGGAGGCGATCCGGCGCCGCCGCAGCTCCAGGCGCAGCCCGAGCTCCCGCACCACCGTCCGCGGCAGCAGGCTCACCAGGTAGGAGTAGCGCGAGAGCCGGGCGTCCACGCCGGTGAACGCCGGGGCCGACACCGCCGCGCCGCCGAGCACCGGGAGCCGTTCGAGGAGCAGCACCCGGTGGCCGGCGCGGGCGAGGTAGGCCGCCGCCACCAGTCCGTTGTGGCCGCCGCCGACGATCACGACGTCGTGCCGGGAGGACGAGTTCGCCATGGTCGGCACGGTACGCCACCGGGGCGGGCCGGGGAACAGGGCGGCGGCCGGGCGGGTCAGTCCCCCGCGGGGAGAACGGCGGGGGGCTCCCCGGGGACGTCCGCGGCGAGGCGGACGGTGACGCTGTGCTCGGCGCGGACCAGCCGCAGCATCGGGCAGCGGGCGTCCGCGGTGGCCAGCAGCTCCGCCAGGTCCTTCGGCTCCGCCGGACCGCGCAGTTCGACCTCCGCCGTCAGGTCGTAGGGCACGGCGGGCGCGTCGGTCGGCACGCCGAAGAACCGGGCGTCGTTGTTGCGGGCGCCGACCCGGACCTCGACCCGGTCCAGCGGGACGTCCGCCAGTGCCGCGACGCACAGGATGGTGTGGGTCAGGCAGGTGCTGACGACCGCGCAGAACAGTTCCGGCGAGGACGGGCCGAGGCCGAACCCGCCGATGTCGGGCCCGCCGTCGCCGATGAGGGACCAGTCCCCCACCCTGACCTTGCGGACCCCGGTGGCGTCGTCGGCCACGCAGACTGCGCCGACCTCCTCCTCCCAGTCCGCGCCGTCCGGCCGCCGCCGGGCGGCGTCGCGCATGGCCGCGCCCTTGTCGCGCAGGTGTTCGGCCAGTCCGGGCCGCCGTGCCGCTGGTGTGTGCGTCATGGCCCGTAGCGTACGGGCCGGGGCGGCCTCAGGAACCGGCGGTGGCCGCTTCCAGGGTGGTCGCCATGACCGGGCTGGTGAAGGTGTTCGTCGCGGCGCCCGTGGAGAGGTGGTAGGAGCCCCACTTGAGGTAGTTGCGGTCGCCGTCCCAGGTGGTGCCGGTGAAGGTGCCGGAGCCGGTGGTGAAGGTCTGCTTGACGCCGTCGAACCAGAAGTCGATGGTGCCGTCGGTGCGGCCCAGCCGGATCTTCAGCGCGTAGGAGTGCCACTGGTTGTTGGCGGTCGGCGCGGTCCACAGCGTGTGCGCGACGTGGTCGGTGTCCCACTCCTGGAGGCGGATGCGCCCGGTCGTCGCGTCGATCTCGATCGGGTGGTTGGCCGTGCCGGTGCTGGGCGAGCACTTCAGCTGGAAGACGTACCGGCTGTTGGTGTCCTTGATGTCCACCTTGGACGACCAGCCGAGGTAGAAGGTGTCGCCCTCCGTGAGGTCGGGGCCCAGCGTCTCGCAGCGCTCCTCGCCGGCGGCCTGGTGGGCGCGCCACACCGTGCCCTTGGCGGGGTCGGTGACGACACCGAAGCCGCCCTGGGCGCACTGGACGGCGGCGAAGGAGGACGGGCCCGTGGCGGTGCTCGGGCTCCACAGGACGGTGCCGGTCTCGGCGGCGGAGCTGCCGGCGGTGGCCCAGCCGCAGGAGAGCGCGAGCGCGGTGGCGGCGACGGCGCCGACGGTGGTCCTGCGGTGACGGGACGGAAGGGACATGCTTCTCCCGGTGGGTGAGTGGCCGCGACGGACGGGGAAGGCGATTCGACCACCCCCGGTCCGGGCGGGCCAAGCGGAACGGCCGGAGAAGGCCCTTTCGGGCACCTCTCCGGCCGCCGGGGCACCGGGGGGGTGGTGGGGCGCTAGCGGGTGCCGTCCTCGGAGCCGGTGTCGTAGGAGGAGGTGCCCTCGTCCAGCAGCGGTTCCTGCGTCCTGAGGTGCGCCGGGGACGGCGCCCGCAGCACGTGGTAGCCGGTGATGACGACCAGGGTGCCCAGCGCGATGCCGCTGAGGCTGAAGGTGTCGGTGAACTTCAGGGTGACGTTGCCGATGCCGATGATGATGCCCGCGGCGGCCGGCACCAGGTTCAGCGGGTTGCGCAGGTCCACCCCGGACCTGGTCCAGCTCTGCGCACCGAGCAGGCCGATCATGCCGTAGCGGATGACGGTGATGCCGCCAGCACCCCGCCGGGGATCGCGGCGACGACGGCGCCGGACTTCGGGCAGATGCCGAAGAGCAGGCCGAGGAAGATCGCCACCCGCGACCAGAAGCCGCGCAGACAGACCACGGCCGGACCGGTGAAGAGCATCACCAGCAGGGCTGGATGATCCGCGCCCCGAACCGCTGGACCGCCACGCCCACCCAGGAACAGCGCCACGCCCACCACGAACACCGCACCGGTGACCGTCGCACTGGTGCCGCCCTGGGCCCGGATCACCACGGCCACGCCGACGAAGGAGAGCGAGCAGCCGAGGTAGCTGGGCACCCGGCCGCGGGTCGCGAGCAGGAAGATGACGGTCGCGACGCCGGACATCATGATCGCCAGGTTGGGGTCGAGCCCCATCAGCACCGGCGCCACGAACGTAGCGCCAGCGCACGCATGACGAGCCTGAGCAGCTGCTATGCCGCCGGTGACCGGCGTCAAGCCCGGTCGGCCGGGGCAGTCAGACGAGATCGAGGAGAAGCCATCCCCGCGCATGCGGGGCCGACGGGCTGGTCGTGCTCAACTGCGGGCGCTTCGCGGAGCAATCCCCGCGCGTGCGGGGCCGACGGCAAGGTCGGCCCCAAGTCTTGGCCCAAGAAGGAGCAATCCCCGCGCGTGCGGGGCCGACACGAACAGGTGATCCGCGTCGGGGGCGATCCGGGAGCAATCCCCGCGCGTGCGGGGCCGACACTTCGTGACCTGCGGGTTTATCGGCGGGATCGGGCTGAGAGAATCAGTCCGTCGAAGTCGACGGGCTTCCAGCGGTCCTTACCCGCGGTGCGGACGGTCCAGCCTTGTTCGTTGGTGGCGGGTTCGACGAGGACGGCTTGGCCGTCGCCGATGCGGGTGGCGAGGAGGTCCCAGAGACGGTCGCGGATGCGGCGGCTGGGGGTGCCGACGAACACGCCGGCGTTGACCTCGACCATCCAGCGGGTGAGGTGACCACGGAGGCCTTCGGGAGCAGCGATGAGGATGATGACGGTCATGGGCTGCTCGTGTCCTGGGTGAACTCCGGGCCGATGATGGCGAGGTGTTCGTCGCCCATTCCCGGGTCGGAGGCCTTCGGCGCTGGCTCGTCTTCGGTTCCGGACCAGTTGACGCCGCCCTGGACCGTGCCGACGCGTTCGTCCCAGAGCTCGTTGACCTCCACGTCGGGCATGTCGGTTCCCTCCGGGCTGAGGAGGGTCTTGACGTCGTGGACGATGCGGCCGAGCAGCCTGTCCTGGGCGATGCGGTCCCGCAGACCGAGGCGGGCGTCGCGTTCCTCGGTGTGGCCCTGCTGGGCGAGGTCGAAGGCGAGGGGAATGGTGTACTCGGCCTTGTAGAGATCGGCGATGTCGAGGACGAACGAGGTGGCCAGCCCGGTGTGGACAAAGCCGAGGCCGGGACTGGCACCGAGGCCGGTGATGACGGCGTGGCAGATGCCGTAGAGCGCGGCATTGGCCGCCGACAGCAGGCGGTTCAGGTCGTCGCCCGCGGCGTGGGCGTCGCCGGCCTTGTAGACGCGGCCGTTCCAGGGCACGCCGGTGCGGTGCGCCTCGGCCTGGTACAGCTTGCGGATGCGGGCGCCCTCGCGGCCACGCAGCTGCTGCATGGTGGCCGCGCTCACGTCCTCGCCCGGGAACCGCATGCGGTACATGGCCCGGGCGACGGCGAGGCGTTCCTTGGTGCGGCTGACCAGCCAGGCCTGCCGGTTGAGGAGCGCGGCTCCGCGGCTGGGGCCGAGCCCTGCCGCGTACATGCGCACGCCCTGTTCGCCGACCCAGCACACCGTGGTGCCGGAGTCGGCGAGGAGGTTGACGGCGCCGTGGGTGATCCGGGTGCCGGGGCCGAGGAGCAGGACGGCCACCATGGCCGCGGGGACACGGACGGTCTCGCGTTTGTTGATGACGACGACGGCGTTCTCGTCACGGTCGATGTGACTGCGCTCGACGTAGACGCTGGAAACGCGGTCGGCGAGGCGGTGCAGGTCGTGGGGGTGGGCTTTCCACCAGATGTCGGCCACCGGTCAGCGTGCCCCTGCCTGGAGCGGGGCGAGGGTGAGCAGGCCGCAGCCGTAGGCCTTGGACGGGCCGACGCCCCCGAGGAGGGCGGCCTGCAGCAGACCGGGATCGGTGACGCGCAGGTGGCCCTCGAAGGTGGCGGTGGTGAGGGTGACGGGGGTGCGGGTGCCGGGCTTGGTGAAGGTGCTGCGGCCGCGGTCGGTGATCCTCACCTCCCGGGCAGGCTGCGCATCCGCGGGGGTGTCCGAGGGCGGCGGTGCGAGGCCCGGTGCCGGCTCGTCCGTCCGCGCTTCGGGGACCGTGAAGCCCCAGCGGGTGGTCCGGTCCAGGAACCAGCCGAGCTGCCGGGCGGCTGTGCGGTGGGCCATGCGGTAGGAGCGGTGGCGCAGTTCGGCTTCGGTCCTGGTGCGGTGCGGGCTCGCTCCGTCGGGCTTGGCCGTGTTCTGGACGGGGCTGGCCTTGAGGCGGAACGCGAACTCCCGGCCGACGGCGAGCTGGGCGAGCAGCGGGCTGTAGTCGCGGACCGCGTAATGCTCGCCGTCGGCGTCGGGCCAGCCGGCCTGTTCGACGAGGTGGGTCCAGTCCGGCTTGGACGGGGTGAGGACCAGCAGCATCGGGCGGCGCGGGTGGTCGGCGTCCAGGCGCCACAGGATCCGGTCGCCGGGGGCGGTGTCGGGGATGCCGGCCGTGACGGCGCCGTGCAGGGCGCGGGGGTTGGCGAGCAGGGTGCGGCTGGCGGCGCGCAGGGGGTTGATGCGGACGCGGGAGAGGTAGGTCATGAAGGTCACCAGCCCAGCAGGGCGAACGGGTCGTGGCCGCCGGCGTCGGTGGCCGGGTGCGTGCTCGTGGTGGACGGGGCGAAGCCGGTGGGGACGCTGAGCCATGCGTGGCGGATCCGCCGGGTGGAGAAGCCGCGTTCGCGGGGTGCGAAGGTGCGCGGGACATCCTGGAGGGTGTCCTCGCCCGCCGGGTCGTCGAAGGTCGCCGCCAGGTCGATCCGGTGCGGCGAGAACGGCTCCGGACCCCGTTCGGCCCGCCGCCGGTAGGCGTCCCTGGCAGGCGCGCCCGCCTGCCAGGGCTCCGCGGCCAGGACGTCCTCCAGGGTGGCGTCGCGCACCGCGCCGAGGACGATCGGCTGGGTCGGGACGCACGAGCGCCGGCCGAGCGCGAGCGGGAACGCGGGGCGGCGGACCGCCTCGGCGAGCGCCGTGACAAGTGCCGCAGGGCCCTGGACGGCGGCGACGAACACCGCGTCCTGGAGGTAGTAGCGGTGGGTGACGTGGGTGTCCTTGGCCGGGGAGGTCGGCTTCTGCAGGCCCTTGGCGTTGACGCCGGCCTGCGGCAGCGGACGGCCGCGGTAGTCGCTGACGGTGTGGTAGTCGCGCAGCAGGGTTCCGGGCTGGTCGATGCGTACGCCCAGGCGAAGGCCGACCAGGTCGGTGATGTCCGCCTCGCGCGGTCGGCCCGTGGCGGCGGCGAGCAGGCCGACGACGCCGGACTTGGTCGGCTGGGGCCGGCTGTCACGGCGGTTGAACGCACTGCGGTCGCCCCAGGACTGGAGCGGGCCGGCCAGGCGCAGGACGAGGACCGCCTGCGCCTCGTCCTGCCGGTCCCCGGCGGGGGCGGGACCGGGTGTGGGGTCGGTGGGCATCAGTTGCCGTTCACCCGCTCGGTGAGGGCGGCGCGCAGGCCGTCACGCAGCGCAGTGAAGGTGCGGTTCGCCCCGAACGCGTCCGCCAACTCCCGCCCCGGCCCGTCACTGTCGGTGCCGGGGCCGAGGGTGTGGCAGATGGCGACGTACAGCGGCTCGTCGCCCCACTGCTCGGTGGCGGTGGCGAACTCCCCTGCGAGGCGGCGCGCGGACTCGGTGACGATGCCCCGGCTCGCCGGGACGGGGTTCTCGTAGGCGGAGACGAGGTTCACGGGCTGGTCTGCGCGGACGACGACGGCGACCAGGCTGGGGCGGGTGCGGTGCGCGAAGGAGTTGCCGTAGCCGGTGGGCATGGAGCGGGCGAAGGAGTCGACGAAGAGGTCAACGGCGTCGACGGCGGCCTTGTCGTCGCCGAGGTTCTCGCGCAGCTGGTGCAGGCCGACGGTGGCGTAGCGGTAGAGAGTGGCGGAGTTGAAGCCGATGGTGCCGATCATTCCGGCGCCGGTCTCGTCGGCGGTGTTCTCGTCGTCGACGGCCGTGTAGTAGTCGAATTCGAGTTCCGCGGCGTGGGTGGAGATCGCGTGGGCGACCTGGGTGGCGGCGTCGACGTTCAGGCCGGGGATGTCGGCGACCATGCGGCCGAAGAGGGCGACGTCGGCCGGGTGGCCGGTCTGCAGCTGCTCCTTGACCGGCAGGGCCTTGACGGCCTCCTCCAGGGCTTTGGCGTCGAGGGCGGCGAGGTCGGCGGCGGTGTCGGCGACCAGATCGACGATGCCGTCCAGCTGCCTGCGCCCGTAGAAGAGGAGGTAGGCGGTGTCGCCTTCCTTCTTGCCCGCGGAGATCCCGGTGGCCTTGATCAGGGCGTCGGCGATCCGCTGGGCGTCCTCCGCCGAGACGGGGGTGCGTTCGGCAATGCCTTTGGCGAGCTGGGAGGCGATCCGCTTGGTGCGGGTGGCGAGCTCCTGCCGGTCGCGGCTCTCGGCGAAGTGCAGGCGTGTGGCGCGCTTCCAGGCCTGGGAGGAGACGCGGGAGCGGCGCTTGCCGCCGAAGTAGGCCTCCTTGGGGTTGCCGTTGTCGTCCCGGTTGAGGTTGGCCGGGGGGACGGTCTGCAGGATGTGCACGTCGATGTAGAGGCGGTCGGTCATGCGCTTCTCCTCGGGATGGCGGTACGGGCAGCTGGGAGGCGGGCGGGAGGGGTCAGTCGGTGGGTGCCTTGTCCTTCCACGCCTGGTAGCCGACGGCCCACTTGAGGCGGACCTGCGGGCGCCGGTCGGTGTGGTGCCAGGCCTGGATGTCGGCCATCAGGTGGTTGTAGTCCAGCGGCTGCCCGACCGTGCGCAGTTGGGTGATCAGGCCGCGCAGGTGGACCAGCAGCGCGGACACGCTGGTGGCGCCCGCGAGCTGCGCGACCCGGGTGTCGAGGGCTTCCTCGCTGAACTTGCCGCTGCGGCGCAGGGCACGCAGGGCCTCGCCGAGTTTGACGCCGCGTCGGTGCATCGGTGCGGCCTGGCTCTGCTGGTGCAGGCCGTAGAGGGCCAGGGCGGCGTGTTCGGCCTTCTGTTCGTCGGAGACCTCGTCGCGCAGTGCGAGACGGTCGTCGACGTCGCAGCTGTAGAGCGGCCACATCCTGGGGCTGTCCATGGCGGGCCGTCCGAGGCCCGAGCGCATGGCCGCAAGGTCCTCGCCCGGGGGGCGGCGCGGCTGCTTGGTGCGGGGGTCGATGCGCCAGGTGTGGTCCGGGGCGGTGAAATCGTCCCAGTACCGGCGCCTCTTGCGGGCGGTGGTGTGTTCAGTAGTCAAAGTCCGCTCCAGGGGCGGGTTCGGGGTTGAGGTCGGGTCCGGTCCCGGCTTCCCGGGCGGCAGCGGCCTGCCGGACGGCATCGGCGTGGCGGGGGAGGATCTCGTCGACCTGGCGCCGGAAGTTGGCGCCGGCCGTGCCGAGCCGGTAGGTCTGGGCCCTGCCCGATGTGCCGCTCTGGTCGAGCGTCCGGCCGCCGAACGTGGTGGCGGGTGCGGCCAGCAGGAGCGTGTTCGCCGCCTCCCACACGTGACGGTGGGCGACTTGCTCCCAGGCGAGCCGGCCCCGCTCCAGGACATCCTCGTCGTCGCCGGCGTCGCGCACGCCGGCGAGCAGGCGGCGCACCAGGGGGTCGAGGCTGTGCAGGAGGAGGTCGCCGGGGCGCTGGCCCTTGTCCCAGGGGATGGGGTCGGTTCCGGCGGCGCGGCGCAGGTCCGCGGAGAGGTTGTTGACGGCCCTCGCGAGGAGTTCCGCCTGTTCGGCCGCGTCCAGGAGGAGCTGGTGGGCTTCGCTGTCCTGATGGAGAGCGAGCAGCGGCAGCGGAATGGCGTCGTGAATGACGTCCTCGACGACGGCGGACTGGGTGCCGTAGACCACGCCGAAGGTCTCGACCTGCAGCGGGTAGTCGGCGCCGAGCTTGCCGCTCTCCTGCAGGCCGCTGACCTCATCGAGCAGGACGCTGGTCTCGAAGGCCCCGTCGGCGCTCTGACGGGTGGGGGCGAGGAGGGCGTCCAGGCCACGCCAGGCGGCCTTGCCCTGGGTGTGGCGGCGCGGCCGGCGCTCGGGCAGGGCCGAAACGGACTTCTTGACGGGGGCGGTGAACGTCCAGGCGGTGTGCGGCTCCTGCTCGGGCAGCCGCGTGAGGCGGTCGCCGGCGCTGATGACCACCCGTGCGACTCTCAGCTGCCCGGCGTCGTTCTGGTGCGGAATGAGACGGATCCGCCGGGCCTGCCACGTCCACAGGTCGAGCAGGCCCTCGGCTGCGCGCGCCGTCCAGGACGGGCCGTGGGGGCCTCGCGTCCACTGCGGGGTGCCGAGGACGCTGGGCGGGGTGACCGGGAGGTTGAGCAGGAGGGTCTCGTACAGGGTGCGCCCGGTGGGGACGATCACGCCGAGCTGGCCGAGCGGGCCGGTCGGGTTCCCGGTGGTCTTGCCCGCCTTGACCTGGTCGTCGCCGACCACGCCGGTCTTGATCGCCGCGGTGTCCCAGCAGTGCGCGTGCACGAGCCAGTGGGCGGCCTGGGCCGGTGTCAGGTCGAGCGGGTCCGCGTCCGTGCGGCTGGCGAACAGCGGGACGTTGTTGCCGCTCGCGGCCGTCGCCACGAGGGTGGCGGAACCCTTCGTCTCGTCCTTCGCGGTGCGCAGCCCCGCGACTTGCGCGAACGGGGCGGCCTGGCCGAAGAGGTCGAACTTCGCCCGGTGCTCGTCGAGATAGAACTGGAGGCGTTTGCGCTCGCTCTCCGCGAACCCGCCGTTCTGCGTGAGGCGCTCGCCCTTCACGCGAAGGGTCTCGGGCGCTCCGGTGGCGTGGGCGACAACGGGCAGCAGGACCTGGCGCAGGAGGGCCGGGAGCTGGGTGGAGAACTCGACGACGATCCCCTCGAACTCGTGGGCCCGGGCCAGGGCCTCGGCGATCCCCAGCTCGACGGGAGGCCCTCCGTCGACCGGCCGCACCGTCAGCCACGGTTCGTCGACAAGGTTGTACCCAGGCACGCACATTCTCCCAACTAGCCATGTTTAGCGCGTTGTTGAATCATCGTGGCATCATCGTCGGCCGATCGTGGGGCGAATGCTTGAATTGCCCCTTGGGCCCCGCACGTTCGCTCGCGCGGGGATGGCCCCTGGCCGTGTTTGGCCGCCCGTGACGGGCACAAGTCGGCCCCGCGCTCGCGGGGTTGGGTGGTGGGCCCGGCAATCGCCCGGCCCACCACCTCGCCGTCATCCGTACCGGCGCCCCCCGCTCACCACGAGGCCGAGGTCGTCGTCGTAGCGCAGCCGGAAGTCTCCGAGGGCTGCTTCGCCGCGCTCGTCGAGTTCGAGGGCCAGGCTGTAGCGCAGCCAGGGGTGGTCCCGCCAGCCCGCCAGCGGGCCGAGCGCCTGCTCGGCCGCCGCCGTCGGCTTGGCGGGGAGGCGTACCGTTCCCGCGAGGACGTCGTCCAGCAGTTCGGCGGCGACCTCGCCGTTCGGGCCGAGCCTGCGGCCGGTCATCGCGTGGAAGCCGCTCTCGGTGCGGCGTACCAGGACGACTTCCGCGCTCCGTTCGCCGTCGCGGACGAGTGCCTCGAACTGTCCCTCGGTCAGCTTGCCGTGGGCGCCGCGGTGCAGTCCGGCCAGGGTCGGTTCGCCGTGTTCGCCGGCACGGGTGAGCAGGTACTGGGAGGCGTTCTCCCGGCGATCGGCCTGCCGCCTCTCCCAGTCCTGCCGGGCCTGGGTCTCGGCCTCGGCCCATGCGTCCGGGACGACGGGGCCGGTGCCGTACACGCGGGCCACCAGGTCCGGCACCTGACGGGGGATGCTCCACGTGTCCCCGCTGTCCTTGGTCACTCGCTTGACCTCGGCGGCCGTGCGCAGGAGCAGGTAGCGGCCGTAGATCTTCTCGGAGGCGCCCATGATGTACGGGGCTTCGTCGTCGTGGAGGTGGAGGCCGGTGACGACCACGGTGGGCTGGGACAGCCGGTGCGGGCGTTCCACGCCGTCGTGGCGGTGGAGGCGGCCGATGCGCTGGAGGAGCAGGTCGACCGGGGCGAGGTCGGTGATCAGCAGGTCGGCGTCGACGTCGAAGGACTGCTCGGCGAGCTGGGTCGCAACGACGACCAGCCTGTCGGGGCGCTCGTGTCCCCGGCTGGGTGGTCCGAGGAGGTCCAACACCTGCTGCGTGCGGTCCGCCCGGTGGCCGGCGTGCAGGCGGCCGTGCAGGAGGCGGACATCGGAGCCGAACTCCTTTTGGAGGGCTTCGAAGGTGGACTGGGCGCGGGCGACGGTGTTGCGGATGACCAGGGCGCATCCGCCGTCGGCCAGGCGCTCCTTGAGGCAGTCGGTCACGGCCGTATCGGCCGCGGGCGTCCCGTCCTGCCGCCCTGCCGGGCCGGTCGGCGGCGGCTCATCGAGCACCTCGACCCGGACCTGAAGGTCGTCGCGCCACGACTCGGTGCTCTCGACCAGCAGCTCCGGCCGCCCGTCCCGGCCCGGCCAGACGGCCGTCACGCTCGGATAGCCCTGCGGCTCGGGAAGCTCCAGCGCCACCGGGCCCTGCGCCGACTGCGTACCCGCCACGTAAGCGGCGACCAGATGCCGCCGCTGCTCGGGCGGCAGGGTCGCCGACAGCAGCAGCACCGGCACTCCGGCCTGCCCGAGCCACCACAGTCCCTCCAGCAGGAACTGCGACATGTAGACATCGGCGGCGTGGACCTCGTCCAGGATCACGACCTTGCCGGCCAGGCCGGCCGCCCGCAGCATCACGTGCTTGGTGCGGGTCGCGGCATACAGGAGCTGGTCGATCGTACCGACCGCGAACGGGCTCAGCAGACCACGGCGACGGCCCAGGAACCACTCCGCGGGCGCTCTGCGTGCGGCGCCCTCGCATCCGTCGAAGGAGTCGGCCGCCATGCCGTACTCGTCCTCCCCCACCGAGGTGAACGGGTCGTCCGCGCCCTGGCCCCACTCCCCCGCGCCCTCCAGCAGGCCACGCCACTCCTTGTTGAACATCCGCTTGCCGTGCAGCAGTGCGACCTGGTCCTCCAGCCCGTCCCCGACCCCGCGCAGCCACGAGCGCACCTGCGTGAACATCGGATCCGCGGTCGCCTGGGTCGGCATGCCCAGGAACACCCCGTCCGCCCCGTGACGGGCCGCCATCAGCTCCGCCGCCGCGAGCGCTGCCTTCGTCTTCCCCTCCCCCATCGGCGCCTCGACGATCACCAGCCCCGGCCCGCCCATCCGGCGCACCACATCCAGGACCATCTCCTGTGAAGGCCTTGCTCCGTGCCCGAAACGGTCCTGGAAGGTCTCCGGCCCGGGCACCGCCAACGCGCCCCAGCCACCACGCAGTCCGAGCCTCGACCACGCCGCCGAAGCCCGCCGGCGCGCCTGGGGCATCGCCACCTTCGACAGATCCGACACGCCGGTGAAGTGCCGCTCGTCGCTGGCGATCCAGTCCGCCATCACCACGAAGCCGGACAGCTGAAGCTGCATCGCGCGACTCGGCACCAGAGCGGGCTCAACCGCGGCCAGCGGCGACTGACCTTCGTAGCCGACCTCCCGTGAGAACACTTCCGCCAGGGCCAGCTGCGCGAGCTTCCACGACCGATCGTGGCCCTGCAGCTTCTCGTTCCTCCTCGGCGGTTTCAGATCCCCTACCGTCGGGATCAGACCGTGGTGGCCGGCGACCAGCGGCCAGACCCAACCGACCTGCTCCTCAGACCACTTCGCCTCGGCGAGCAGCGCCATCAGCACCCGGGCACCGGCCTTGTCGTGCCGCCAGGACGCCCCCTTCACCGCGTACTTGTCCCAGGCGAGCCCCGCCTGCCGGACCGCGGCCTCCCCGGCAGCGTCCAGGCGCTGGAACACCGGCGTGGCCTTGCCCAGGTCATGAATCCCGCACAACCACGCGAACAGACGCCGTCCCTTCCCCGCACCCCCCGCCAGAGCGTCCAGACGCCACCTCGTCACCTGCGGCAGGTACCGGTCCCAGACCAGCTCGGCAACCGCGGCGGTGTCCAGCATGTGCGACAGCAGGAGATTCACCGTCCCGCCAGCCCGCCCCGCCGACTTTCCCCACAACGCACCCAGCCAGCCCCTGACCTCCGGTGGATACCACCGCCAGCGATCCTCGGCCATCGTCCCGACCTCCACGTACGAGTACGCTGCGGAGCGTAGAGCCCAACACTGACAATCCACCCGGACAGAACGAGAGACGGCGGCGACGCATGAGCTCCTCAACGGCCCGTCCACCGAATCGAACTGAATCAATCGGAGCCCACTGAGGAGAATCGCCGCAGGTCAGCAAGTATCGACCCCGCGCTCGCGGGGGTTGCCCCTGCTCGACAACTTCGGCGGCGGGGTCGGCATGATCGACCCCGCGCTCGCGGGGGTTGCCCAGAGTTGACGCTCATCACGCAGGGCGGCGGCGAATCGACCCCGCGCTCGCGGGGGTTGCCCCTCAGCTGGGCGGCGCGCCGCAGGTGCCGGATCATCGACCCCGCGCTCGCGGGGGTTGCCCTAACACCGCGCTGATGATGAACCTCCTCGAATAATCGACCCCGCGCTCGCGGGGGTTGCCCCAGGGTGGTGGCCGCCTCGATCTGGCGGCGCATATCGACCCCGCGCTCGCGGGGGTTGCCCCCCGAACAGCTTCAACCCGAAGGCCTGGAAGCCATCGGCCCCGCGCTCGCGGGGGTTGCTCCCTGGGTGCCGGTGCCGCGCAGGAGCTCGCTGGTGTACTGGCCCGCCTCGCCGCCCACCGGGAGCAGCCACGACCGCACCCAGGAGAGGCGGCGGCCGCGCCGGGCCAAGATCGACGCCCCGACCACATCGAAGCCGTCAGGCCCGGCCCGCAGCCGGGCTGCGGGCCGGGAAGTGCGCCACGGGCCGGTGCTCCGGCACCACCCGCTCGGCGGCGTTCAGCGGGTGCGGCCGAGGTCCGTCACTCCTTCCCCCGGTGGTCGTCGTAGGCACTGGTGCCTTCGTCCAGCAGTGGGCCGCTCCCGGACTGGGGGTGCTTCAGGTGGGCGGGGGCGAGGGCGCGCAGGCCGTGATAGCCGAGCAGCACGATCAGGGTGCCCAGGGCGATGCCGCCGAGCTCGAAGTCGTCGCTGAACTTCAGCGTCACGTTGCCGATGCCGACGATCACACCCGCCGCGACCGGCACCAGGTTCAGCGGATTGGTCAGGTCCACCTTGTTGTGGATCCAGATCTGCGCGCCCAGCAGACCGATCATGCCGTACAGCACCACCGTGATCCCGCCCAGCACCCCGCCCGGGATCGCCGCGACCACCGCGCCGAACTTCGGGCACAAACCGAACAGGATCGCGAAGCCGGCCGCGCACCAGTACGCGGCCGTCGAGTACACCCGGGTCGCCGCCATCACGCCGATGTTCTCCGCGTACGTCGTCGTCGCCGGACCACCCACCGCCGTCGACAGCACCGTCGCCGTGCCGTCCGCCATGATCGCGGCACCCATCCGGTCGTCCAGCGGATCACCCGTCATCTCCGAAACCGCCTTCACGTGCCCCGCGTTCTCCGCGATCAGCGCCACCACCACGGGCAGCGCCACCAGCACCGCGGACGCCTGGAAGCTCGGCGCGTGCAGCGACGGCAGACCGATCCAGTCCGCCTTCCCCACGCCCGACAGGTCCAGACGCCAGTGCTCCGTCGCGGCCCCGCCGCCGACCGGAGAGTGGATCTTCCCGAAGACCCGGTCGAACAGCCACGACACCGCGTACCCGAACACCAGCCCCAGGAAGATCGCGATCCGCGACCAGAACCCCCGCAACACCACCAGCGCCAACCCCGTGAACGCCATCACCAGCAGCGCCGTCCACTGGTCCTGCGGCCAGTACGTCCCCGCCGCCACCGGCGCCAGATTGAACCCGATCAGCATCACCACCGCACCGGTCACCACCGGCGGCAGCACCGCGTGCACCACCTTCGCCCCGAGCCCCTGCACCACCGCACCGCACGCCGCGAGCACCGCACCCGCCACCAGCAGCGCACCCGTCACCGTCGCCGTGTCCCCGCCCTGCGACTTGATCACCGCGGCCACGCCCACGAACGACAGACTGGAACCCAGGTACGACGGGATCCGGCCCTGCGTCACCAGCAGGAAGAATACCGTCGCCACACCCGACAGCATCACCGCGAGGTTCGGATCCAGCCCCATGAGAATGGGCGCCACAAAGGTGGCCCCAAACATAGCCACCACGTGCTGCGCCCCGAGCCCGACCGTCCGCCCCCACGACAACCGCTCGTCCGGCCGCACCACAGCCCCGGGCCGCGGCGCACGCCCGTCCCCGTGCAGCTTCCACCCGAACCCGACCTTCATCCCATGTACCTGTTCCACTCGACCGTGTCCCGAAATGCACCCCGGGACCACACGCTGAAACCACCATGATCTCCCAGCCGCAGCGTAGGTCGTTCGAGGAGGGCTCTGGTGTCGGTCTCGGCGACGACGGCGGCCGTGCCCGACAAAGGGCGCGAAGCTCGTCGCCGGCACAGCACGGCGAACAATCATGGCCATGCGTGTGGTCATGCTGCACCAGCCCTGTCAAGGCCCTCGGTGATCGGTGAGAGACTCAACGCGAACAGTCACCGAGGAGTGGCACATGTCAGCGAGCAGCTGCACCGGGCCGGCCCCAGATGGGTCCGGCTTCGGCGCACTGGCTCTGGGCCTGCTCGGAGCCTGCAGTAGCCCTGGTCCGTGGCGCGCGTATTCGGGTGTCTTGTTGGTGAGGCCGTGGGAGCATCGGCGGGTGATCGACGATGCGGAGCTGTTTGCCGCCGACCTGATCGGGCGGCGGCTGCTGAAGGTGACCACTGCTTGGCATCACCACGCTGACGACAGACCATCGCTGGTGCACCTGTGGCTTCACCTGGAGGGGCTGGGGCCAGTCCTGTTCCACACGCCTTCGACCGGCTTGTCCCTGCGGGCCGATCAGCCGCACGGACCGTACTCAATGGCGGAACACGGCAGCGTCTCCGTGATCGATGATTCGCCGGATGTTCCGGTGACCTGGTTCGTCGGACAGATGATCCGGTCGGTTCGGCAGATCGACTACAACGACGGCCATGTCGGATTCACGGCCGGCCTCACGCTCCAGTTCCCCGGCGGCAGCGTCCGCCTGCTCGGTCTCGTGGACGGTCTCCTCATCGCCCACGACCAGCATCTGGGCGCTGTCGAGGCCCACCTGCACGAGGATGTGGCCCTCGCGCGGGTGGTGCAGACCTCCGGGGGCTGCCCGTCGCAGTGGGACGCCTGGACGACCATGGGCCAGTACCTGTACCTGCGGTACCGGCACGGCGAAGGGACTGTCGAGCAGCATCCGAGCGAGGACGTCGACACCTGGGACGGCGAGGAGTCGAGGCTCTGGACCAGCTGGGACGACGGAACCAACGGCGGCCGGATCGAACTCACAGACTTCCTCGCCACGGCCGGCTTGAGGCTGGACCCGGAGGCCGAAGTCCACACCACACCGTCGATCGGCCCGAGGGTCTGAGGACGATGGGCGATCGTTGGTTCAGAGAAGCCTGCATCCGATGCCCGGCCCTACGGCCGGACCCCGCGCAGGCCCCACGCCTGCGCGAGATCATCGCCAACCTCCACGCCCGCGTCACCGAGGCCCAGCAACAGGGCTGGCTCGGCGAAATCGCGGGCCTGGAGGTGCACATCGCGGCAGCGAACGAGAAGCTCACCGCGATGAGTTGCCTCACCGCACGCCACGGCGCGGTCCACTTCGGCATGCCCGACTTCCGGGCCGCCACAGGTCGCCAGGGCTGACGACTCGCATCCGAGCCCCCCGAGGACCGCCGCCCTCGGGGGGGGTGAATCGTCGGTGGATCACAGGCTTCGCGAAGACTTGCTGGTTGCGAGTCGCCTTGGTCCAGTCGATGAGCTTCTGCATGACCAGCAGCAACGCTTTCAGCCCGATGACGAGGCCGGCCGCGCCGCCCGTCCTCCCAGGAGAGGAAGCTGTGATCTTTGCCCGGGCGGACGAGCTCAACGCCCACATCGCTCGGCTCCTCGCACGCTACGGGTAGGCTCGTAGGTATGGGAATTGACTGGGAGAACATACTCGGCGCAAGCGGTGACGGCCTCGACGATGCCTACAACAGGGCGGTCTCCGCGGCCATCCAGAGCGATGAGCCGGTGGAGGAGGACCATTGGCCACTCCCGGTCGGCGAAGAGCACGACGACACGGACGGCTTGCACTGAACTGAGCGGCACGCACGAAACGCCCCGGCAAGCCGGGGCGTTTCGCCGTCTCAGAGATCGTGTCAGGTCAGGGGTCAGCCAAGTGGCGGCCCTCGCAGGTGGCGGGCAGGCCGGAGGCGCGCCAGGCGTGGGCGTCGGCCTCCCGGCACGGGATGGGCGGTGGCGACCACGAGACGGGCGCCCCCGGCGGGCGTCCTCGGCGGTGCGGGGCGGGGTCAGAGGCCGACGTAGTTCTCGGCGAACCAGTCCTGCTGGGCGCGGGAGGTGCGCAGGGCTCCCAGGCGCGCGCGGCGCAGCCCCTCGTCGAAGGTCGACGGGCCGCCGTGCGGGGTGGGCACGGCGTGCAGCAGCCGGACCATCCAGTGCGAGAACTCCTGGGCCCGCCAGATGTACTCCAGGCAGCGGTCCGAGTAGCCGGCCAGGGCGCGGCCGTCACCGCGGGCGAGGTCGTCGACCAGGGCCTCGGCCAGCAGTTCCGCCTCCAGCACGGCGAGGTTGGCGCCCTTGGCGGCGGACGGGGTGATGAGGCTCGCGGCGTCACCGGCGAGCAGCAGCGCGCCATGGCGCAGCGGTTCGACGACGTCGCACTCCAGGTCGACGACGCTGCGCTGGACGATGCTCCCCCGGCGCAGCGGGCCGTGGTCGGCGGACCGCATCCGTGTGTCGAGCTCGTGCCAGATGTACTCCTCGCTCCACGCCTCGGGCGGGGTGCCGCGCTCGCACTGCAGGTAGTAGCGGGTGATCTCGGCAGTGCGGGCCATGTGGCCGGCGAAGCCGCGCTCGTGCACGGCGTAGCCGACGGCGTCCAGGCTGGGCGGCGCCTCGGCGAGCAGGCCCAGCCAGGACAGGCCGTGGTCGTGGTGGTGGACGACGGCGCCGGGCGGCAGCGAGCGGCGGGCGGCGCCGTGGCGGCCGTCGCAGCCGGCGACGTAGCGGGCCCGCCAGCGGACCGGGCGCCCGTCCGGTCCGCCGGCCTCGACGACGGGGCGCCCGCCCTCGGTGTCCAGCACCCGGTGGGCCTCGGTGGCGAAGTGCAGCCGGCCGCCGGCGTCCAGGTACGCGGAGAGCAGGTCCGCGACGAGGAACTGCTGCGGGTAGACGGTGTGGAGCTCGCCGCGGCCGAGGTGCCCGTAGTCGAGGCGGAAGCCGCCGTCGGCGGTGCGGAACTCGCAGGTGGCGTGGGGCCGGCCGCGGCGGTGCAGGCCGTCGGCGAGGCCGTGGCGGTCCAGGACGCGGACGGTGTTCGCGGCGAGGAACCCGGCCCGCGCGCGGGCGTGGAGGTGGGCGCGGTCGGCGCGTTCCAGGACGGCGCAGTCGATGCCGGCCCGGTGCAGCAGGTTGCCGAGGACGAGACCGGCCGGGCCCGCGCCGAGGATCACCACCTCGGCCGATTCGTCGCCCATGTCCACTCCCCTGTCGGCGTCCTGACGACCGGTCATCGTGTCGTCCATGGTAGCGAGGGGCGGGTGCCGGAGCCGGTGGCGGTCGCTCCCGGCGGTGCCCCCGGGGAACCGGCCGGCCGGGACGCGCCGCCCCCTGCCGCCGGTGCGGCAACCGGCGGCAGGGGGCGGGGCGGTCGGGACCGTCGGACCCGGTCAGGCGGTGGCCTCCGCAGCGGCGCGGCCGGCCGCGCGGCCGGAGAACAGGCAGCCGCCGAGGAAGGTGCCCTCCAGGGCGTTGTAGCCGTGCAGTCCGCCACCGCCGAACCCGGCGGCCTCGCCGACCGCGTAGAGCCCGGGCACCGGCGTGCCGTCGGCCGCGAGGGCGCGGGAGGAGAGGTCGGTCTGGATGCCGCCGAGCGTCTTGCGGGTGAGCACGTGCAGTTGGACGCCGATCAGCGGCCCCGCGGCCGGGTCGAGCAGCCGGTGCGGGGCGGCGGTGCGGCCCAGGCGGTCGCCCAGGTAGCGGCGGGAGTTGCGGATGCCCTGCACCTGGGCGTCCTTGGTGTAGGGGTTGGCGAGCTGACGGTCCCGGGCCTCGATCCGGCGGCGCATCGCCGCGGCGTCCAACAGTGGGGTGCCGGTCAGCGCGTTCATCTTCTCGACCAGTTCCTCCAGCGTCGCGGCGACGACGAAGTCCCGGCCGTGCCGCTTGAACGCCTCGACCGGGGCGGGCGCGCCCCTGCCGAGCAGGCGCTCGCGCACGAAGGCCTTGCGGTCGCCGGCGGTGATGTCGGGGTTCTGCTCGGAGCCGGAGAGGGCGAACTCCTTCTCGATGATCTTCTGGGTGAGCACGAACCAGGAGTGGTCGTGCCCGGCCAGCGCGGGGTCGGTCCGCAGGTGGCGCAGGGTGCCGAGGGTGTCGTAGCCGGGCAGGCAGGGCTCGGGCAGCCGGCGGCCGAGGGCGTCGAACCACATCGAGGAGGGGCCGGGCAGGATCCGGATGCCGTGGCCGGGCCAGACCGGGTCCCAGTTGTGCAGGCCCTCGGTGTAGTGCCACATCCGGTCGCCGTTGACCAACCGCGCCCCGGCCGCAGCGCTGATGCCGAGCATCCGCCCGTCGACATGGGCGGGGACGCCGGTGACCATGTGCCGGGGCGGGGTGCCCAGCCGGGCGGGCCAGTGGGCGCGGACCAGGTCGTGGTTGGCGCCGATGCCGCCGGAGGCGACCACGACGGCCTGGGCGGAGAGTTCGAAGTCGCCGGTCTCCTCGCGGCTGGAGGCGACGCCGCGCGCCGCGTCGTCGGCGGCCAGCACCCGGCCCCGCACTCCGGTCACCACGCCGTCGGTGACGACGAGTCCGTCGACCCGGTGGCGGTGGCGGAAGGTCAGCAGCCCGTCGGCGGCGGCCCGCCGGGCGGAGCGGGCGAAGGGCACGACCACGCCGGTGCCGGTGCCCCAGGCGACGTGGAAGCGGGGGACGGAGTTGCCGTGCCCGTCGGCGCGCAGGTCGCCGCGCTCGGCCCAGCCGACCGTGGGCAGGAAGCGCAGCCCGTGCCCAGCCAGCCAGGAGCGCTTCTCCCCCGCGGCGAACTCGACGTACGCCCGGGCCCAGCGCACCGCCCAGCTGTCCTCGTCCGCGTGGCGGTCGAACTGCGCGCTGCCCTGCCAGTCGCTCCAGGCGAGGTCGAGGGAGTCCTTGACGCGCATCCGGCGCTGTTCGGGCGAGTCGACGAGGAACAGGCCGCCGAAGGACCACCAGGCCTGGCCGCCGAGGTTGGCGGCGTTCTCCTGGTCGACCAGGATCACCCGGCGCCCCCGGGAGGTGAGTTCGTGGGCGGCGGTGAGTCCGGCCAGGCCGGCTCCGACGATGATGACGTCAGTGTCCATGGGTTTTCCTCGGGGAAGGGCCGTCACGGGACCGCACGGAGGGGGGAGGGGGCGGTGGGCGCGCGGTCCGCGGAGTCGGCGGCCGGCCGGGCGCGCGTCGGTGCCCTGGTGTCGCTCCGGATCGGGAGGTGACCGAAACAGTACAGTGTTCGGTTTTTTGCGACAAGGGTGGGCGCGGCACGCTTGCCCGCGCCGCGGGCTCGCCCGGGGGACCCTCGGCGGTCGCATACACTCCCCCCGTGGCCAACCGCAGCTCGACGCCCAAGGGACGGGCGCAGCGTGAACGCGCCCTGGCGGCGGCCTTCGAGGTGTTCGCCCGCGAGGGCGAGCGCGGCACGTCGCTGCGCGCCATCGCCCGGGAGAGCGGCATGAGCCTGACCGGGCTGATGCACCACTTCACCTCCAAGGACGAACTGCTCACCGAGCTGCTGCGCGCCACCGACGAGTCGGCGGCAGTGCGCTGGGACGCGTCGGCCGGCGCCGGTGACCCCGGTGAGTTCATGGCGCGGGTCATGGAGACCAACGCCGCGAACCCGGCGTGGGTGCGACTGTACGTCCACCTCGCGGCATCCTCGCTCGATCCCGGGCATCCGGCGCACGCGTACTTCCGGGAGCGGTTCGAGCGGTTCCGCGCGGCGGTGCGCGGCCACCTGGTGGCGCGGCAGGCGGACGGTTCGGCGGATCCGGGCCTGGACCCGGACTTCACGGCCGCCGCGTTCCTGGCGCTCGTCGAGGGCGCGCAGCTGCAGGGGCTGAACGACCCGTCGGTGGACGTGCCCGGGCTGGTCCGGCGGGGCTGGCGGGCGCTGCTGGCCGGCCCGGTCGGCTGACCGGGCGCTCTCGCTCCGCCGGGGCGTCCAGCAGGACGCGGGCGAGGCGGCCGATGTCGCCGGCCATGTCGATGCGGGGGCCGAGCAGCCACTGGAGCTGCGGTCCGTCGGTCGCGGCGATCAGGATCCGGGCCGCCCAGGCGGCCTCGGCCGCGCGGTCCGCGTCCGGGGGCACGGTGTCCGGCCGGGCGGGGTCCGGCCGGGTGGTGTCCGGCCGGGTGGCGGCGTGCTCGACGAGCCTGTCGGGGAGGCGCCGGCGGAGGCCCTCGTAGCGCCGCTCGAAGCAGTCGTGGGCCGGGTGGTCCGGCCATGGCCGGCCTCCCCTTCGCCACCACCCTGGCCGACAGCGACGCCCGGCTCCTGGCCGCCGCCCGCCAGGTGCCCCTGTGGCGAAGTCCGCCGCCTTCGGCCTCGGCGTCACCCGCGAGCACATCGCCGCCCTGGTCACGGAGGTCGCGGAACGCCGGAAGCGGTAGCGGCGGGCCCCGCCCCGGCGGGCGTGGCGTGCGGCCGGGGCGGGGGCCGGTGCCGGGACGGGCCCTGTTCCCCCCTCACCGCACCCGGCGTCAGTTCCCCGGCCGGTCCTTGGCCTGCGGGGGCCTGCGGGGGTCCGACAGGACGGACACGCACATGAGGCCGGCGGCGGTCGGCCGGCACCTTCGCGGCGCCGCCCGTGACCTACGCCACCGGGCGGGCAGCAGGGGCCGCCGGATCCGGGCCCACGAGGAGCGAGGTGACGGTACACCGGCCGGGGGCGGATGCGGCCCCGGTACCCCGGGCGCCGCCGACCGGTGGACCGCTCCCCTTCAACCGGCCTTCCCCGGACGTTCCGGTCCTCCGTGTACCCCTGGAGCCGGAAGGACCGCGCCGCCCCTCGTCCCGGCGCGGGCCGCTCCCGCCCCCGTCCATCCACCGCACGTCAGCTCAGGTACCTCCATGCACACCCATACCGCCCCCGTCGACGGCTTCCACTACGGCTGGATCAACCCCGTCCTCTCCTACGTCGTCGCCTGCACCGGAGCCGCGCTCGGCCTCCGCTGCACCGTCCGCGCCCTGGACCTGCCGCCGCGCCGGCGGCTCGGCTGGCTGCTGCTCGGTGCCGCCGAGATCGGCTGCGGCATCTGGACGATGCACTTCCTCGCGATGCTCGGCTTCACCGTCACCGGCTCGGCCATCCTCTACAACGTGCCGCTGACGCTGTGCAGCCTGCTGCTCGCGATCGCGGTCTGCGGCCTCGGCATCCTCTACGTCGGCTACCGGCCGCGCGGCCTGTCCACCCTGCTGGTCGGCGGCACGGTGATGGGACTGGGTGTCGCCGCCATGCACTACCTGGGCATGGCGGCGATGCATGTCCAGGGCCGGGTGTCCTACGACACGGCCGTCGTGGCCGCCTCCATCGCGATCGCCGTGGCCGCCTCCACCGCCGCGCTGTGGATGACGCTGAACATCACCGGTCTGCTCGCCTCCCTGGGCGCGGCGCTGATCGCCGGGGTCGCGGTGGTCGCCATGCACTACACCGGCATGGCCGCGGTCTCGGTCGTGCTCGACGGCCGCACCCCGGCCGGCGGTCTCCCGGCCTCACAGTTCATCACCCCGCTCGCGGTGGCGGTCCTCGTCCTGCTCGCACTCGGCGGGATCGCCCTGATGCTGTCGCCGCAGGACTCCTCGCTGTCGGGCCGGGCCGCCGCCGCCCGGCCGGAGCCGGTGCGGGTGCCGCTGTTCGAACGGCGGGGGTGATCCGGCACCGGACGAGCCGGACGGCCCGGCGCGGGAACCCACCGCGCCGGGCCGTCCCGTCACCCGGGGAGTACCGGACGCCGGTGCGCTCCCGGGCTACGGGCGGGCGGCCGGGCAGTCGCCGTCCGTGGCGGGGAGGACGCCGTCCAGCAGGTAGCGGTCGACGACGGCGTCCACGCAGGTGTCGCGCGGCGCGAACAGGCCCGCGTAGACGGTGTGGCGGAAGGCTCCGCGCAGGGTCACCAGCCGCGAGCCGGTCAGGGCCCGGTGGGCGGAGAGCTGGCCGGGGTAGGTGGCGGCCGGGTCGCCGTCGGCGCCGACCAGCAGGACCGGGACGTCGTTGCGCACCCGGGTGGGCGGCTCGGCCGGGTCCGCGGGCCAGAAGGTGCAAGGGGTGAGGTTGCGGGTGAGCGGGCCGAACAGCGGCTCGTCGCCGCGGTGGGCCCGGATGTCGCGGTAGTAGTCGAGCGGATCGCGCGAGGCGGCGCGGTCCGCGCACATGACCGCAGTCTGCACGGCGGCGTAGCCACCGGTGTCCGGGGAGGCCAGGCCGGTCAGCACCGCCTCCAGCAGCGCGGTCGGCTGCGCCGGCCGGCCCTCGGCCGCGTCCGCCAGGACCCGCACCAGGGCGGCGAACTCCTCGTACGCGGCGGCGTCGTCACCGGCCGACACGGTCCACAGCACCTGCGGCAGGAGGCGGGCGTCGACCCGGTGGGTGCCGACCGCCAGCGGGGCGCGCTCGGTGGCCAGCCGCACCCGCTCGACCGAGGCCAGGACCCCGGCGGTCGTACCGCCCAGGTGGTGGCGGTCGTCGTGGCCGGCCGCCCAGGCGGCCCAGGCGGTGAGCGCGGCCGCCATCGCGGGCCCCTGGGTGGCGGTCAGGTCGGGACCGAAGCGGTCCGGGTCCATGGCGGCGTCGAACACCGCCCGCCCGACGTGCCCGGGGAACAGCTGGAGGTAGACCTCGCCGAGGTAGCTGCCGTAGGACGAGCCGAGATAGGCGATCCTCTGCTCGCCGAGGACGGCGCGCACCAGGTCCATGTCCCGCGCGGTGTTGCGGGTGGAGGCGTGCGGCAGCAGGTCGCGGTACGGGGCGCAGCGGGTCGCGAGGTCCTTGGCGACCTCGGCGGCCCGGTCGAAGCCCAGCCGGTCGGGGCCGGCCGAGCCGGGGCCGGCCGTGGGCCAGCCGCAGTCGAGGGGGGTGCTGGCGCCGACGAAGCGCGGATCCATGCCGACGATGTCGTAGCGGGCGCCGAGGGCGGGGGCGGCCTGCCGCAGGGCGAGGCTCAGCCCGCGGGCGGGGACGCCGGGGCCGCCGGGGTTGTGGAACAGGGTGCCCAGGCGGTGGGCGGGGTCGGTGGCGGGCAGCCGGGAGAGGGCGATGCCGAGGGTCGGTCCGCCGGGCCGGCGGTAGTCGAGGGGGACGGTGATCTCGGTGCAGCGGGCGCCCGCCGCGTCGAGTTCGGCGCCGGCGGCGTCGTCCGGGCCGCTCGCGCAGGCGTGCCAGCGCGGCTGCTGGCCGCGCAGCGCGGCGAGCGGGTCCGCGGCGGCGGTCGCGGCCGGCGCGGTGAGAACGGTCAGGGCCAGTGCCGCCGCAGCGGCGGCCGGCTTCGCGGCGCGGATCACGGTGTTTCCCCTCGGGTGCCTCGGTGGGCCGTCGGGGCGACCGTAGGGGGCCCGGCGGCGGGCCGCATCCGCCGCCGGTAGCGCACTCCCCCGCCGAAGTGCCCCTTCCCTGCTACGACTTCAGGACCACCCGCCGCCGGGAACGACACGCCGCGTACCGCCGGCCGGAGGTGGTTTCCAGACGAACGGCCTAGCTGTGGGCGCGGTTCTTCGCGGATCCGCACGTCCTCGGTGAGGGTGTAGCAGCACCGGAGATCCCCCCCCCCGCACGGAAGGCAGCAGGACGTGACCTCGCAGAACATCAAAGAGTTCAGGGAAAAGGTCGAGAATCTCTACAACGACGAGGAAAGCGACTTCCGGAAGAAGTTCGACGCGGCGATCCAGGGTCTGACGCCGCCCACGGTGTACCCGGACTCCGACGTCTACAAGGACTGGCGGGGGGCGACCGGGGAGACCCTGGCGGACTTCTTCGTCGAATGGTACGACTGGGGCTGGAAGCAGCCCATTTCCGACGGGCTGCAGTACATCCGCCGGTTCAGCTGGATCAGCTACGAGAACGCCGCCGGACTCGCGTTCGTGACCAGCGAGTCAGGGCGGGAGGTCCTGGCCGACTTCACCCAGCTGCAGGGCCGGCAGATGGACTCCCCGGATTCCGGGAAACTGGTCGAGCAGTGGATCGCCGAACTCGGCCCGAAGCGGATGGCCGACTTCGCGAAGGGCGACTGGTCGACCCTCAACAAGTTCTTCATCAGGGAGCTGAAGCCCAAGGCCCGGACGATCGACGCCCCCGGGGACCCCAGCGTCGTGACCGCCCCGACCGACTGCATCATCAACATGATCGTCGACAATCTGGCGCCCGACACGCCGCTGCCGATCAAGGCGGCCGTGACCATGAGCGTCGGCCGGCTGCTGGACGGCTCCGAGTACGCCGAGAGGTTCATCGGCGGCACGGCCGTGTCGTGCATCCTCATGCCCGACACCTACCACCGCTACCACGCCCCGGTCGGCGGCCAGGTGGTCGAGTCCCGCGACGACATCGGCGGCGTCTACTACGGGATCCGGGACTTCCCCGACCTGCTCAACAAGGGGAACGTCGGCTACGGGTACGACTACAGCCTGTTCGAGGACTTCCGCCGCGGATACGTCATCATCGAGACGCCGTACCTCGATCACCTCGGGAACCCGGACGGCAAGGGCTACGTCGCCCTGGTGCCCGTCGGCCTCAACTCGATCGGCTCCGTGACGTTCCGCGAGCCGTTCCGCGGGATCACCAAGGACTCGCCCCCGGTCCAGGTGACGAAGGGCGACGAGATCGGCTACTTCCAGTACGGCGGGTCACTGAACATCCTGCTCTTCGAGGCGGGCCGGTTCCCCGCGCTGCAGCTGCTCCTGGGCCAGCGGATCGGGGTCCTCCAGGAGGTCGCGCACACCGAGCGCCACTTCGAGCGCTACGTCCGCCCGCTGCCCGGGCGCATCACGCCGGCCTCCTGACCCCCTCCCGAAACGGAAGACGACCCATGCCCCGTCAGCCCGTCTACTCGATCCCGGCGAACGCCGCCAACACCCAGACGATCCACTTCTCCCCCGACCCCGCCAAGAAGGAGGAGGAAGGACTCCCGAGGACCGCCCGGACCTATGCCGGGTACGCGGACGTCGACGGCCCGGGAGCGGCGAAGAGCCACCTGTTCCACTGGTTCTTCGAGAGCCAGACCTGCGATCCCAACCTCGACCCGGGCAAGCAGAAGGAGCTGATCGAGCAGACGCCCCTGCTGATCTGGCTCAACGGCGGGCCCGGTGCCTCCTCGCTCGCGGGACTGTTCCTGGAGAACGGCCCGCTGCGCATCGCCGACGACGCCGCCGGGACCATCTCGGTCAGCCCCGACAGCTGGAACCAGGAGGCCCACGTCCTCTACTGGGACCAGCCCGTCGGCGCCGGATACAGCTACTGCGAGACCAAGGACACCTACGTCCAGGACGAGGAGACCCTCAGCCAGATGTTCTGGCTGGCGCTGCAGCAGTTCTTCGACACCTACCCGGAGTACCTGGCCTGTCCCCTGTACGTCTGCGGGGAGAGCTACGCCGGCAAGTACGTGCCGTACATCGCCAAGAGGATCCACGAGCAGAACGGCAGCCGCACCGGCAAGCACCTCAACCTGCGCGGGATCGCCGTGGGCAACGGCTGGATCAAACCGGAGCTCTCGATCCGCGTCATGATCGACTACGCCTACGCCTCCGGGTTCCTCGGCCTGAACCAGAAGGCCGCCCTGGGCTTCGCCTACGCCGAGTTCCAGGAGGTCCTCCGGGCCGGACACCTGAGGAAGGCCACCGATCTCGGCAACGGCCTGGTCAACGCCGTGCTGGCGCTCGGGGGCGGCTTCGACGTCTACGACGTGCGGCGCTGGGAGGACGTGTCCTGGGGCGCGCTGCCCGTCTACCTCGGCACCGACGCCGTCAAGGAGGCCCTGCACGCCAAGCACCCGTGGCAGTTCGCGGACAACTCCGGTCCGGTGGCCGAGGCACTGAAGGCCGACATCATGGCGGACGCCTCACCGCTGTACGCCGACCTCATCCGGGCGGCGGAGAACTACAAGGTCCTGCTCTACACCGGGGACTTCGACACCGCCTGCGGCTACCAGAGCACCGAGGAGATCCTCGCCGAGATCATGAAGGACGGCTGGGGCAACGCCAAGCGGTTGGTCTGGAAGCAGGCGCAGGGGCACCCGAAGGGCTTCGTGCGGACGCTGAAGAACGTCACCCAGGTCGCCGTGCCCGACTCCGGGCACGAGGTGCCGTACTACCAGCCGCAGATCTCCCGGGACATGCTCTACAACTGGCTCTTCGACCGCCCCTTCCACGGCCAGGACCCGGCGGGCGCGGCCCAGGACATCCTGCGCAAGGCGCAGGAGGACGCGGAGAAGGAGACGGCGTGAGCCAGCACCTCAAGCGGACGAAGGAAACGGACGACCTGACGAAGGCCACGGCCGTCCTGAGGGAGGGATTCGTCTGCGTCGTCGCCCATGTCGACACCGCGACGACCGCGCCCAAGTGCGTCCCGATGGTCTACGCGTACCACGAGGAGGGCGAGGAGAAGCTCCTCTACCTGCACGGCTCCACCGCCTGGCCGGACACCACGCCGCCCTCGCTGAAGCACCTCCTGAGGGACGGCGGGGTTCCGGTCTGCCTGACCGTCACCCTCGTCGACGCCCTGGTCGTCGGGCGCGCGGCGATCAGCACCTCGCTCGGCTACCGCTCGGTGGTGGTGGACGGGATCGCCCGGAAGGTCGGCGCGAAGGACCGGGCCAAGGCGATCGAGGCGATCGGCCACCAGGTCTTCCCCGGCCGCTGGAGCGAACTGCGGCCGCTCAAGGACGGCAAGGGCGGCGAACTGGACACCGACGGGAAGCACACCCCGACCACCGGCGTCCTCTCCGTCAGCCTCACCCGGGACGCCACGGTGCGGGCCAAGACGCACGCCCCCGACGGGCCGGAGCACGAGGGCCAGGAGGACCTCGACTGGGACGGCGGCAGGGCCTGGGGCGGCATCCTCCCGATCCGCCAGGTCTACGGGCCGGCCCGGCCGGACCAGCACGTCAAGCCGGGCACCGCCGTCCCCGACTCCGTCCGGAGGCTCGTCGAGCACGGCCGGAGCGGGTAGCGCGCCGACGCCACGTCCTGCGGGCCCGGGAGAGCCGCTCGCAGGACGTGGCGGTCAGCGCGCCGCCGGGGCCGGGCTACGACCCGGCGGCGGGAGCCCGGTCGTTGCGGCCCTCCAGGACGACCGCCGGCTCCAGCGGGGAGGCGATCTCCTGGCCCTTGCTGCGCGAGGCCCAGTCGCGGATGCCGATCAGGACCATGATGAAGAAGATCCCGTAGACGATGCCGGAGAAGTACAGCTCGGAGTGGATCGCGAGCGGCACGCCGACCAGGTCGACGGCCAGCCAGACGAACCAGAACTCCACGTACCGGCGGGCCTGGGTGTACATCGCCAGGATCGAGCCGACGAAGATCCAGGCGTCGGCGAGGACCATCCACCAGGGCGCGCCCGGGTAGAACGAGGCGTCGTTCGCCTTGAGCAGGGCGGCGAACGCGAAGGTGCCGACGGCCATCACGGCGCCGAGGACCGCCCGCTCCCGCCAGGAGGCCCAGCGGACGTTGATCGTGCCCTCCTGCTGTCTGCTGCGCCGCCAGGTGGCCCAGCCCCAGGAGGCCGAGACGATGATCACGATCTGCCGGGCGGCGTTGCCGCCGAGGTGGACGTTCAGGCTCGCGATGAGCAGCAGGACCGAGCCGAGGATCTGCACCGGCCAGGCGACGAGCGACCGCCGCAGCGCGAGCCAGACGGTCGCGAGCGCCAGGATGTTGCCGAGGAAGTCGGACCAGTAGACGGGGATGCCGAAGAAGCTGAACTGATCGTTCAACCATTCGAGTGCGCTCATGACCTACACCTTTGTTTGCTGGGGGAACAAGCCTGGGTGTGAGCTGCGGCCCGGGACGGGCCGATCGGGAAGGCGCGGAGCACGGTGGTGGGGGCAGGACCGTGCGCGGCGGCCTCAGGGAGCGGTGGGGGTGCCGCGGTGGGCGGCGAGCGCGTCGTCGCGGACGCGCCGCCCGCGCTCGGAGGCGAGGATCTCCTCGGAGCGCAGGACGTCCTCCCGCACGGCCCGCACCAGGGCCGAGGGAGAGGGGAACGTGACGGTGGCGCGGATCCGTTCGGCGAACCAGACGGTGACCCGCTCGCCGTAGACGTCCTCCGCCAGGTCGTGGCAGTACGCCTCGACGTGGACGTCGGCGGTGTCGCAGAAGGTCGGGTTCGACCCGACGCTGATCGTGGCGGGGTGGACCGCACCGGTGCGGTGGCGGACCAGCCAGCCGCTGTACACCGCGGCCGGCGGGACCGGGGAGTCCGGGCCGGCCGCGATGTTGGCGGTGGGGAACCCGAGCCCGTGGCCCCGGCCGGCGCCGTGCACCACCGTGCCGGTGAGGTGCGGGCGGGCGGCCGGGAGCCCGGGCAGGGGGTCCTCAGGCATGGGGCAGCAGCTCGCGGAACTGGCTGGTGTGGAAGACCAGCGGCTCCACGCCGGCGAACAGTTCGACGCTCAGCAGTTCCAGGAGCACGATCTCGTGGTCGCCGCCGTCGTAGGTCGCACCCACCCTGGCCGTCAGCCACAGCGCGGCGTCCTCGACGAGGACGGCGCCCTCGGGCGTCGCCGTCCACGCGACGCCGTCGAAGCGGTTGGCCTCGCGGGAGGCCAGGCGCCGGCAGAGCGCGCCCTGGCCGTGGCTGAGCACGCTCAGTCCCAGGACCTCCGCCTGCGCCAGGCGCGGCCACGTGGTGGACGTGCGGGCGACGCTGACGGCGACCATGGGCGGCTGCAGGGAGATCGACACGAAGGAGCTCGCGGCGAACCCGACCGGCTCGCCCCCGCGCAGCGCGCCGATCGCGACCACGCCGGTCGGGTAGGCCCCGAACGCCTGCCGGAGGGTGGCCGCGTCCAGCTCGGCCGGGGTGGACGCTGCGGCCTGGTCATGGGCAAGGGTGGCCATGGTCATCGACATCCTCTCCTCGCGGGTGCTGTTCTCAGTGCCGGTACTGTGCCGCCGGGTGGCTGGCCGGCAGCGCGCGGTCGTCCGCCCCGGTGAGCCGCTCGCGCAGGCTCTCGCCCTCCGTGTACTCGCCGCGGAAGACGCCGCGCTTGCGCAGGACCGGCAGCACCGACTCGACGAACTCGACGGTCGAGGCGGGCTGGACCGCCGGGGAGAGCAGGAACCCGTCGAGGTCGGCGCCCTCGGCGAGGGCGCAGATCTCGTCGGCGATCTCCTCGGCGGTGCCGACCACCGGCCGGGCGCCGACGCCGTGGGTGTGCCAGTCGGCGAGCACGTCGCCGACGGTCTTGCCGGCGAAGCGGGCCACCTGGGTCTGCGACATCTCGGTGGACAGCTCCGTCATGGGGGTGTCCGGCGCGTAGGAGGAGAGGTCGAGCCCGGTGAACATGGCGTAGCTGGCGACGGTGACCTCGGGCCGCTGGGCGTCCAGGATCCGCCGGTAGCGGCGCTCGGCGTCGGAGGTGCTGGCGCCGACGACGCAGGAGAACGCCGACATGACCTTCACCTCGTCGGCCCGGCGGCCCGCCCTGACCGCCTCCTCGCGGATGGAGGCGGTGTGCCCGGCGAGCTGCTCGACGGAACCGCTGCCCACGAACATGCACTCGCCGTGGCGGCCGCCGACCCGGCGCCCGGCGGGCGAGGCCCCGGCCTGGAAGAGGACCGGCGTGCCCTGCGGGGAGCGCGCGGTGTTGCCGTAGCCCTGGGAGCGGAAGAACGGGCCCTCGTGGCTGACCAGGTGCACCTTGGCGGGGTCGGCGAAGCGGCCGTCCTTGTCCTTCTCCAGCGCGTCCGGCTCCCAGGCGCCCTCCCAGTACTTGTAGACGAGGTCGAGGAAGTCCTCGGCCATCCGGTAACGGTCGTCGTGGGCCACCATCTCCATGCCGAACGCCTTGACCGCGGTGTCGGCGGTGCCCGTCGTCACGATGTTCCAGCCGATCCGGCCGCCGGAGAGCTGGTCCAGGGTGGCCATCCGGCGGGCGAACGCGTAGGGCGGCTCGACCAGGACGGAACCGGTCATCACCAGGCCCAGGTGGGTGGTCGTCGACAGCAGCGCGGACGCCACCACCACCGGGTCGAGGCGCGGCAGGTCGAGGGTCTCCTCGGTGGCGATCGGCGGGCGGGTGCCGTCGATCTCCGACCAGCCCCAGGCGTCGGCCAGGAAGAGGAAGTCCAGCTTGGCGTCCTCGCAGATCGCGGCGAGCTCGCGCCAGTACCCCAGGGTGTCGAAGAGGTGCCGCCGGCTGTCGGGGTGGCGCCAGGTGGCGGTGCCGCTCGCGTTGGTCTGGGCGTTCTCGAACAGGCCGATCTTGAGGTTCTTCATGGGTGGTTCTCCGGTGTGCTGGTGAGGGACCCGTGGGGGGTGGGTGTCAGGAGGCGGAGGGAAGGATGGGGGTGTCGAGCTGGGACGCGTAGGGCATGGAGGACTGCGCGCCGAGGCCGGTGACGGCGTGCGAAGCGGCGCGCACGGCGCGCCCGACGGCGGCCGGCAGCGGGGTGCCGCGGCCGAGGGAGTCGGCGAGGGCGCCGCAGAAGGTGTCGCCGGCGCCGACGGTGTCGACCGCCTCCACGCGCGGTGCGGGGACGTGGGTGACGCCGCCGGGGCTGTGGGCCTCCCTGAGGAGGGCGCCGTCGGCCCCGAGGGTCACCACGACCGCCCGGCACGGGAGCACGGCGCGCTCCAGCAGCTCCCGCGCCTCGCGCGGGCCTGCGGGCCGGGCGGCCCCCAGCAGGGAGGCGAGTTCGCCGAGGTTGGGGACCAGGACGTCGACCGCCGCCAGCACCCCCGGGTCGACCGGGCGGGCCGGGGCGGGGTTGAACACGACGGTCCCGCCCTGCTCACGGGCCCGCAGGACCGCCAGGTCGACCACCTCGGGGGCGATCTCGTTCTGCACGAGGAGGACCTCGCCGGGCTCGCGGACCAGCCGTGCGGGGAGGTCCTCAGCGGTGAGGGCGGCGTTGGCGCCCGGGTTCACCACGATGGTGTTCTCGCCCGCGCCGTCGACGACCACCGCGGCGAGGCCGGTCGGGTGCCGCTCGTCCGACCGCACCGCGCCGACGTCGACGCCCTCGGCGGCGAGCGCGGTCAGCAGGGGGGCCGCGTCCGCGCCGACCCGGGCCACCAGGCGCACCCGCGAGCCGAGCCGGGCGGCCGCGACCGCCTGGTTGGCGCCCTTGCCGCCGGCGCCCTCGGCGAAGTGCCGCGCGAGCACGGTCTCGCCGGGGTGCGGCAGTCCCTCGACGCTCAGCACGAGGTCGCGGTTCACCGAACCGACGACGGTGATGGACGGCATTGACGCTCCTTGGGGAATCCTTGGGAGATCGATTTCCGACATGCTGTACCAGCACCCCCCAACCGTCAAGTAGCCTCCTCGTGAAAAGACCGCCCCGATGTCGTGGCCCCCATCACCGCCCATCCGAAGGACACCCCACGTGACAGCGCCCCGACTCCTCGACGTGGCCGAGGCCGCCGGCGTCTCCCGTGCGACGGCCTCACGGGTCCTCGCCGGCACGCCGCGCAACGTCGACCCGGAGCTCGCCCGCCGGGTCGAGGAAGCCGCCCACCGGCTCGGCTACCAGGCCAACCACTCCGCGCGGGCCCTGCGCACCGGCACCACCGGCACCGTCGGCGTGGTCGTCCCCACGCTCGCCAACCCGTACTTCGTCCAGCTCGCCGACGCCATCGCGCAGCAGGTCCGGGCCGCCGGCGGCACCCTCATGGTCTCCGACGCGGCGAACGACCCCGCGATCGAGGCCGAGCAGATCGAGACCCTGCTCGGCGGCCGGGTCGACGGCCTGTTCGTCGTCCCCGTCTCGGCCGGGGAGTCCGGGCCCGCCATCCACCACGCCGCCGCCCGCCGCCCCGTGGTGCTGTTCGACCGGTGGGCCGAGGGGTCGGGCACGGTCGCCGTCACCCTCGACAACGCGGCCGCCGTCCGACTGCTCGTCGAGCACCTGGAACAGACGGGCCGTCACCGGATCGCGCTGGTCGCCGCGGACCAGGCCTCCTCCTCGGGCGCGGAACGCCTCGCGGCCTTCACCGAACTGCAGGGCGACGGCGCCACCACCGTGCTGCTGCCCAACTTCACCACCGACGCCGGGCGGACGGCGGGGCGGCGCATCGTCGAACAGCGCGACCGGATCGACGCCGTGGTCTGCGGCGCGGACGTCCTCGCCGTCGGCCTGGTGAGCACCCTGCACCGCTCCTCGGTCGCGGTGCCCGGGGAGGTCGCCGTCACCGGCTTCGACGACACCGAGATACTCGAACTCTTCGACCCGCCGATCACCTCGATCCGGCACCCGCTCTCCGCCATGGCCGAACGCGCGCTGACCCTGCTTCAGGCGCCGAGCCGCGAACGCGCCGAGCGGGTGGAGCGCTTCCGGCCCCAGCTCGTCGTCCGCGCCTCCACCGACACCGGCGCCTGACCATCCGTCACCTCGCCCGCCCCGCCCGGGCCGCCGCCCGCGCCGGGCGGGTTCCCGGCGGCGCCGAGGACCCCCTCCGGACCGGGCGGGCGGCGAGCGGACCACGGGACGCACGCGTTCCGCACCCTCCGGAGGGCCGGGACACGAATCAGCCGTGACGCAGGTCACACGGGAGGCCCGTCACATTCCGGCGGTGTTCCCGGTCAAGGAGGTGAATCCCCACGACACGAGGAGCACACCATGGACGCCCGTCTCGACTACTTCGGCAACGGCGTCGGGGCCAAGGTCCTGCGCCACATCAACTCGGCCGGCAAGGTCCTCTCGGACACCGGGCTGCCGCACGCGACGCAGGAGCTGGTGAAGATCCGCGCGAGCCAGATCAACGGCTGCGGCTTCTGCACCGACATGCACACCAAGGACGCCGCGCACGCGGGCGAGAGCGCCCTGCGGCTCAACCTGGTGGCGGTCTGGCGGGAGGCCACCGTGTTCACCGAGGCGGAGCGCGCCGCCCTGGAGCTGACCGAGCAGGGCACCCGGATCGCGGACGCCGCCGGCGGCGTCACCGACGAGGCCTGGGAGAACGCCGCCAAGCACTACGACGAGGACCAGCTGGCGGCACTGGTCTCGCTGATCGCCGTGATCAACACGTACAACCGGATCAACGTCATCACCCGGCAGCCCGCCGGGTCCTACCAGCCCGGCCAGTTCGGCTGAGCCGGCCCCCGGACACCGGCCGCGGCCGGTGTCCGGCGCCCCCGGCAGCCGCACCCGTTGGCCGCCGCGCGCCGGGAGCGGGTGGACCGCGCCGAGCACCGGCGGCTCCTGGAGGTGTTCGCCGGCGCCGCGCGGACCGGCGACCTGGCGGTGCTGGAGGAACTGCTCGCGGCCGGCGTCGTCAGCCGCACCGACGGCGGGGGGATCCGCGGCGCCTCCCGGATCCCGGTGGCCGGCCGCGCCGTGGTGGCGAGGTACCTGGCGGCCTTCGCGCCGCGCTTCTGGCCGGGGACGGACCTGCGGTGGGTGCAGGCCAACGGATGTCCCGCCGCGCTCGTCTCCGCCGGCGGCGCCGCCGTGGCCCTGCAGTGCCTGGACGTCTCCGCGGCGGGGATCGAGGGGATCATGTGGGTGATGAACCCGGCCAAGCTGACGCCCTTCGTGGCCTCCCTGGACGGCTGAGCCCGGCGACACCACCCGGTTCACCCCGGCCGCTGTCACGGATCCGGGCGGTGCGCTGTCCTACTGGTGCGGGCGGGGCAGTCCGCAGCGGAACGGTCTCAGAGAGGATCCCCCATGAAGGTCGTCGTGATCGGCGGTACCGGACTCATCGGCTCGAAGCTGGTCGCCAGGCTGCGGGAGCAGGGCCACGAGGCGGTGCCGGCCGCGCCGGGCACCGGGGTCGACACCCTGACGGGCGAGGGACTGGCCGAGGTCCTCCGGGGCGCCCCGGTGGTGGTCGACGTGTCGAACTCGCCCTCGTTCGAGGACGGGCCCGTGATGGAGTTCTTCCGCACCTCGACCGCCAATCTGCTCAAGGCCGCGGCGGACGCCGGGGTGACCCACGTGGTGGCGCTCTCGGTGGTCGGCACCGACCGGCTCCAGGAGAGCGGCTACTTCCGGGCCAAGCAGGCCCAGGAGGACCTGGTCAAGGACTCCGGGCTGCCCTGCTCGATCGTCCGCGCCACCCAGTTCTTCGAGTTCGCGAAGGGCATCGTGGCGGCGGCGACCGAGGGGGACACCGTGCGGCTGCCCGCCGCGAGGATCCGGCCGGTCGGCTCCGACGACGTGGCCGCCGCCGTGGCCCGTACGGCCGTCGGTGCCCCCGTCGACGGGGTGGTGGAGGTGGCCGGCCCCGAGGTCTTCGGGCTGGACGAGCTGGCCCGCACGGTGCTGGCGGGGACGGACGACCCGCGCACGGTCGTGACGGACCCGCGGGCCCGCTACTTCGGCGCCGGGCTGGCGGAGACCACGCTGCTGCCCGGCCCGGGCGCGCAGCTCGCCGAGGCGCGGTTCGCCGACTGGCTGGCGCAGCAGGCCTGAGCCGGCCCGGGGCGGCCCGCACGGTGCGTGCGGGCCGCCCCGCCGGGTCAGCGGGGCGCCGGCGCGACGGTGACCGGCGAGGAGCCGCCGGGGACCAGCAGCCGCGGTTCGCCGGTGCCGTCCGCCGGGACGGACCAGAGGTCGGATCCCTTGCCCTGCCGGGCCGGGAGGGCGTAGGCGAGGGTGGCGCCGTCCAGCCAGGCCGCCTGGTCGTCGACGCTGTGCGGCTCGGCCGTCGGGTGCTCCCGCAGGTCCGCCAGGTCGAGGACGTACAGCCGCCAGGGGGCGGCCGGGTCGTCCGAGACCTTCTTCTTGAAGGCGATCCGGGTGCCGTCCGGGGAGAGCGAGGGGCACTCGACGTTCTCCCGCAGGGTGCGGGCCGACCACGCGCCGAGGTCGCCCTCGACCAGGTGGGTGCGGCCGCCGGTCGCCACGGTGGCGTAGAAGCGGTTGTCGTCGGCGGCGAAGGTGACGCCCCAGTAGTTGACGTCGGCGGCGTGGTGCCGGGCGCCGCCGAGGGTCAGCGGGATCTCCTCGATCGACTTGACCAGGTAGCCGGTGCGCAGGTCCAGGATCGACGTGCGGGTGGAGAAGCCGCTCGCCGCGTAGGAGTCGCCGACCGCGAAGGTGGTCCAGGAGAGCACCTGTCCGGAGGGCGACACCCGGGCCCGGTTGGGGATGCCCGGCACGGTCACCGTCCGCAGTTCGGTGAACGCCCGGTCGTAGACCACGGCCTGGGTGCGGGCCGGGGTGCCGGGCAGCGCCCGCAGGCACAGGGCCCGCTCCCCCGCCGCGTAGAAGCGTTCGCAGGACGGCCCGTCCGGGGCGCCCGGGGTGCGGGCGACCCGGCCGGTGGCGCCGTCGCGGTAGTAGAGGCCGGGCTCGTCCAGGGTGAACGAGGCCTCCGCCGCGACGAGCCGGTGCCCGCCGCCGCGCTCGCGGGCGTGCAGGACGTAGCCGACCGAGCCTCCCAGCAGGACGAGCACGGCGAGGACCAGCACGGTCGAGCGCGCCCTGACGAGCGCGGGCGGGGTCATGTGTCGTTCCTTCCGGGGAGGATCCTCCAGGCGGCGGCGAGGGCCGCGGCCAGGGCGAGGGCGGCCGTGAGCAGGGCCGGACGCGGCCCCCACCACGTCCAGGCGACGCCGAACCCGGCCGCCCCGACCAGCCGGGCCAGGGCCTGCCCGGTCTGCAGCACCGCGAGCCCGCCCGCCCGGCCGCCGGCCGGGAGCACCGGCCCGGCCAGCGCCATCAGCACGCCGTCGGTGGCGGCGTAGAAGACGCCCAGCAGGACGAGCACCAGCACGGCGGTGAGCGGGCCGAGGGGGGCCAGCAGGGTGAGGTAGGCCGCGAGCAGCGCGCCGTGGCCGAGGAGGAACGGGGTGCGGCGGCCGGTCCGGTCCGCGATCCGGCCGGCCGGGACGGCGAGCAGCAGGTAGCAGGCGGCCGCGCCGAGCGGCAGCAGCGGGAAGAGCACGGGCGAGAGGTCCAGGCCGCGCTGGAGGAGCAGGTAGAGGAAGGAGTCGCCGATGGTCGCGGCCCCCAGCAGCGCGGCGGCCACGGTCACCCGGCGGAAGACGGGGTCGCGCAGCGCCCGGTGCTCCGGCCGGGCGGGCCTCGGCGCGGCGGCCCGCACCGATGCCCCGGCCGGCCTCGGCGCGGCGGCCCGGACCGAGCCGCGCGGGGCCGCCCCGGACGGGACGAAGAGCACCAGCACCAGGACGCCGAGCAGCCCGGTGGCGAAGCTGACCACGAAGACGGCGTCGTACGCGTCCGCCGTCGCCCACAGCACCGCGAAGGCGACCAGCGGCCCGAGCAGCGCCCCCGTGGTGTCCATCGCCCGGTGCACGCCGAACGCCCGGCCGAGCGCCTCCGGCGGTGCGCTGAGCGTGATCATCGCGTCCCTCGGGGCGGTCCGCACGCCCTTGCCGAGCCGGTCGGCGGCCAGCGCGGCGGCGATCCCGCCGGCCGCGCCGCCGGCCAGCAGCAGCCCGAGCCGGGAGAGCGCCGACAGCAGGTAGCCCGCCCCGGCGACGGTCCGGTGGCGGCCCCCGCCCCGGTCGGCGAGCCGGCCGCCCAGCAGCCGGACCAGCGCGGTGGCGCCGTTGAACAGCCCGTCGAGGAAGCCGAACTGGAGGGGTGAGAGGCCGAGGCCCAGCACCAGGTAGAGCGGCAGCACGGCGGTGACCATCTCCGAGGAGACGTCGGTGACCAGGCTGACCGCCCCGAGCGCGACGACCGTGCCGGGGACGCGCCGCCCCGCCCCGGCAGGGCGGGGCGGCGCGTCCGGGCGGCCGGTGGTGGCCAGGTACATCATCAGTGGCAGCCGTAGGTCGGGCTGGTGTCCTTGACCTGGCCGTCCGTCCCGACGTAGCTCCAGCCGTAGCCGGAGTCGGTGAAGTCCAGCTTCAGCACGCCGTAGTCACCGCTGATCCGCTTCTGGCTGTTGGGCTGGACCTGCTCGATCGGGTAGGGCTCGGCGCCGCCCATCCCGCCGACGATCTCCACGATGCCGTCCGCGGTCGCCCTGCCGTCCGGGTCCTGCGGGGCGAACCGCTCGTAGTGGTGGTCGTGCCCGTTGAGCACCAGGTCGGCGCCGGCGGCGTAGAGGATCCGCCACACCGGCCGGGAGACCGGGTCGTTGCCGTGGCCGCCCGAGGAGTACAGCGGGTGGTGCCAGTAGGCGGCGACGCACTTCTTCGTGTTGGCCGCCAGGTCGGCCTTCAGCCAGTCGGTCTGGGCGCTCTGGTCGAAGGCGTTGGAGTCCAGCGCGACGAAGTGCCAGTTGCCCTCGTCGAAGCTGTACCAGCTCTTGCCCTGCGGGTAGGCGATGCTGCCGAAGTACGCCTTGTAGCCGGCCAGCGATCCGGCCGGGTCGTAGGTCTCGTGGTTGCCCGGCACCGGGTGGGTCTTCGCCTTGAACGCGCCCCAGCTCTTGTCGTAGTAGTTCTTGAAGTCCGCCAACCTGGCGTCGTCGTACTGGTTGTCACCCATCGTCAGGTAGAAGCGCGGGTTGATCCGCTGGGCCAGCGCGGCGGTCTTCGGGTGGGCGCAGCCACTGTCGGAGGCGGTGCACTGCGCGGCGATGTCACCGGCCGCGACCACCGTGAACGCCCCGCCGGAGGGCCCGGTGGGCGAGGGGCCGGTGGGCGAGGGCCCGGTCGGCGAAGGGCCGGCGTCCGGGGTGCCGTACACCTCCAGCTCGTACAGCGAGTACCCGTACGCGGTGGCCCGCGCCGTTCCGTACATCCGGACGTAGCGGCCCTTCCCGGCCAGGCCGGTCCAGTCGTCCGTCCCGCCGTTGCCGGCCTTCTCCTCCGCGATCGCCGTCCAGGTCACCCCGTCCGCCGACACCTCCAGCCGGTACGCCTTGGCGTACGCGGCCTCCCAGCTGAGCTTCACCCGCGAGACGGTGGCGCCCGCCCCGAGGTCCACCCGCAGCCACTGCGGATCCTTTCCCTCCTCGCTCGCCCACCGCGTGGTGGAGCTTCCGTCGAACGCCTTGGCCGCCGCGTAGGACGACCCCTCCGTGGAGGAGGCCGTGGCGGCCTTCCCCCGCGAGAGCAGCGGATCGGCCGCCGCTCCCGCCCGCCCGGACCAGCCGAGCACCAGGCCGCCGATCAGCACGAGAACCGCGGCGAACACTCCGACATGAACAGGCCTTACCGAGACACCAGGACGCATCCTCGGACTCCCTGACCTCAGAGACGGTGAGAGCTGCACACCGGCGCACACCACGCACATGCCCACCGGCGAGGGGAGCGTAGTAGAAAGTAAAGTTTCCTGACAATAGTGCCTTCGCGCCGAACTCCCGTCCGACGGCGGGCTCCGCTCCCCCCGGCCCCCTCGCTCGACCCGGGAGGCCCGGACGGGCCGCCGGGTGGCCCCCTTCGCGGAAATTTACCCCCGGGGGTATGGTGGGAAGCGATCGGATACCCCACTGGGTATCTCGGAACCGGAAGCCATCGGACGCAGGAGAGATCCCCATGTTCTTCGCCCAGTACTACCTCGACTGCCTCTCCCAGGCTTCCTACCTGGTCGCCGACGAGGCCACCGGCCGCGCGGTGGTGATCGACCCGCGCCGGGACGTCGACGAGTACGTCGCCGACGCCGAGGCGCACGGCTTCACCGTCGAGGCCGTCATCAACACCCACTTCCACGCCGACTTCCTCGCCGGGCACCTGGAGCTGGCGGCGCGCACCGGCGCGTGGATCGGGTACGGGAGCCGGGCGGTGACCGAGTACTCGATCCGCAAGCTCGCCGACGGGGAGCGGATCGCCCTGGGCGAGGTCACGCTGGAGATCATGGAGACCCCCGGGCACACCCCCGAGTCGATCAGCGTCCTGGTGTTCGAGCACGCCGCGGACACCGTCCCCTACGGCGTGCTGACCGGCGACGCGCTGTTCATCGGCGACGTCGGCCGCCCCGACCTGCTGGCCTCCGTGGGCACCACGGCCGAGGAGCTCGGCCGGATGCTGCATCACAGCGTCCAGCACAAGCTGATGGGCCTGCCCGACGAGGTCCGGGTCTTCCCCGCCCACGGCGCGGGTTCGTCCTGCGGCAAGAACCTCTCCACCGAGCGCCGGTCCACCATCGGCGCGCAGCGCGCCACCAACTACGCCTGCGCCCCGATGAGCGAGGAGGACTTCGTCGCGATCGTCACGGCCGGCCAGTCCGCCGCCCCCGGCTACTTCGGCCACGACGCCGCGCTCAACCGGCAGGACCGCGGCCTGTTCGACGCCGCGGCCGCCCACCGCCCGCTGACCGCCGAGGAGTTCGCGGCCCGCCTGGACGCCGGGGCGGTCGTGGTCGACGCCCGCAGCCCCCAGGAGTTCGCCGCCGGACACCTGCGCGGCGCCGTCAACGTCCCCGCCGACGGCCGCTTCGCCGAGCAGGCCGGCGCCGTGCTCGCGCCGGACGCCGACCTGCTCGTCGTCGCCCCGGACGGCCGCGAGGGCGAGATCGTCACCCGCCTCGCCCGTATCGGCTTCGACCGCGCCGCCGGCCACCTGGCCGACCCCGAGGCCGCCCTGCCCGCGCTCGCCGACCGGCTCACCCCCGCGGCCCGCCTCACCGTCGAGCAGCTGCGCGGCGCGCTGGCCGGCGAGCGCCCGCCGCTGGTGCTCGACGTCCGCACCTGCGGCGAGCGCGCGGAGGGCGCCGTCGAGGGCTCCGTGCACATCCCCCTCAACGAGCTCCCCGGCCGCCTCGGCGAGATCCCGGAGGACCGGCCGCTGGTCGTCCACTGTGCCGGCGGCCACCGCTCCTCCATCGCGGCCAGCCTGCTCCGCCACCACGGCCGGGGCGAGGTCGCCGACCTGCTGGGCGGCTACGCCGCCTGGGACGCAGCCGCCTGAGCCCGGCGGGGACGAGCGGGCAGGACGGCACCGGTGAGCGAGGAGGACAGGGTGAAGGAGACGGCGAACGAACCGGCCGTACGGGTCGGCGACGACGCGGCGGGCGCGGTGCTCAACCGGCTGCGCCGGGCCCAGGGCCAGCTGGCCGGCGTGATCGCGATGATCGAGGCCGGACGGGACTGCCGCGACATCGTGACGCAGTTGGCCGCCGCCTCCCGTGCCCTCGACCGGGCCGGGTTCAAGATCGTGGCCAGCGGCATGCGCCAGTGCGCGGCCGCGGACGGCGGCACACCGCCGATGAGCGAGACCGAACTGGAGAAGCTGTTCCTCACCCTCGCCTGACCCCCGCCGCCCCTCCCCCAGGAATGGAGCACCCCATGGACTACGGAATCCCCGTCACCCTCGACCTGCCCTTCGCCGAGACCGTCGAGCGCGTGCGCGCCGCGCTCGCCGAGCAGGGCTTCGGCATCCTCACCGAGATCGACATCCGCGCGACCCTGCGGGCCAAGCTCGGGGAGGAGACCGAGGACTACGTCATCCTCGGCGCCTGCAACCCGCCGCTGGCCCACCGCGCCCTCCAGGCGGACCGGCGCATCGGGCTGCTGCTGCCGTGCAACGTCGTGGTCCGCGCGGACGGCGACCGCACCGTCGTCGAGGCGATGGACCCGCAGCTGCTGGTCACGGTCACCGGGCAGCCCGGGCTGCGGGCCGTCGCCGACGAGGCGGCCGCCCGGCTGCGCGCCGCGCTGGCCGCGCTCACCGGCTGAGGCGCGGCGCCGCCCGAGCGGCCGAACGAGCGAGGAACCTGACGGGGCCCGCCGGAGCGGGCCCCTTCATTCGGCCTCCCCTATACCCCCACCCGTATTTTCGCGCCCCGTTCGGGCGCCGCAGGAACGGAGCACCCCGTGAAGCACCCGGACCCCGCACCCGTCCGGCCGGCCACCGCCGCGCCGTCCGACCCGGCCCCTCCCCCGGGCCCGCTCGGACGGCTCGGCGCCTGGTCCGTCCGCCACGTCAAGGCCGTGCTGGCCGGCTGGCTGCTGGTCGTCGTCGGCCTCGGCGCCTTCGCGCCACAGGTGACCTCGGCGCTGTCCGGGGCCGGCTGGCAGGCCGACGGATCGGAGTCGGTGAAGGTCCGCCAGGTCGCCGAACAGCACTTCGCCGGGAACGCCTCCTCGGCGCTGCAGATCGTGGTCGCCGCCGACCGTCCGGTCACCGAGCCGGACGTCCGGCAGGTGATCGCCCGGGCGGGCGAGATCGCCGCGGCGGACCCCCGCGTCTCCACGGTGGTGGCGCCGCAGCCCGGCGCGACCGTCTCCCCGGACGGCCGGACGGCCGTGCTGCTCGCCGGCGCCAAGGCCTCCCCCGACGACATGGTCCGGGCCGCCGACGACCTCAAGGGCCCGCTCAACGCCCTCTCCGGCGAGGGCGTCGACGTCCACGCCACCGGTGCGTCCGTGCTGTGGAGCGACTTCAACAAGGCCAACCACGACGCCATGATGAAGTCCGAGATCATGTCCTGGCCGGTCACCCTGGCCATCCTGGTCCTCGCCTTCGGCTCCCTGGTGGCCGCCGGCCTGCCGCTGCTGCTCACCATGGCCGGCCTCGCCGCCTCGGCCGGCTCGCTGGTCCTCCTCAGCCATCTGTTCCCGGTCTCCGTCTGGGCGATGAACTTCGCGATGATGTTCGCCCTCGCCCTCGGCATCGACTACGCGCTGTTCCTGGTGGTCCGCTTCCGCAGCGCCCGGGCGGCGGCCGCCCGCCGGAACCCGGGGCAGGACGGCCGGCTCTCCGCCGCCACGGCGGTCGCCGAGACCATGGACACCGCCGGCAAGGCCGTCCTGCTGTCCGGTGCGACCGTCCTGGTCAGCCTCTCGGCCGTGATGCTGGTGCCGTCCCCCGCCTTCCGTTCGATGGCCGGCGGCATCATGCTCGCCGTCCTGTTCGTGCTCGCCGCCACCCTCACCCTGCTGCCCGCCGTGCTCGGCCGGCTCGGCCACCGCGTCGACTCCCTCGCCCTGCCGTGGGTGAAGTCCGGCGAGCACCGTTCACCGCGCTTCGCCGCCTGGGGCGAGCGGCTGTGGAAGCACCCGCTGCGCTACGGCGCCCTGGCGCTCGCCGCGCTGATCGCGCTGGCCGCACCCGTCATCGGCCTGCGGACGGCGATGCCCTCCATCACCGTGCTTCCCGAGGACGCCAGCGCCCGCGCCGGCTACACCGCCGTCCAGCAGGCCTTCGGCCCCGGCGCGCCCGGCGCCCTGCAGATCCTCACCCCGACGGACGGGGCCGCGGCGGTCGCCGCCGACGTCGCCGCCACCCCCGGGATCGCCGGGGTGATGCCCGCGCAGCCGGCCTCCGACGGCTCCGGCTGGTCGATCGTCCAGGCCGTGCCCACCGTGGACCCGTCCAGCCCCGGCCTGGGCCGCACCGTCGACACGCTGCGCGCCGGCCTGCCGGCCGACACCCTGGTCGGCGGCGCCGCCGTGGAGAACCTGGACCTCCAGCACCTGCTGACCGAGAAGACCCCCCTGGTCATCGGCGTGGTGATGGGCCTGGGCTTCCTCCTGCTGCTGGTCGCGCTGCGCGCCCCGCTGATCGCGGCGCTCGGCACGGCCGCCAGCCTGCTGTCCACCGGCGCGGCCTTCGGCGTCGCCCGGCTGGTCTTCCAGGACGGCCACGGCGCGGGGCTGCTCGGCTTCACGTCGCAGGGATTCCTGGACGGCTGGGCGCCGGTGTTCTTCTTCGCGATGATCTTCGCCATCGCGATGGACTACACGGTCTTCCTGCTCGCGTCCGCCAAGGAGCACTACGAGCGCACCGGCGATCCGCGCGAGGCGATGGTCGGCGCGCTGGCCCACTCCGGCCGGGTGATCTTCGCGGCGGCGGGCGTGATGGTCGCGGTGTTCTTCACCTTCGCCCTGTCCGGGCCGCTCCCGCCCAAGGAGATGGGCATCGTGCTCGGCGTCGCCGTCCTCCTGGACGCCGCGCTGGTCCGCCTGGTGCTCCTGCCGGTCCTGCTCCGTCTCACCGGGGCCGCCGCCTGGCGCACGCCGGCCTGGCTCGACCGGGTGCTGCCGAGGATCTCCTTCTCGCACGACTGAGCCCCGTCGGTCCGCCGCCGGCCCGGCCCGCCCCCGTGGCGGTCCGGGCCGGCGGCGTCATGCGGCGACCCGGGACCCGCACACGCGTCGGGCCGTACACACGCGTCGGGCCGTGCCGGGGATTCCCGGCACGGCCCGACGCGTGTGCGTCCGCCCGTTCAGCGGCGGCCGAAGAGCTTCGCGAAGAAGCCGCCGCCCTTCTGCGCCTCGCGGTCGCAGCTGCAGCGGCCGGCCCTGGGCACGCCGGCCAGCACCTGCTCGACGTGCATGCCGCACCCCGCGTAGGTGGCCTTGCCGCAGCTCCGGCACGTCGTACGTCGACACATCGCAGGACTCCTCAGATCCGGGGAAGACGAGGGTTTCTCCCTCGCCTCCACTATACCGGTGGGGGTATTTTTCCCGGCAAAACCACCAGCCCCGACCGGCTGCGGCGTTCCGGCAGGTGGTGACCCTCCGGACGGACCCGGTCGCGTGAGCCGGCGTCACCGCCCGTCGGCCGGCAGGATCCGGCGCGGCACGCCGAGCCGTGCGGCGTCGCCGGCGGGCGGGTGCGCGGCAGACGCCGGCCGCCGCACGCCGCTGCGGACGGTCCGGGCCCGGCCCGGACCGGGCCGGCGCCGCAGCAGCCCCGCGTCAGACCAGGCCGGCGGCCTCGGCCAGCAGGCGGTAGGAGTCCAGCAGCTCCGTCCGGTCGTAGGTGCTGGTGGTCACCAGGAACTCGTCGGCGCCGGTGCGCTCCATGAGCGCCGCGAGCTCGGCGACGGCGCGCCCGGGGGTGCCCGCGAGGTGGCCGGTGAGGGCCTGCTCGAAGGCGGCGCGCTCGCGCGGGGTCATCGGCCGGGCCAGGATCTCCTCGGCGGGTTCGAGCGGGGAGAACTCCCCGTGGGTCCGGCTGTGGGCGGCCGACCAGGCCTCCGGGACGAGCAGCGCGCGGGCCCGCTCCTCGGTCGGCGCGACGGCGACGGTCCCGGAGACGACCACGTAGGGCCGTTCGGCCCGGGCGGAGGGGCGGAAGCGCTCCCGGTAGCGGTCGACCGCCGCCCGCATCGCCTCCTCGCCGCGGACCGCCGCGATCACCAGCGGCAGCCCCGCCTCGGCCGCGACGTCCGCGCCCGCGCCGGTGGCCAGCACGAACGCGGGGACGTCCAGGCCCTCGGCCGGGCGGGCGTGCACACCCCCGGGGCGGCGCGCGGCGGGGTCGAACCAGGAGAGCAGCTCGGCGAGCTGCCCGGGGAAGCGGTCCGCGGCGTCCTTCTCCCGCCCGAGCGCCCGGCGCACGCCGTCGGTGAAGCCCACCGACCGGCCCAGGCCCATGTCGATCCGGCCCGGGAACAGTGCCGCGAGGACGCCGAACTGCTCGGCGACCACCAGGGGCTGGTGGTTGGGGAGCATCACCCCGCCGGTGCCGACCCGGATCCGGGAGGTCGCGGCGGCCACGGCGGCGGCCAGCACCGTCGGCGCCGAGCCCGCGACCCCCGGCACGCCGTGGTGCTCGGAGACCCAGAACCGGTGGTAGCCGAGCCGTTCGGCCTCCACCGCGAAGGCGACGGTGTCGCGCAGCGCCCGGGCGGGCTCCTCCCCCCGGCGGGTGCGGGAGCGGTCCAGGACGGAGAGGCGGAGGGCGGGCGCGACGGTCACCTCGGTGCCAACGGCCGCCCGCGCCGCCGTCATTCCCCCGGGCGGGCGGCGCGGAAATCCGATTGCGGGCATCGCCGCCCGACTGTTAGCAATGTGACATGCTACAGAGTTCCCGCATCATCCTGCGCGCCCGTCACGACGACGACGTCCCGGTGCTCCACACCGAGCTCCACGACGACGTCCCCACCCGTTCCCGGGCCGACACCCGCCCCTGGCGGCCGATCCCGCCCGGCTCCCCGCAGTCCCCGTTCGTCGTGGGGGCGGGCGACGACGAAGCCGCCTGCTTCTCGGCGGTGAACCGCGCGTCGGGCGACCTGGCCGGGGAGGCGCTGCTGTGGGGCATCGACACCCACCAGCGGCGCGCCCACCTCGGCCTGGCACTGCGGCCGGGCTTCCGCGGGCGCGGCCTGTCCGGCGACATCGTGCGGCTGCTCTGTCACTACGGCTTCGTCGTGCGCGGGTTGCACCGGCTCCAGGTCGACACCCTGGCCGGCAACCTGCCGATGATCAAGGCCGCGACGGGGGCGGGGTTCGTGCCGGAGGGAACGCTGCGCCGGGCCGCCTGGGTGTACGGGGCGTTCGAGGACGAGGTCGTGCTCGGTCTGCTGGCTTCGGAGTGGAGCGGGGAGCCGCGGCCGGCCGAGGCCGCCGGCCGTTCCTCCGGGCTGACGACCGGGGTCTGAAGTCGGAGCCCGGCCGGCGGAACGGCCGGGCGGCGAGCGGATGCGCGGCGTCAGCCCCGGCGGTGGCGGGCGCGGTAGGCGCGCGGCGTGGTGCCGGTCAGGCGGGCGAAGTGCGGGCGCAAGGTGGCCGAGGACCCGAAGCCGGTGCGGGCGGCGATCGCCTCCACCGGGTCGTCGGTGCGTTCGAGCAGTTCGCGGACCCGCTGGAGGCGCAGGCCGAGCAGGTAGCGCGGGGCGCTGAGGCCGGTGCGGGCGAGGAAGCGCCGGTTGAGGCTGCTGACGCTGACGCCCGCGTGGGCGGCGATGCGGGCGGGGTGAGCGGCAGGTGCAGGCTGTTCTCCAGCCACTGGAGGGTCGCGTCGAGGCCGCCGCTGCCGGCGAGGGTGCGGTCGATGGTCTCGGCCACCCGTTCGGCGTGGACCGTCAGGGGGCTGAGCAGCTCCCGGCGCGTCCGGTCCGCGATCCGCTCGCCGTGGTCCTCCGCCAGCAGGCGCAGGCAGACGTCCAGGCCGCCGAACATCCCGGCGGAGGTGCGGAACGGGCCGTCGGCGACCAGCGTGCCGCCGGGGTCGACCGCGACGCGGGGGTGCCGGCGGGCGAGTTCCCCGGTGTGGCGCCAGGCGGTGGTGGCACGCCGGCCGTCCAGCAGCCCGGCGGCGGCGAGGGTGAGGACCCCGGTGCCGCAGGCGCCGATCCGGGCCCCTCGGGCGGCGGCCGCGCGGAGCGTGCCGAGCAGCGCCGGCGCCGGGCCCGCGCCCTCGTCGCGATGGGCGGGCAGCAGCAGGACGTCCGCCTCGGCGGCGCCGGCGAGTCCGTACGGGAGCACGGCCTCGGCCGGGGCGGGAAGGCCGAGGCGGACGGTGCCGGGCCCGCCGACCGCGCACAGCCGGACGTCGTAGGCGGCAGCGGGGTGCTCGCGGGCGGCAGTGCCGAAGACGAGTCCGGGGGTGGTGAGGTGGTGGCCGGGCAGGCCGTCGAGCGCGAGGACGGCGATCACGGGCATGGCGGCAGGGTACGTCCTCTCCGGGACCGGGACCGGGAGCGTGCGGGGGCGGGTGGGGCGGGGGCCCGGCGCGCTCCCGCCGGGGTGCGCCGGGCCGACCTGGCGGGAGGTCAGTCGCCGTAGGCCCGCAGCGTGGCCCGGATCCAGTCCGCGTAGGCGGGCACATTGCTGTAGAGCCCGGGGCCGGTGGAGCAGGCCGGGTCGCTGTCGCCGTCCCCCGAGGTGGTGCCGACCAGTTCCCAGCGGCCGCCCCGGCCGCGCTGGATCTGCGGGCCACCGGAGTCACCGATGCAGGCCATCGCGCCGGGCACCCGGCTGACCGTGCAGAGCCTGGTCAGCCCGGCGCGGCCCGGCTCGCACTCGTCGACCGCACCGATGCGGGTGTCCAGCTGCCGCAGGCGCCCGGCGAACGCGGCCCGGGTGATGTCGGTGGTGTCGGCGGTGGTGCCGAATCCCAGCAGCCGGGTCGGCGTTCCCGGGGCTCCGGCCCGGTCGGCGAGCGGGACCGGGGTCTGCGGCGCGGCGCGGTCGAGCCGGACCAGGGCGAGGTCGTCCCGGTTCGCCCCGGCCGCCGCGCCCTGCAGGTAGCCGGGGTGGGTGACGGTCCGTTCGATGCCGCGCACGGTGCCGCCTTCGGTGCGCCGCTCGGAGGCGATGCGCACGATGCCGTCGGGGCGCACCAGCGAGGTGTCCACGCAGTGGGCGGCGGTGAGCACCCAGCGGGGGTGGATCAGGGCCGCGCCGCACACGCCGTCGTCGAACCCGATCGCGGGCACGGTCATCGGGATCGAGGCCATGAAGGGGTAGTGCTCGGTGGCCGCCCGGCCGTTGACGATCGCCCCGGCGGGTCCGGTCAGGGTCGCGACGCAGGCCGCGGCGGCGAGGGCGACGGTGACGGCGCGGGCCGTACGGCGGGACCGGGAGGCGCTTCGGGACATGGGCGTTCCATTCGTTCGGGGGCGTGCGCGGGCACGCCGGGGGTGTCGGGAACCGATCGCCCGCAGGGCCGGTGACCTGCGGCGTCGGTGCGTCCCATCCTTCGCGCCGGGCCCCCGGGGCCGACAGCGGCGGCGAGATCACCCTGGGCTAAATTCTGGACATGCCTGTGATCGCCGTGCTGCTGCTCGACGGGGTGCCGGGGCATCACGTCACGACGCCGGCCGTCTGCTTCGGCACGGCCGACCGCTGCCACCCGCGGGTCTCGTACGAGGTGCGGCTCTGCGCCGCGCCCGGGTTCCGGTCGACCGGCGGGCCTGCGGCCTTCGGCCTGGCGGCGCCGTGGGGGCTGGACGGCCTGGCGGAGCTGACGGAGGCCGACACCGTGCTGGTGCCGGGGCAGGCCGTCCGGCCCGGCGGTCCGCCGCCGGAGGTGGCCGGGGCCCTGCGGGCGGCCGCCGACCGGGGCTGCCGGATCGGGGCGTTCGGGAGCGGGACGTTCACGCTGGCCGCGACCGGGCTGCTGGACGGCCGCCGGGCCTCCACCGCGCCCGGACTCGCCGCCGAACTGGCCCGGCGCCACCCCCGGACCGAGGTGGACCCGGACGGGGTGGTGGTGGCGGACGGCCCGTTCCACACCGCCGCCGGGGTCCTCGGCGGGGTCGACCTCTGCCTGCGGCTGATCACCGTGGACCACGGGGTGGCGGTGGCCGTCGAGACGGAGCGGCAGGTGTTCCTGGAGCTGTACGCGGAGGGCGCCGGGGCACCGGGCGGGCCGGGCGCCCCGGTCGGTGCCCCGGTGTCCGGCGACGGCCTCGGGCCCACGCTCGGCTGGCTGGAGACGCGGCTCGACCGTCCGCTGACGCTGGAGGACATCGCCGGCCACGCCGGTCTCACCGTCCGGGCCCTGAGCCGCCGGTTCCGGGCGGAGACCGGACTGCCGCCCCTGCAGTACCTGCTGCGGGTGCGGATCCAGCGGGCGCAGCGGCTGCTGGAGCGCGGGGACGAGCCGGTGGCGCGGATCGCGGCCCGGACGGGCCTGGGCACACCGGCCAACCTCCGCCACCACTTCCAGCGCCACACCGGCACCACGCCGAGCGTCTACCGGGCGGCGTTCCGCTCGCTGGTGGCCTCGCTGGCAGGGTCCGGGGACGCCGCGGCGGGCTGAGCCCCGCCGCCGGGCGCGCCGCCCGGACGGCCGGACGGCCGGACGGCCGGCCCGGCCCCGGGTGCCGGGGGCGGGCCGTCCGGCCGTCCGGCCGCGGGGAACCGGCCCCGCCGTCGCGGCCGCCGGGGGAAGGCCGCGGTGAGCCGGGGTCAGCCGCGCGGGAGGACGAGCGACTGGACGGCGGGCAGCTTGCGCCAGTCGCTGGAGACGATGGTCGCGTGGGCGCGGGCGAGCTGTTCGGTGCGGGTGCGGGCCTGGTCGGCGGTGGGGTCGGTGTTGCTGATGGCAGGCGCGACGTTGTGGGCGTCCGTCATCGTCAGCAGGTAGTGGTTGGTGTCGTACCAGGTGGTGTCGATGCCGTTCACATAGGTGGCGGCGTCGCCGTCGAAGACGACGAACCACGGGCGGATCGAGGTCTCGCCGTACCTGGTGCGCGGGTCGCCGGCCGCCGCGCCGAGCGCGGTCGGGAACATCCGGGCCTCCCCGATCCGGCCGGCCGCGGCCAGGTCGCGCAGGTACCGGCCGTACTCGACGTCGGTGTGCAGGGTGTCGAACGGGTTGTCCAGTTCGACGGTGCCGGGGATGACGTACACCAGGGCGCGGCCGGCGAGCGCCGACCTGGTGGGCCAGTTGCCGGCCCGGGCGGCGTCGTCCAGGGTCGGGTAGGCGCCGCCGCCCGGCTTGGCGAGCAGATCGGCCGGGCGCAGTGCCGTGGAGCCGAGGTGGGCGGCGATCAGCGCGTCGAGCTGGGCGGGGCCCATGCCGAGGTTCCCGGAGAAGCCCGGCTTGAGCTCCAGCTTGATCACCAGCGGGCCGGCGCCGGGGTGGGCGGCGAGCCAGATCCGCACGTCGTCCAGACAGGTCTCCAGGTTCTTGTTGCCGCCGCCGGAGTAGAGCTGGGCGGCCGTGGTGGCGCTGACGCAGTTGTTGGCGTTGCCCAGCGGGTTGGAGTGGCTGACCTTCCACTCCTTGGTGACGGCGTTCGGCCAGGCGTCCAGCTCGATCATGCCGGTGCCGGTGTCCAGGCCCTGGGCGAGGTAGCCGAAGGCGGCCGGGTCGTAGGTGTTGTGCAGGCCGACGGTGGTCGCGGAGGCGAACGGGAGCTCGCCCGGGGCGCCGCCGGCGGCCTGCGCGGTGCTGCCGACGGGCAGGACGGCGCAGGCGGTGGCGAGCAGCCCGGCGGCGAGGGTGCCGATGAGGGTGCGGCGGACGGTCACGGTGTCAGTCCCTTGTCAGTGCGCCTGCTGGCCGGCGCGCCTTCGGCGGTGGCCACCGCCGGTGCAGAGCATGACCCGGCCGGTCGTCGATCCGGTGAAGAGGGCATAACAACTTCGTGACCGTCAGCTTCCGGCCCGTCACCAGCCGGAGCCGTCCGGGTGGATCCCCCGGCCCGGGCCGCCGTCAGAACACGGACCAGCCGGTGGCCGTCGTCAGGGCGTCCAGGGCCGCGACGCCGAGCACCGAGTTGCCGGCCGCGTCCAGGCCGGGGCTCCAGGCGCAGACCGTGCCCCGGCCGGGCAGGACGGCGAGGACCCCGCCGCCCACGCCGCTCTTGCCGGGCAGGCCCACCCGGTAGGCGAACTCGCCGGCCGCGTCGTAGGTGCCGCAGGTCAGCAGCACGGCGTTGACCCGCTTGGCCTCGCTGCGCGTCAGCAGGCGCGAGCCGTCGGCCCGCACGCCGTGGCGGGCGAGGAAGAGGCCGGCCAGCGCCAGGTCGCGGCAGTCGGCCTCGATCGCGCAGTGGGCGTAGTAGTGGGCGAGCACGTCCTCGACCGGATTGCGCAGGTTCCCGTAGCCGGCCATGAAGTGCGCCATGGCGGCGTTGCGGTGGCCGTGCTCGGCCTCGGAGGCGGCCACCGAGCGGTTGACGTCGACGGCCCGGTCGCCGGACTCCGCGCGCAGGAGCTCCAGGACGGCGCCGACCGCGTCACCGGTGAGCTCCAGCAGGCGGTCGGTCACCACGAGGGCACCGGCGTTGATGAAGGGGTTGCGCGGGATGCCGTGCTCGGACTCCAGCTGGACCAGCGAGTTGAACGGGTTGCCGGAGGGCTCGCGGCCGACGCCGGTCCACAGGGCGTCGCCGCCCTCGGCGAGCGCCAGGGCGAGGGTGAACAGCTTGGACACCGACTGCACGGAGAACGGCTTCCGCCAGTCCCCCGCGCCGAGGACCCGGCCGTCGAGGGTGGCGATCGCCATGCCGAACGCCGCCGGGTCGGCCTCGGCGAGGGCGGGGATGTAGTCGGCGACCCGGCCGCGCAGGGGCGAGCGCACGGCCGCCGCCATGGCGTCGTGCACCAGGGCCTGGAGGTCCTCGTCGGTGTCGTTCGTGCTGTCCGTGCTGTCCGTGCTGTTCATCCTGGGCGTGCCGCTCGTACCGTTCGCGTCGTTCACCGCGCCATTGTCGTCGCCGCAGGCCGGCGCGTGGTGGGCGGGGGGCGTGGCCGGGGTGTCGCACCGGGATGCCCGGCCCGGGACGGGCACCGCGCCGCCGCCCGCACGGCCCGTCAGCGGCGGACCACGCGCACGCCCGAGACCTCCAGCAGGCCGTCGAGCTCCACCCGCCCGACCCGCTGCTCCGGGCTCACCACCAGGCCGTCGCGGCGGACGGCGTCGAGGATCCGCTCGGCCAGCGGCATCACCATGTGGCGCCCCCAGCAGCGTTCGTCGGCGTGCCCGAACGGCAGGTAGCCGGGCTGGGTGTCGGGGTCGAGGTCCTTCCAGCGCTCCGGGCGGAAGGCCTCCGGGTCGTCCCAGAGCCGGGGGTCGCGGTGGCTCAGCAGCGGCAGCATCAGGATGTCGTCCTGCCGGCCGATCCGGCCGTCGACCTCGCCGAACTCCGGGGAGGCGACCCGCAGGATGTTCCAGGACGGCGGCAGCAGCCGCAGCGCCTCCAGCAGCACGTCCCGGTTGGGCACGTCGTCGTCGAAGGGCGCCCCCAGCCAGACCGCGTTGGTCACCAGCGCGGCCACGGTGAAGCAGATCGGGGCCGCCACCCGCCGGTAGAGGTACATCGCGTAGCGGCGGTCGTCGTACGACTCGGCGTCCAGCACCCGGGCCGCCAGATTCGACAGCGGAATTTCGGTGCCCGGCTTTCCGAGCATCGCCGTTCCGGCCGCGACGGCCATCCAGGTCAATTTCGGCGTGAGTTCCAGGCGGCGGTCGACGAGCACCCGGAACCGGAAACTCTCCCGCCCGAAGACGAGGTCCCGGAGATACACGTGCGGGGTGTGCGGCCATTTCCCGGAGAGGTCCGTCCGGTCGTCCAGCGGCTTCTTCAAAGCGGCCCGGACGTCGGCGGAGACGGCCTGCATGAGCGCGGACGCGTCGGCCCGGGTGACCGGCCGCCCCTGCACGGGCTTGAAGGTCGGGCGTTCCTCCGCGTTGGCCGGCCTGCTGCGCAGCAGTCCGTCCATGAGGTCGGCACCGGCGACCCCGACGGTGTCCGCCTCCAGGCGGAACAGGTCCTGACCTCGGTACTTGTGCAGGAGCTCCTCGATCCGCGGCGCGAAGAGGGTGACGCGGGCGCTCCGGCCGGTGCTGGACATAGCCATCCGTGACTCCAAGGGGTGAGCGGCTGCGGGAGGCCGGCTCGCGGCGAGCGGCCCGTGCCCGGCGAGTGCGGGTGGCACTCGCCGGGCACGCGTCCGGCAGCGGAAGAACCGCCGGGAATTAGATCCAGCCGTACCAGGCGTAGGCCTTCAGGCTCTTCTCCGGCATGACCTTCTTCACGAAGTGAACGAGCTTCATGACAGCACCTCCATCTCAACGGGGAACGATGACGAACCACTTTTCGGCGGACGGCCCGCGAACCGCGGACTCCGGGACGGGCCCGACGGAATTCGTGCACTTCGCTTTCCGCCGCCGGGGAAAAGTGAATCCCAGCCCGAAAACACGGTCAAGTGACGCGGCACGCCCGCAGGATCACCGGCCCGGCAGGTTTGACGCCCCCTCGGCCGGCCCGGAGATCCTTGACGCGAGCGCGACAGCGCTGGTCAGCGGCAGGGTCGGCCGGTGGCGGGAAGGTGAACGGGGCGTTCCGCCCGGCGGGCCGGGCGGGGGCGGACGGGGACCGACGGAACGTTCGGTCTGCCCCTTGGGGCAGACCGGCTGCCCCTTCCGTTTCGCTCCCCGGCCCGCGCTCCTTTGACGGATCGTTACCGTGACTTCGCACCCGGGCGTCCGTTCCGCGTGGCGACGCCGCTACCCTGTGCTCCGCAGCGGAACGGCCGAGCGGCCGCCAAGCACTCGCTGGGGGCGATTGTGGTCGAACGTCTGGTGCTGGATCTCCACGCCGACGGCCGGATGTCCGTGACGGAGTGGCCGCCGGGAGACGAGGTCCCGGCGCCCGCCGTCGACGCCGGATGGCTGCACGGTCCCCTGGGCGACCCGGCCCTGGACGGCCTGCGCTGGTACCTGGAGGACTACCTCCGGACGCCGTTCGGCGCCTACGGCGAGCGCGGCCCGCACACCGCCCGCCAGCTCCCCGGCTGGGGCGCCCGGATGTTCTCCGCGCTGTTCGGGAGCGGCCCCGGCCGGGACGCCTACCGGCGGACCAGGGCACGGGCCCGGGCCCGCGGCAGCGCGCTGGAGATCGTGCTGCGCTCGGACTCCGCACCGCTGCTCGCCCTGCCCTGGGACCTGATGGCGGACCCGGACCACTCGTTCCCGCCGGCCCTCGACGAGGTGACGGTCACCCGGAGCCCCGCCGCGGCCGACCCCCGCGACGCGGTCACCGTCGCGGGCGGTTCACTCCTTCGGGTGCTGTTGGTGGCCGCCCCGCCGGACGGCCCGGGTGACGCCGCTCCCCGGACCACCGCCCTCCCCCTGCTGCGCCGGCTCGCGGCGCCGGGCGGCGCGGTCGAGCTCCGGGTCCTGCGCCCGGCGACCCTCGCCGGCCTCGGCGAGACGCTCCGGGCGGCACGCGAGGAGGGCCGGCCGTTCCGGATCGTGCACTTCGACGGCGCCGTCGTCGTCCCCGGCTCCGGGGCCGGGACGCGGGCCGGGGCCGGGACGCCGTTCGAGCCCGGGGCGCGGTTCGAGGCCGACGGCGCGCTGGCGTTCGAGAACCCGGAAGGGGGCGCGGAGCCGGTGCCGGTCCGGCGCGTCGCCCGGCTGCTGGCCTCCGCCGAGGTCCCGCTGGTGGTCCTGGGCACCCGGCGGTCGGGCAGCCCGGCCGGGCAGTCCGAGGCCGCCGCGGCCGGCCGGCTGCTCCGGGAGGGCGCCGCCGCCGTTCTCGCGCTGCCGTACGGGCTCGACCCGATGGCCACCGCCGGGTTCCTGACGGCGGTCTACACGCGGCTGGCCTCCGGCGTCCCGCTCACCCGGGCGGTCGCGGCCGGCCGCCGGCACCTCGCCGAACAGGACCGGCGCCCCTCCCCCAGGGGCCCGCTGCCACTGGCCGACTGGACGGTCCCGGCCCTCCACCGCCGGAGCGAGGTGATCTTCCCCGCGCCGCAGGCCGAAGGGACCGGGCCGCAGCTGGTGCTGTCCGACGACACCCCCGCCCCCGGCCCCGGCCCCGCCCGCAACGCCCCGGGCCACGCGGAAGGCCTGGCCGCCGTCGGGGCGTTCACCGGACGCGACGGCCTGCTGCTCCGGCTGGACGCGGCGGCCCGGCTCCACCGCGTGATCGTCCTTCACGGCCCCGCGGGCATCGGGAAGACGGAGCTGGCGAAGGCCTTCGGCCGCTGGTGGCGGGACACCGGCGCGGTGGACGGGCCGGACGCGGTGCTCCTGCACTCCTTCGCCCCGGGGGTGGCGTCGTTCGGCCTGGCCGGGGTCGTCGACCGGATCGGCCGGCGGCTGTTCACCCCCGAGGAGTTCGACCCGCTCGCGCCGGCCGAACGCCGGAAGGCCGTCGAGGAGGCGCTCGACACCAACGACGTGCTGCTGATCTGGGACGGCGTCGAGTCCCTGCACACGCGGCACGGCCCGGCCGGCGGCGTCCCGGCCCCGACCGAGGAGGAACGCGCCGAGCTCAAGGCCTTCCTCGAACGCGCGGCCCGGCGCGGACACGGCGCGGTCGTCCTCACCAGCCGGACCACCGAGGACTGGCTGGGCCCGGGACCGCTGCGGATCGAGGTGCCGGGCCTGGAGCCGGACGAGGCCGTCCTGTACGCCGACCAGCTGCTCGCCGACGACCCCGACACCGTCCGCAAACGCGGGCTGCGGGTCTTCGGGCAGTTGCTGGAGTGGCTGGACGGACACCCGCTGCGCATGCGGCTCGTGCTGTCCTCGCTCGGCGGCCACGAACCGTGGCACACCCTGGACACCCTGGCGCGCGCCGCGGCTGCCGCGGCCGGGGGTCCGCCGGGCGGGGAGCGGGAGGCCGGGGGACGGGAGGCCGGGGAGCGGGAGGCCGGAGACGCCGCGCTCGCCGTGAGCGCCGCCTACGCCCTGGACCGGCTTCCCGCCGCCGACCGTCGCGCGCTGGCGGCCGTCACGCTCTGCCACGGGACCGCCGACGCCACGGTGCTCGCCCTGCTCTCCCGCCAGCCGCTCGCGCCCGAACACTTCCGGAACCGCGGCACCGAGGACTGGCAGCGGCTGCTGGAAAGGGCGGCAGGCCTCGGTCTGCTCACCGCCTCGCACGGCACCGCCTTCGGCGTCCACCCGGCGGTCGCGGCCGTCCTCACCGCCCGGTGGCGCGCCGCGGAGCCCGCGTTCACCGAGCAGCACGCGGCCGCGGAGCAGGCCCTGCTCGGCGCCCAGGTCAACTTCTGCCTGCTGCTCGCCCGCGAACTGCTGGGCGGCAGCCGCGAGTTCGCCCTGACCGCGCTCGACCTCCAGCGGCGGACCATCGGCGCGCTGCTCGGCCGGGCCGTCGGGGACGGCCGGTGGCTGCAGGCCCGGGCACTCGTCCGGCCGCTGCCCGCCTACTGGAGCGCCCACGGGCTGGACACCGAGGCGCGCGGCTGGACCGACCTGGTGCGCACCGCCCTGGAGTCGGGCCCCGGCGGCCCTCCGCCGGCCGACACCCCGGCCGGCGCGCTCTGGCTGTCCGTCGTCGGCGCCGACGCCCGGCGCCTGGTCCGGGCAGGCCGGACGGAGGAGGCCGAACGCGCCTTCCGGGAGATCCACCAGGCCGTCGACCAGCGGCCGCCGGACCCCGACCAGCTCGACGACCTCGCGGACGGCTACCAGCAGCTCGGCCGGATCGCGGTGGACCGCGGCGAGTTTGACGACGCCGAGCAGTGGTACCTGCGCTCGCTGGCCGTGCTGGAACAGCTCGACGACGCCGACGGCGTCGCGCTCGGGCACCACCAGCTCGGGGTGATCGCCCACCGCCTCGGCCGGCCCGCCGACGCCGAGCGGCGCACCCGGCAGGCGCTCGACGCCTTCGAGCGCCTGGGCGAGCCGCAACGGGCGGCGGCCTGCCGGCACCAGCTCGGCGTGCTGGCCCAGGAACAGGGCCGCTCCGAGGAGGCCTACCTGTGGTTCGGGCGCGCCCTGGCCGGCGCCGACCGGCCCGCCGACCTCCCCCTCGTCACGGACCTCCACCACCGGCTCGCCGCCGTCGCCGCCGAACTGGGCCGCCTCGACGCGGCCGAGAAGTGGTGCAGGGAGGCCCTGGCCCTCGCCGAGGAGGCGGGCAGCCTGCCGGACACCGCCCGCAGCTGCCACCAGCTCGGCGTGCTGGCGACCGCCCGGGAACGGTTCGAGGAGGCCGAGTCCTGGCACCGCAGGGCGCTGGGGATCCGCCAGGACCTCGGCGACCGGCCCGGCACGGCCGCCAGCCAGCACCAGCTCGGCGTGGTCGCCGCCCACCGCGGCGACCTGGCCGGGGCGGAGACCTGGTACGCCCGGGCCCTGGAGGTCCGGGAGGAACTGGGTGACCAGGCCGGCGTCTCGGTCGGCCACCACCAGCTCGGCCTGGCCGCCCAGACCGGCGGCCGGGCGGCGGACGCCGAGGCCCGGTACCGCAAGGCCCTGGACGTCTCGCACCGGATCGGCGACACGCCGGGACTCGCACGGACCTTCGGCCAGTTCGGCCTGTTCGCCGCCGAGCAGGGGCGGCCGCGCGAGGCGATGGAGTGGCTGGTCCGCAGCATCACCTGCTACGAGGAGTTCCCGCACCCCCTGACCTGGCCGAGCGTGGTCAACCTCGGCCTCCTCGCCCGCGACCTCGGCCCCCGCGCCGTCGAACGCGCCTGGCGCTCCGTCACCGGCCGCCGCCTCCCCGACGCCGTCCGCGACCACGTCGGCGGCTGACCGGCCCCGCCGCACCCGGCCGGGGCCGGTCGGCGGACCCCGGCCCACCCGCCCCGCGCGACGGGGTCGTCCGGAGCCGTTCCTGCGGCTGCCGGGCCGAGCCGGCCAGCGGGACCTCGCGAGGGCCGGGTGGGTCCCTACGGGGCGGGGTGGTCGCCGAGCAGGAGGTGGCGGATCCGGGTGACCGTTTCCGTGTCGCGGGCCGTGACGAACGGCAGGGCGTTGCCGCCGGCGAGGTGGAACGGGGCGCCGGAGAGGGTGGTGTGGGCGCCGCCCGCCTCGGCGACCAGGAGCAGCCCGGCCGCGTGGTCCCAGGCGTTCTCCCAGGCGAACACGGTCGCGTCGAGGGCGCCGCGGGCGATCTCCAGGTACTCCAGACCCGCCGAGCCCGCGCACGGGCGGGCCCGGACGCCCTCGGTGCGCAGGCGGAGCAGCGCGCGCTTCGCCTCGGGGGTGGTGTGGAAGGGGTACGAGGCGGCGATCTCCAGCGGTGCGCCGGCGGCCGGCGAGCCGGCCCGCAGGGCGGCGCCGTCGAGGCGGGCGCCGCCGCCGCGCAGGGCCGTCGCCATGCGGTCGTGGGCCGGGGCGTACGTCCAGGAGGCCAGCAGCTCGCCGCGGTGGGCGAGGGCGACCAGGGTGCAGAACCCCTCGTCGCCGCGGACGAAGGTGCGGGTGCCGTCGATCGGGTCGACGATCCAGACCGGGCGGTCGCCGGCCAGTGCCGTGTACCGGCCGGGGTCGACGGCGACGCCCTCCTCCCCCACGACGACCGAGCCGGGGAGCAGCGCCGTGAGAGCGGCCGTCAGGTGCGCCTCGGCGCCCCGGTCGGCGACCGTCACCAGGTCGTGCGGGCCGTTCTTCTCGGCCACCTGGTCGGCGGTCAGCGCGCGGAAACGCGGCATGATCTCGGCGGCCGCCGCCCGTCGGACGGCCTCCTCCACCGGGCCCAGGCACTCCGCGGCGAATCTATCGTCGATCATCCGCCCATCACATCACAGCTTCTGTTTCCGGCGTCCCGACCGAACAGACGGACGGTCGGGGAGGCCCGGCGCACCCTCGGCGCCCTCCGCGCCCTCCGCGCCGTCCGTGCCCTCCGAGGCCGGGAGCATGCGCAGCGCCGCGAGCGCGAGCACCGCGGCCACCCCGGCCACGGCGGCCACGGCGGCGAGTGCCGCCCGCAGTCCGGCCACCGAAGCGGTCGGACCGACGGCGGCGGGCCCGGCCAGGAAGCCCCCGTAGCCGACGGAGGCGACCACGGCCACGGCGGAGGACCGCACCCCGGGGCGGGCCCGCGCCCCGGCCGGCGAGAGCAGCGCCGGCGCGCACACCGAGGTACCGAGGCCGGCCACGACCAGTCCCGCGAGCATCGCCCCCATGCCAGGGGCCAGCGCGGCGCCCAGGGTGCCGGCGGCCGCCACCGCCGCGCCCGGCGCGAGCAGCTGACGCCGCGGCCGTCGGCCGGCCAGCGCGTGCCCGGCCGGCCGGCCGACGGCGGCGGAGGCCGCGAACACCACCGGGCCGGCCGCGGCGGCGCCCGCGCCGGTGTGGTGGACGGTGCGCAGCATCACCGCGCTCCAGCTCTGCCAGGCGTTCCCGACCAGGAACGCCGGCGCGCACAGCACCCCGAGCAGCAGCAGCGGCCGGTTCGCGACACCCGCCCGCCGACGGTCGCGCCGCCGTGCTCCTCGCCGGGGGCGTTGCCGCCGACGGGCCCGGGAGGCCGAGCACGGCCGCGCCCCCGGCGAGGAGCACGGCCACCGCCGCCAGGAGCGTGCCGGCCGCGAGGCCGCGCCCCAGCGCGAGGCCCGCCGCGAGGGCGCCGCACACCACGCAGGCCGAGAAGCAGGCGTGGGCGGCGTTCATCAGCGGGCCGGAGCGGCTCTCCTCCGCGCCGGCCGGCGCGTTGACGCCGACGTCGACGGCCCCGGAGGCCGCGCCGAGGACGGCGAGCGCGGCCATCAGCGCCGGTGCGCCGCGCGCCGGACCGGCAGCACGGCCGCGACCGCCATCAGCAGCAGGAGCACCGCGACGGCGGAGCGGCCGGAGCGGTCCACGGCCGCACCGGCCGGCCGCATCGAGCAGAGCGCGCCGAGGCCGATCATCAGGACGGCGATCCCGAGTTCGCCGTCGTCCACCCCCGCCCGCCGCTGGACCTCCGGGATCAGTGCGCCCCAGGCGCCCCAGAACACCCCGAACACGGCGAACCCCAGCAGCACCCGTCCCCGTTCCCGCACCGTCGGAACCGGCCCCCATCGGTCGCGCCGCCGTCCGCGGAGGATGATGCCCGCCTGCGGCCCCGGCGCGCTCCGCCGCCGACGGCGCACGGGAGCGCGGCCCGGCGCGTCGGCGGGGTTGGGCGCCCCCGGGGGACGGCGGCCGGGCCGGACGGGGGGTCAGCGCGGGTCGCGGCCCAGGGCCCGGCGCAGCACGAGGTGGGTCAGCCAGGCCATGCCGAAGGTGAACGGTGCGGCGGTGTTGTCGGCGGGACCGGGGACGAGCGAGCAGACCACCATGACGGCGAGCGGTGTCCGGACGCGCAGCAGCGCCCGGCGGACGGCGGCCGCACCCGGGGCCGGTGGCGCGCCCGAGGCGGGCCGGGCGAGTGCGGCGAGCCACGGAACGAGCAGGCCCAGGACCGCGAGCGGCACGGTGAGGCCGGTGTGCTTCACCGCCTCGAAGACCGTCCAGGCGAACAGGGCGACGCCGAGCACGCCCCAGCCGACGCGGGCGGCGGCGCCCACGATGCCGAGGCCGGGTGCGGCGGTGCGGTCGGCGCTCTCGTACGTCACGGATCTCTCCCCCGGTGCGTCGTGCGCCCGCCCGTCCCGGGCGGTGCCACCGGCAGTATGCGGCGCCCCGCCCCGCCGGGGCACCCCGGCCGCACCCCGGAACGGGTCAGCGGCCGCTGACGGCTCGCGGTGCGCAGTGGTCACGGGCCTCGGCCAGGGCGGCGGCGAGGGCCTCGGGACGGCGGGTGGAGAGGTAGACGTAGGGGCAGAGCAGGGAGGGCTCGGCGACCTCGACGCGGACCGCACGCGGGAGGTAACCGCGGATGAGCAGGCGGGCCCTGGGCCCGGCCAGCCGGGTGCGCCAGGCGAAGGCGCCGTCCTCGTCGAGCACCTCGACGGCCCCAGTGTGCTCGCCGCGCAGCACGACCGGTCCCGCCACCAGGACGCCGTCGCAGACCCTGATCCGGACCGCGCCGTACCCGTTCAGCGCCGGGGCGACGACGGCGAGCAGCAGGGCTCCGCCGGCGAGCGCGGTCAGCGGGCCGAGCGGGAGCAGCGCGGCCGTGAGCGCGGCGGCGGCCGCCAGGGCCGCCAGCCACCAGCGCAGCGGGACGGAGAGTCGTTCGTCGTAGATCACCACATCCGGGATGCTGCCACGTCACCGCCCCGTGCCCGCAGCCGGGCCGGGCCGGCGGCGGTGCGGGCGTGGCGGCGGCCCGCGGGTCGCCCGGTCCCGGGCTCAGGCCGGGTCGTGCCAGGAGAAGGCGGCGATCCGCCAGCCCTCGGGGGTGCGGACGAACTGGAAGGTCTTCGTCCCGCCGCCCTCGTACGGCTCGCCGTCCAGGGTGCCGGACTTGCGGTACTCGCCGATGCGGGAGGCGACGTCCCCCGCGATCTCGGTGCGCTCGGAGGTCTCCCACTCCGCGAAGCCCACCAGCCGGCCGTCGTTCAGCAGCCGCTCGCGCGGCGCGACGAACTCCTCGACGGAGTAGACCGTGAACGTCGGGGAGGTGCTGACGATCACTCCCTGCGGGAGCATCAGCCGCCGGATCCGGGCCACGTCGGCCCGCTCGCCGCCGCGGTTGTCGAACGCGGCGAAGAACTCGGCGGTCAGCCGGTCGATCTCGGTCTTGGACATGGGCCCGACCGTAGCACCGCAGAAGTCCGCCGGTCAGCCGTTCGGTGCCATGTCACACACCGTCAAACCACGGGTCCGGACCCGGGTGTCGCAGATGTGGTGATGTCGCGCCCCTGTGGTGAACGCCCCGAGGTGGCTAGCATGAGCATGCCGTCGAACAGGTATCCACCGACCCTCTACGGGAGGAACCCTCATGAGCGCACAGCTTCTGGAGATCCGCGACGCCGGTCTGCTCGACATCGACGAGGAGACCATCGCCTTCGAGGACGAGTTCGACGCGGACCTCGCCCCGGTGGCCTGTCTCGACGACCCGTGGGTCACCTACGTCCCCACCCGTTTCGAGTGCGGGCTCGACTACTGACCTCCGTCGGGAGCTCCGCGTAGGAAGGTGACCGCCGGGCGGGCGTCCGCGCGGCGGTCACCGCGCTGCCGGGCCGGGGGAACCGGCGGCGGCTCGCGGCACGCAGGGCACGGGGCACGGATCACGGGGCACGGATCACGGGAGGGGTGGCTCGGCGATGGCGGCGGCAGGCGGGTCCGGTGACGGGGCGGCCGGGGAGGTGCGGTCCCGGATCGCGGCCCACCTGAGCGCGGCGGCCGGCCCACGCCGCCGGCTGCACGCCGGCGACGGCTGGCTGTACCTGCACGACCCGCGGATGCCCGCCCTCGCCCACGGCTGGAAGCTCCACCTCTCCGGCCGGCCCGAGCACCTGGCGGACCTGGTCGACCTGGTGCTCCCCGTCCTGCTCCGCCACCGCTGCGACGCCAAGTTCGCCGCCGACGCCGCCGTACTGGGGCGGCTCAACTCCGGGCTGCGCGGCGCCGCGGCCGTCGGCAAGGCGGTGACGGTCTACCCGGCACCGGGCGGGATCGAGGCACTGGCGGGCGAGTTGGCCGAGGTGCTGGCGGGCCGTCCCGGCCCCCGGGTGGTCAGCGACCGGCGGCTGCGGGCGGACGCCCCGGTCTACTACCGCTACGGGCCCTTCCGGGTCACCGACGAGGACCCGGACCTCGTGATGACCGGCCCCGCCGGGGAGGCCTTCCCCGGGCTGGCCGGCGGTGCCTACCGCCAACCGCCCTGGGCGGCGGACCCGTTCGCCGCCCGCGCCGCGCGACCGGAGGCGAGCACCCGGGTCGGCGACGGCCGCTACCGGATCACCGCCGGGATCACCCGCTCACCGAACGGCCACGTCTACCGCGCCGTCGAACTCGCCACCGGGCGGGCGGTGGTGGTCAAGCAGGCGCGTGCCTTCGTCGCCGAGGACCCGTCCGGCACCGACGCCCGCGGCCGGCTCCGGCACGAACGGCGGGTGCTGGCCGCGCTCGACGGGGTGCCCGGGGTGCCGCGCCTGGTCGACTACTTCCGGCACGGCGAGGACGAGTACCTGGTGAGCACCGCCCGCGGGCCCCGGGACCTGCGCCGCGACGTCCTCGCCGCGGGCCCGTACCACCCGGCCGGCGGCGGCGCGGACGGCCGGGACTGGTGGGCGCTGGCGCGCGGGCTGCTGGCCGTCCTGGACGCGGTGCACGCGCGGGGCGTGGTGGTGTGCGACCTCAAGCCGGCCAATGTGGTGCTCGACGGCCCGGTCGGCTGCTCGCTGGTCGACTTCGGCGTCAGCTCCCTCGCCGGCGACCGGCCCGAGGGCGCCACCCGCGGCTACGGCCTGCCCGGCGCGGGCGCGGCGCGGCCCGCCGACGACTACTACGCGCTCGGCGCCACCCTGCACTGGGCCGCCACCGGACTCGACCCGGTGGTGATCGACCCGGACCCGGCCGTCAACCGCGAGCGCACCCTCGCCTGCCTGGCCGGAGCGCTGCCCTCGGACAGTCCCGCCACGACGCCGGCCGCGGGGCCGGGCACGGGGCCGGGCACGGTGGCGGACGCCGTGGTGGCGGTGGTGGCCGGACTGCTGAGCCCCGACGCCGGGGAGCGGACCTCGGCCGCCGCCCGGCTGCGGCGCGACACCCCCCTCCGCCCCGCCGGACCCTCCCGGCGGCCGGCGGCGGTGACCGGCGACCTGCTCGCCGAGACCGTCCGGCACACCCTCGACCGCTGCGTCCGGATGGCCCACGAGCTGGTCGGGGCCGGCCCCCGGGGCGGGCAGCCGCGCACCCTGCTGTCGTTCTACGACGGCGCCGCCGGACTCGGCCTGGAACTGCTCCAGCACCCGGACCGGCCGGAGGTCCGCGCGGCGGCCGCCGCGCTCGCCCGCTGGACCGCCGCCCACCCCGCCCTGGGCCGCCTCGGCCCGGGGCTGTACGACGGCCGCGCCGGCGTCGACCTGTTCCTCGCCCACGCGGCCCGGCTGCTCGGCACCGAGCGGCCCTGCGCCGGGGGCGGGGCACCGGGCGCGGGCGGGGCGCTCGGCGAGGACCTCCCGGCCGACCAGGTCTCCGGCGCCGCCGGGATCGGCACCGCGCGGCTCCTGCTGGCCCGCGCGGCCCGCGCCGACGGCCGTCCGCAGGAGGCCGCGCAGCACCTGGCGGTGGCCGCCGAGTGCGCCCGGCGGCTGACCGACGGCCGCCCCACCGACCCCCGGGAGGATCCCGGCCCGGCGACGGCGGCACTCGTGGAGGGTTTCGCCCACGGCCGGGCCGGTCTGGCGCACTTCCTCCTCGCCCTGCCCGGCGGGGACCCGGAGGCCGCCCGGCGCCTGGTCGACGGCCTCGCCGCGGACGTCCCCCGGCTCGCGGCGGCCGCCCGCGCCCCCGGTGCGACCCGGCGCTACGGCTCCTGGTGCCGCGGGCTCGCCGGCATCGGCAGCGTCCTGGTCCAGGCCGCCCGTCACTACCGCGAACCGGCGCTGCTCGGCCGGGCCGCCGAGGCGGCGGCCGTCTGCCGCGCGCTCGCGCCGCGGATGGGCATGACCGGCCAGTGCTGCGGCCTCGCCGGCGTCGGCGAGCTGCTGGCCGACCTGGCCTCGGCCACCGGGGAGGAACGCCACTGGCGGGCCGCCGAGGAGGTCGCCGGCCTGATCCTGACCCGCGCCGGCGGGCCCCCGGGCCGCCCGCTCCTGCCCGGCGGCGACCCCGGCGCGGAGTCCCGCGCCTGGGCCGTCGGCACCCCCGGGGTGCTCGGCTTCCTCCGCCGGCTCCACCTGCGGGGCGGGCCGCGTCCGGGCCTGCTGGTCCCGGCCCGATCCGGCGATTTCGATTTCTGATCATCAGTTGGTAGTTTCTTCCTCGTCGAGAGGGCGGGCCGCGCAGGCGGCGGAAAGCCCGTTCGGCCAGGCGTCGGTGGTGCATTGGCAGCACGCCCGCTTTCAGCGGGAAGAGTTCGTTCGATTCGGGCCCGGCGCTCCGATCCCCGGGGGCGGCAACCGTGTGACGGGTGCCGCCCCCGTGCTGCATCCGCCGCCCCGTCGTCGCCGGCTCCGGCTCCGGGAGGAGACTGCTCCCCGTGACCCAGTTGCTCTCGCGCTCGGCCGTCGAGGCCGCCCTGGACATCCCGACCGTGCTCGCGGCGCTCGAAGCGGGCTTCCGCACGGCCGACCGGCTCCCGGCCGCCCACCGGGTGGGCGCCCGGCTGCCCGGCCCCGGAACCGCCATGTGCCTCGTTCCCGGGCTGCTCCCCGACGTGCCCGCGTACACCGTGAAGGTCAACGCCAAGTTCCCGGCCGCCACCCCCGCCCTGCGCGGGATCGTCTGCCTGCACGCCCTCGCCGACGGCGAACTGCTCGCGCTGCTCGACTCTGCCTCCGTCACCGCCTGGCGGACCGGGCTGGCCGCCGCCCTGGCCACCCACACGCTCGCCCCGGACCATGCGACGACGGTCGCCGTCATCGGCGCCGGCGCCCAGAACCGGACCGCGCTGCGGGCCCTGCGCACCCTGCGGCCGATCGACGAGGTGTACGCCTACGACCTCGACCCGCAGCGCGCCGCGGCCGTCGGGCGGGCCGTGCCCACCGCACGCGCCGCCGTCGAGGCCGCCGACATCGTCCTCGTCGCCACCTGGTCGCGCGAGCCGCTGCTCGACGCCGACGTGCTGCGGCCCGGCCTCCACCTCACCAGCCTCGGCTTCGACGAACCCGGCAAGACCGAGCTCTCCCCCGCCCTGCTGCGCGCCGCCCGCCTCGTCGTGGACGACCCTGTCCTCGCCGCCGCCTCCGGCGTCCTGCACGGCGCCGCCCCCGACCCGGACCCCGCCACCCGGCTCGGCGACATCCTGCGCGGCGACGCCCCGGCCCGCCCCGACGACCGTCCCACCGTCTTCGCCCCGGTCGGCCTCCCCTGGCAGGACCTCGCCCTCGCCTGGCCCGTCCACCTCGCCGCCCGCGCCGACCCCGCGACGCCCTCCTTCACCTTCCACTGACCGCCCCCCGCGCTCCGCCGGGCGCCCTTCTGGTACCGCCTCCCCACGGCTACCGTCCTTCCAGGACACCGACGGCCCGGAGCCGGCCCGCCGGTTCCGCCCGCCGTTCGACGGAGGAGACGACCGTGGAGAAGTTCGTTCCGAAGTTCCAGGGCGCGCCGTGGACCGACGGCGCCCGCGCCCTGCACGTCTACGCCGTTCCCGACCTGCGGGCCGACCTCCGACTCGCGGGCCTGGTCCGCGAGTGCCGTGCCGCGATGCGCCCCTTCCCGATCACCCGGCTGGACGACGACACCCTGCACTGCACCCTCGACATGATCGCCGACACCACCGCCGACCGGATCACCGCCGGCGAGCGCGGCGACCTCGTCACGGCCCTGCGCGAGGACCTCGCCGCCACCGGCCCGTTCGAGGTGATGGCCGGCTCGCCGATCGCCGGGCTCGGCGGGGCCTTCCTGGACCTCTTCCCCGACGACGCCCTGGTGGACCTGCGCGAACGCGTCCGCGACGCCATCCGCCGCACCCGCGGCCCCGGCGCCCTGCGGCACGACGGCGGCCGTCCGCACATCTCGCTCGGCTACGCGTGGACCGAGGGCTCCTCCGACGCCCTCCAGACGGCCTTCCGCCGCATCTCCCCCAGCCACGCCCCTGTCCGCGTCCGCGCCGTCGAGCTGCTCGACGTGCGCTTCCGGCTGCGCCCCCGCCCCGGCCGGCAGAGCGCCTGGGAGCTCTCCTGGACCCCGGTGGCGACCGTCCCCCTCGCCGGCGCCTGACCCGCCCGCCGCGCGGGGGCGCCGGGCGACGCCCGGCCGTCCGGTCAGGCGGGCTGCCAGAGCTCGATCCGGCGGCCCTCGGGATCGGTGACCCAGCCGAACCGGCCGACCCCGGCCATGTCCTGCGTCTCCTCGGCCACCTCCGCGCCCTTCTCCCGCAGTTGCGCGAGCATCGCGTCCAGGTCCCGGACCCGGAAGTTGACCATGGTCTGCTGCTCGCGGGAGCCGAAGTAGCCGGTCCCGGAGTCGAAGGCCGCGAAGACCGTCGGCCCCGCGTCCGGCTGCCACAGGCCGTGGCCGTCGATGTCCAGGCCGAGGCAGTCGCGGTACCAGGCCGTCAGGGCCTCGGGGTCGGCCGCGCGCAGGAAGTACCCGCCGATGCCAAGCACGTGTTCCATGCCCGTCATCCTGCCAGGGCGGAGGTGGAGCGGCCCGGCGGCGCCGCTCGGCGGCCGGCCACCCGCCCGGCCTCGGTCCGCGACCGCAGGACCCCCGCGACCACCCGGGACCGGGGCGGGACCGTGCCGCCGCCGTCCCGCGTCACCGCCGACCCGGTCACGGCCCCCGAGCTCCCGCGGACGCCGGCCGGCCGGAACGCGAGGGCCGATTCCCGCCAGCCCCGGGCCCGGCCGGCGGCGCAGAGTGGAAGGCGTGGGACAGCTGGGACGAGTGACCGGAGAGCGGACGTGAGCGTGCGAACGATGACCGAAACCCCTGCGAAGACCCCTGCGGAGGTCTCCGCGGACGTCTCCGCGGCGACCTTCGCGCAGCGGGTCGACGGGGCCGACTGGGCGGCGGTCGCCGAGGAACTCGGGGAGCACGGCAGCGCCCTGACGCCCGGCCTGCTCGACCCCGCCGAGTGCGCGGAGCTGGCCGGGCTCTACGACGAGGCGGAACGCTTCCGGAGCACCGTCGACATGGCGCGCCACCGGTTCGGCTCCGGGCAGTACCGCTACTTCCGCGAGCCGTTCCCCGCCCCGGTCGCCGCCCTCCGCGAGGCGCTCTACCCGCGCCTGCTGCCGGTCGCCCGGGACTGGGCGGCCAGGCTCGGCCGCCCCGCGCCGTGGCCGGACGGCCTCGCCGCATGGCTGGAGCAGTGCCACGCCGCCGGGCAGACCAGGCCCACCCCGATCCTGCTGCGCTACCGGGCCGGCGACTGGAACGCCCTCCACCGCGACCTGTACGGCCCCCTGGTGTTCCCGCTCCAGGTGGTCATCGGCCTCGACGTGCCGGGGGCCGACTACACCGGCGGCGAGTTCCTGACCGTCGAGCAGCGGCTGCGCGCCCAGTCGCGCGGGACCTCCCTCGCCCTCCCCCAGGGCCGCGGGCTGGTCTTCACCACCCGCGACCGCCCCGTGCGCTCGGCGCGCGGCTGGTCGGCGGCGCCCGTCCGGCACGGCGTCAGCACCGTGCGCTCGGGGCTGCGCCGCACCCTCGGCCTGGTGTTCCACGATGCCGCCTGACATCCCCGGCGCGGGCCCCGGCTCCGCCTTCCCCCCGGACCTCGGCGCCGACCCGGCCGAACCGCACACCGACGCCGAACTCGCCGCCCTGGAAGGCCTGGTGCCCCGGCATGCCGTCGTGGTGATCGGCCACGGCCGCGACCCGGCCTCCGTCGCCGCCGCCGGCGCGTTCGCCGCCCGTTGGCAGGCCGCCGGGGGAACCGTGGCGGCCGTCGTCGACTGGCCCGAGGAGGCCGCCTCCTGGCTGCGCCAGGCCCGCCGGTTCACCGCCCCCGCGCCGGACGCCTGGGTGGTGGCCGCCGGGCCGCGCGGCTGGGCGGGCATGAGCCGGCGGCTGCGGCCCAGCACCGACTGGGACCCCTCCCGGACCGTCGGCTTCGCCGCCACCGGCAGCGCCCTCGCCCGCGCGCTCGCCGGTCCGGGCACCCTGGACGGCCTGCGCGGCGCCACGGCCGACGGACGCACCTGGCAGGTGGACGGCGGGGCCGGTCCGGGCGGTCCGAGGACGCACCGCCCGCGGTGAACGGACCCGCGCCGCGACCGGCCCGGGCCCGGACACGCGAACGCCCCGGAGCCGGGGGCTCCGGGGCGCGGGGCGGACGGGTCAGCCGTTGGTGCTCTCGAAGGCCTCCAGCCAGCTGATGCGCGGGCCGACCAGGCCCACGGCGGCGTTGCCGGCCAGGAGAGCCGCCGACGAGGAGGAGGGGTGCTCGTCCGAACCGTGCGCCACCGCGGCGGTCGGCGCGAGCACGGCGGCCGCGGCGGCGACGGTGGCGATCACGGCGAACTTGCGGAGCGTTCCACGAACCGACATCTCAGGTACTCCTTGATGGAAGGTCAGCAGGCTGCGCCGGCCGCCACGCGGGACGGCCGGGCGGCACACACGTTTGCACACGAACGCGGGGCACCGGGCGCATTCGCAGCGCCGACGCGGGTGAACGGGTGCGAAGTTACGCCCGCCGGGTGAAGCCCGCCGTCCGCCGGTGCCGCCCCGTCGCGCACGGCGGACGGCCGAAAGCGGGACAAGTCCGGGGCCGATTCACTACGGTCGTCCTCACGACAGCGGCACCGGCGGCACCGGACACGTGGTCGGCGACCCGCCGGGTGGAGCGGCAGGGGGTGGCATGGCACAGGCACGGAGGCGTCTGTCGCGTGCGGAGGCGGTGCGTCAGCGCACCGGTGCGCAGTTCATCGGCCGCAGAGCCCAGCTGGCGCTGTTCGCCGACAACCTCGCCCGGGACCCGGACCCGGACTCCGGGCCGGACCCGGCGGACTTCCTGTTCCATGTGCGCGGAGTGGGCGGGGTCGGCAAGTCCACCCTGCTCGCCCAGTGGCGCGAGGCGGCGCGGCGGGCCGGGGCGCTCACCGCGCTGGTCGACGACACCGAGGTGCACGGCGTCGAGACGGCGCTCACCGCACTCGCCCGTCAGCTCGCCGAACAGGCCGGCCCGCTGCGGGAGTTCGACAAGGCGGTGGAGCAGTACCGGCGCTCCCTGCAGGCCGCGGCGGACCGCGAGCCGGAGCAGCCGCCCGGCGGGGAGGGCGCCTCGCTGCCGACCCGGATGGCGGCCCAGGCGGCGCTCGGGGCGGCCTCGGTGCTGCCGGGCGCGGGCGTGGTCGCGGCGATGGCCAACCCGGACGCCGTGGCCCAGGGCGCCGAGCGGCTCATCGCCGGGGTGCGCCAGCGCCGGCGCGGCGGGGACGTCGAGGAGTCGGCGCTCAGCCGCGCCTTCGTCGCCGAACTCGCCCGTCTCTGCGACCGCGACCGGCGGCAGGGGCGGCGGCCGTGGGTCGTGCTGTTCCTGGACACCTGGGAGCTGACCGGCCGCTACCTCGACGGCTGGTTGCGGGAGACCCTCGACGACGCGTTCGGCCCGCTGCCGCTGGAGGTGGTCTTCGTCCTGGCCGGCCGGGACGAGCTGGCCGAACGCGAGTGGGCGCCGTGGCGGCCGGTCCTGGTGGACGTGCCGCTGGAGGTGTTCACCGAGCAGGAGGCCCGCGACCTGCTGGCGGCCCGGGGGGTGACCGATCCCCTGGTGGTCGACGCGGTGCTGCGGATGTCGATGCGGCTGCCGCTGCTGGTCGCGCTGCTGGCGGCCGCCGACCCCGGCGCGGTGGAGGAGGTCGCCGACGTCGGCGCGGACATGGTCGACCAGGCGGTGGTGCGCTTCCTGCAGTGGATCCCCGAGCAGGAGCGCCGGGAGACCGTGCTGGCGGCGGCGCTCCCGCTGCAGTTGAACCAGGACCTCTTCGCCTGCGCCGTGCCGGACGCCGAACCGGCCGCCTGGGCCTGGCTGTCGGCGCAGCCCTTCGTGACCGGGCGCGGCGACTTCCTGCAGTACCACGCCGTGGTCCGCACCAGCATGGTGCGCCGGCGCCGGATCCACACCCCCCGGGAGTGGACGGCCGCGCACACCCGGCTCGCCGAGCACCACGCCGCCGCGCGCACGGCGGTCGAGCAGTACCTGCCGGCGGCCCGGCGCGGCGCCGACCCGCGCTGGCGCCGCCCGCTGCTGAACGAGCTCTACCACCTGCTCTGCGCGGACCCGCTCGCCCATCTGGCGGTGGCACTGGAGCACACCGCGCGCACCGCCGGGGACGCGCCGGACACGCTGGCCCCGTGGGCGGAGATGCTCAACCAGGCCGCGCAGGACAGCGACGACGCCGAGCTGGTCCGCTGGGCCCGCCGGATCCACACGGCGGCCGGCGGCGAGCAGCCGGTCCTGGAGACGCTCGACGCCCTCGCGGGGCCGGGGCTGCCCACCCGGGTCCGGGCCTGGGCCCTCACCCACCGCGGCTACCAGTACTTCGTGGAGGACCGCGACGACGACGCGCTCGCCGATCTCGACCAGGCCGTCGCGATCGCCCCCGACCTGCCGCAGGCCCTCGCCCACCGCGGGCGGGTGCTCAACTGGCACGGCCACCACGAACGCGCGCTCGCCGACTTCACCGCCGCACTCGCCCTCGACCCCGAGTACGCCTGGGCACTGTCCCGGCGCGGTGAGGCCCGGCAGCTCGCGGGGCTGGCCGAGGAGGCGATGGCCGACTTCACCGCCGCGCTCGCCCTCGACCCCGACGACGCCTGGGCGCTGGGCTCGCGCGGCCAGGCGCACCGGCTGGCCGGGCGGCTGGAGGAGGCCGTCGCCGACCTCACCGCCGCCATCCTGCTCGACCCGGAGTACGCGTGGGCGCTCACCCAGCGCGGCGAGGCGTTCCGGATGGCGGGCCGGCCGGCCGAGGCGGTCGCCGACTTCACCGCGGCGCTCGCACTGGACCCGGGCGACACCTGGGCGCTGAGCTCCCGGGGCCAGGCCTACCGGCAGACCGGCCGGCTGGACGAGGCGGTCGCCGATCTGACCGCCGCGCTGACGCTCGGTCCGGACAACGCCTGGGCGCTCGCCGAGCGGGGCGAGGCGCACCGGCTGGCGGGCCGGCCGGAGGAGGCGGTGGCCGACTTCACCGCCGCGGTGGCGCTCAACCCGGAGAACGCCTGGGCGCTCGGCTCCCGGGCCCAGGCGCACCGGCAGGCCGGACGCTTCGACGAGGCCGTCGCGGACTTCACCGCGGCGCTCGCGCTGAACCCCGAGTACGCCTGGGCGCTCGCCGAGCGCGGCGAGGCGCACCGGCAGGCCGGACGGCTGGAGGAGGCCGTCGCGGACTTCACCGCGGCGCTCGCACTGGACCCCGAGTACGCCTGGGCGCTCGCCGAGCGCGGCGAGGCGCACCGGCAGGCCGGACGGCTGGACGAGGCGGTGGCGGACCTGTCGGCGGCGCTGCTCCTGGACCCGGCGGACGTGTGGGCGCTGCGGGCGCGCGGCCAGGCGCACCGGCAGGCCGGGCGGCTGGACGACGCGATCGCGGACCTGACCGCCGTCCTCGCGATCGACCCGGAGTACGCCTGGGCGCTGGCGCTGCGCGGCGAGGCGCACCGGCTGGCGGGGGACCTGGAGGAGGCGGTCGAGGACCTCACGGCCGCGCTCGCGCTCGAACCGGACGACGCCTGGGCACTCGGCTCCCGGGGCCAGGCGCGCCGGCAGGCGGGCGAGGTGGAGGAGGCGGTCGAGGACCTCACGGCCGCCCTGGCGCAGAACCCGGACTACGCGTGGGCGCTCGCCGAGCGCGGTCAGGCGCACCGGCAGGCGGGGCGGACGGCGCAGGCGGTGGCGGACCTGGAGGCCGTGCTGGCGCGGGACCCGGCGGACGTCGCGGTGCGCTGCGCCCTGGCGGCGGCGTACCGCCACGACGGGCGGTTCGAGGACGCCCGGGAGGTGCTGGAGGGGCTGGCGCCGGAGGTGGCGGCGTCCTCGACGGTGCTGGTGGAGGTGGCGGTGCTGCGGTTGCTGACGGAGGGCCCGGCAGCCGCGGCACAGGCCTGGGAGGCGTTCCTCGCCTGCCCGTACGAGGATCCGCGGGACCTCTTCGAGCCGGGGGTGCGCACCCTGCTGTACGGGCTGGTCGCCGGGGAGGGCGCGCCGCAGGAGCTGGCGCGGGCGTTCCTGGCGGTGCCCGGCGCGCGGGCGGCGCGGGCGGACGTCTGCCTCTACCTCGGTGAACTCGCGCGGGCCGGCGCGCCGGTGGGTGCGCGGGCGGCGGAGGCGCTGCGGTTCCTGGAGTGAGGGACGGCGGGTGCCTCTTCGGGCAGAGGCTTCCTGCGGACGTGCCGCCGAGGACGATCACTTCGCTACATTCATGATCGTCTTTTGCGCAGTCAGACCGCGTTCCCCTCACGCACCGAGAGCAGGATCCCGATGACCGAGCCCAGCTCCGCCGTCAGCCGCCGCACCCTGGTGACCGCCATCGGCGCCACGGCCGCGGCACTCGCCGCCGCACCGGCCGCGCACGCCGCCGCACCGGCCGCTCCCGCCGCGCCCGCCACTCCCGGCGCCCCGTCGCCGGCGGGCCCGGGCGCCCGCACGGTCACCGTGCCGGCCACCCGGTCGCGCTCCGCGGCCGGGCGCGCGGCCGCCGCGGCGCGCACCGACTTCCCGATCCACTACGTCGGCGTCAGCTGGGACGGCCCCCGGCGCGGCGGCGCGATACGGCTGCACCACGAGGGCACCGGTCCCGGCGCCTGGCAGCCGCTGACCGCGGGCTGCGCGGGCGGCCCGGACCTGCCGGCCGGCGACGCCGTCACCGCGGGCGCGGCCGTCCTGGTCCCGGCGGGCGGCGCCACCGGCTACGAGCTGCGGCTGCCCGACGGCGCGGCCAACCTGCGCTCCACCGCCCTGGACACCACCCGGGGGCCGGCCCGCACCGCCGCGCTCTCCCCGACCGCGCCGGCCACCTTCTGCGGCGTCGAGTACCTCAGCCGTGCCGCGTGGGGCGCCGACGAGTCCAAGCGCTTCAAGAACGGCGTGGAGAACTCCCCCGCCAAGTACTACCCGCTGCAGACCCTGACGGTGCACCACACCGACACCCCGAACGCGGACGCCGACCCGGCCGCCACCGTGCGGGCCATTTACGAGTACCACGCCGTCACCCAGGACTGGGGCGACATCGGCTACCACTTCCTGATCGACGAGGCCGGCCGGATCTACGAGGGCCGCTGGTCCGGCGACGACGGCCTCCCGGCGCACGACGCCGGCGGCAACGTGGTGACCGCCTTCCACACCTCCGGCTTCAACTCCGGCAACCTCGGCGTCGCCCTGCTCGGCACCCTGACCGGCCAGGAGCCGACCGCCGCGGCCCGCCACTCGCTGGCCCTGGTGCTCGCCCTGCTGACCCGCACCCACGGGCTCGACCCGCAGGCCCACGTCACCTTCGTCAACCCGGTCAACGGCGTGACCAAGCCGGTCGACCTGATCAGCGGCCACCGCGACTGGCTGGCCACCGACTGCCCCGGCGGCACGATGTACGCCACCCTGCCCGCCCTGCGGGCCGAGGTCGCCGCGCTCTGACCGTGCGGCCGCACGCCCGCCGCCCCCCGGCGGGGCGGGCGTGCGGGCGCCCCGCCCCGGGATCAGGCGTGTTCGGTGCCCGCCGCGCCGTCCAGCCCGAGCAGTCCGACGGCCCGCTCCCGCATCTCCACCTTGCGGATCTTCCCGGTGACCGTCATCGGGAACTCGTCCACCAGGTGCACGTAGCGCGGCACCTTGTAGTGGGCGATCCGGCCCGCGCAGTACGCGCGCAGCGCCTCGGCGGTCAGCTCGGGCGCGCCGGGCCGCAGCCGGATCCAGGCCATCAGCTCCTCGCCGTACTTGGCGTCCGGCACCCCGATGACCTGGACGTCCTGGACGTCCGGGTGGGTGTACAGGAACTCCTCGATCTCGCGCGGATAGATGTTCTCGCCGCCGCGGATCACCATGTCCTTGAGCCGGCCGGTGATGGTGAGGTAGCCCTCCTCGTCCATCACCGCGAGGTCGCCGGTGTGCATCCAGCCGTCGGCGTCGACCGCCTCGGCGGTGCGGTCGGGCTGGTCCCAGTAGCCGAGCATCACCGAGTAGCCCCGGGTGCACAGTTCGCCGGGCGTGCCGCGCGGGACGCTCTCGCCGCTCTCCGGGTCGGCCACCTTGACCTCCAGGTGCGGGCCGACCCGGCCGACGGTGGAGACCCGCCGCTCCAGCGGGTCATCGGCGCGGGTCTGGGTGGAGACCGGCGAGGTCTCGGTCATGCCGTAGCAGATGGAGACGTCCCGCATGCCCATCCGGTCGACGACCTGCTTCATCACCTCGGTCGGGCAGGGCGAGCCGGCCATGATGCCGGTGCGCAGGCTGGACAGGTCGTGCTCCGCGAAGCCCGGGTCGTTGAGCTCGGCGATGAACATGGTCGGCACGCCGTAGAGCGAGGTGCAGCGCTCGGCGGCCACCGCGCGCAGGGTGGCGACGGGCTCGAAGGCCGGGGCGGGGATCACCACGCACGCCCCGTGCGAGAGCGCCGCCAGGTTCCCCATGACCATGCCGAAGCAGTGGTAGAACGGCACCGGGACGCAGATCCGGTCCGCCTCCGTGTAGCCGCAGAGCTCGCCGACGAAGTAGCCGTTGTTGAGGATGTTGCGGTGGGAGAGCGTGGCGCCCTTGGGGAAGCCGGTGGTCCCGGAGGTGTACTGGATGTTGATCGGGTCGTCCGGGCGCAGCCCGGCGGCGATCGCGGCCGGCCGGGCGCGGTCGCCGCGGTCGCCCGCCGCGATGAGCTCCTCCCATCCCGGCGAGCCGATCAGCAGCACGTCCCGCAGGCCGGGGCAGCGCGGGCCGGCCTCGGCGAGCATGGCCGCGTAGTCGGAGGTCTTGAAGCTGGGCACCGCGACGATCGTGCGGATCCCCGCCTGGCGCAGCACGTACTCGACCTCGTGGGCGCGGTAGCCGGGGTTGACGGTCACCAGGACCGCGCCGATCCGCGCGGTGGCGTACTGGACGAACACCCACTCCGGGCAGTTCGGCGCCCAGATCCCGACCCGGTCCCCGGTCCGCACCCCGAGGCCGAGCAGCCCGAGCGCGACCCGGTCCACCTCCGCCGCCAGTTCCCGGTAGGTCCAGCGGCGCCCGCTCGGGACGTCCACCAGTGCCTCCCGGTCGGGGAAGGCGGCGACGGCGCGGTCGAGCGCGGCACCGATGGTGTGCTCCAGCAGCGGCACGGAGGTGTCGCCGGCGCTGATGCTGGGAGAGGGGGAGGGCGAGGTCATGGTGAGGGCTCCTGGACTCGTCCGGCGCAAGTCGCCCGAGTCTACGCAGACCACCCCGTTCCGTCACCCGTTCGCGCACCGCCGTCCCGGGACGGCGGTGCGCGGCGTGCCTGGTCAGGCGGGGGCGAGGGGCGGGCGGCCGGGCCGGGCCGGACCGGCCGGCCGTCAGGCGGAGGCGGCGTCGCGCACGGCGGCGCGCTCCGGCGTCCCGGCGGCGGCCTTCGGCGCGCCCTGGACGGGCGGCGCCGGGATGGTGGCGGCCACCGCCGCGGCGACCAGGGCCACCCCGCAGCCGATCAGCAGGCCGACCCGGAAGCCGGCCTCGGAGGGCAGGACGTGACCGCCCGCGGTGGTGGTCAGCTGGGCGAGCACCACGCCGACCACGGCGGCGGAGACCGAGGTGCCGAGCGAGCGCATCAGGGTGTTGAAGCTGTTGGCCGAGGCCGTCTCGGACAGCGGTACGGCGCTCATGATCAGCGCCGGCATCGCGCCGTAGGCGAGGCCCACGCCGGCGTTGCAGACCAGCGTCACGATCAGCACGCCCCAGGTGGAGCCGATCAGCAGCATCGACAGCCCGTACCCGGCGGCGATCGCCAGGGCGCCGAGGACCAGGGTGAACTTCGGGCCGCGCGCCGCCGAGAGCCGGCCGCCGATCGGCGAGACGACCATCATCATCAGGCCGGAGGGCGCCATCCACAGGCCCATCGCCAGCATCGACTGGCCCAGTCCGTAGCCGGTGGCCTCGGGCAGCTGGAGCAGCTGCGGGATGATCAGCGCCTGCGCGTACATCCCGAAGCCGACCAGCACGGACGCCGCGTTGGTCAGCAGCACCCGGGGACGGGCGGTCACCCGCAGGTCGACCAGCGGTTCGGCGATGCGCAGCTCCCACGCGCCCCAGGCCAGCAGCAGGACGACGGCGGCGGTGAACAGGCCGAGCGTCGTCCCGTCGGTCCAGCCCCAGTCGCCGCCCTTGGAGACCGGGAGCAGCAGACAGACCAGTCCGGCGCCGAGACCCGCCGCGCCGACGGCGTCGAAGCGGCCTCCGGCCGGGGCGGTGGCGGGAGCGGGCACCAGGAAGCGGATCATCGCGGCGATCGCCACGGTGAGGACGGCCGCGCCCCAGAACAGCGCGCGCCAGCTGGTGTACTGGGCGACCGCCGCCGAGATGGGCAGGCCGAGGCCACCGCCGATTCCCATCGACGCGCTGACCAGGGCGATCGCCGAACCGAGCCGCTCGGGCGGCAGCACTTCGCGCAGCAGGCTGATGCCGAGCGGGACCACGCCCATGCCCATGCCCTGCAGTCCGCGCCCGACGATCATCGGCAGGACGGAGGAGGTCAGCGCGCAGATCACCGAGCCGACCAGGAGCGGGGCGCAGCAGGCCAGCAGCATCCGGCGCTTGCCGAGCAGGTCGCCGAGCCGGCCGCTGATCGGGACGAACACGGCGGCCGACAGCAGGGTCGCGGTGATCACCCAGGAGGCGTTGGAGGCGGAGGTGTCGAGGATCTTCGGAAGCTCGCCGATCAGCGGGGTGACGAGGGTCTGCATGATCGCCGCCACCGTGCCGGTGAGGGCGAGGGTGGCGACGATGCCCCGGGTCCGGTCGGGGGCGGTGGTGCGCGGGGCGGTGGTCGGTGAGGCGGCGGCCATGAGCGGGTGCTCCTAGGGTCCGTACGGCGGGCGAAGGATATGCATCCTACACATGATATGCATGATGCATATCCACTCCGGTGCGCGCACGCCTGCCATACTGTGCGCACACACCGCAGGTCGGGGCGCCGGAGCCAGGGACGGGAAGGACGACGTCATGAGCGGACCCAGCGAGCCCGGCGGACCCACCGACGAGGTGGCGTTCGAGTACATGGTGCTCAGCCGGCACCACTACCTGAGTTCGGCCGGCGTCCGGCCGCACGGCAGCGGGCTCGACCGCAGCGCGTACATCCTGCTCAGCCGGATCCGGGTGCAGGGCCCGATGTCGATCGGCGAGCTCAGCGACGCCTTCGGGCTGGACGCCTCCACCCTCAACCGGCAGACCGCCGCGATGACCCGGGCCGGGCTGGTCGAGCGGATCCCCGACCCGCAGGGCGGGCTGGCCCGCAAGTTCCGGATCACCGAGGAGGGCGACCGGCGGCTCGACGAGGACCGCGCGGCCCACGCCCACGCCCTCGGCCTGGTGATGGCCGACTGGGCCTCCGAGGACATCGAGGCCTTCGCCGCGTTCCTGCGGCGCTTCAACACCGGCATCGAACGGCTCGACGGCCGGCCCTGGCCCCGCCCCTGATCCCGCCCGGCCCTCCTCGTCCCGCCCGGCCCCCCGCCCCGCCGGCCCCTCGCCCCGCCGGAGCGGCCGGACCTCGCCGCCCACCAGGAGCCCGCCCCATGGACCGCCCGCAGTCCCCCGCCCTCCTCCTCGACGCGCTCGCCCCCGCGCACCCGTCCGGCATCCTGGACGCCGCCGAGCAGGCCGAGCGGCGCGGCGCGGACCGGCTGGTGGTCTCCGAGACCGCCTATGACCCGTTCCTGCAGCTGGCCCGCGCCGCCGACCGCACCAGCTCCATCGAGCTGGCCACCGGCGTCGCCGTCGCCCTCGCCCGGACCCCGATGACCCTCGCCTACCAGGCCTGGGGCCTGCACGCGGCCTCCGGCGGACGGGCCGTCATCGGGCTCGGCTCGCAGGTCAAGCCGCACATCGAGAAGCGCTTCGGGATGCCCTGGGACCGGCCCGCCGCGCGGATGCGCGAGTACGTGCAGGCGGTGCGGGCGATCTGGCACAGCTGGCAGACCGGTGAACGGCTGCGCTTCCGGGGCGACTTCTACACCCACACGGTGATGACGCCGGTCTTCTCCCCCGATCCGGTCCCGTCCGGGGTGCCGAGGATCCTGCTGGCGGGCGTCGGCCCGCTGATGGTGCGCACGGCGGGCGCGGTGGCGGACGGCTTCCTCAGCCACCCGTTCACCTCCGTGGACTACCTGACCCGGCAGGTGCTGCCGGCGCTCGCCGAGGAACGCGCACGGGCCGAGGCCGACGGCGCGCAGTGGACCGGGCGCCCCTTCGAGGTGGTCGGCAGCGTGCTCACCGCGACCGGGCACACCGAGGAGGAGCTGCGGGCCAACCTGGCGGCCGTGCGCGAACGGCTCGCCTTCTACGCCTCCACGCCCGCCTACCGCCCGGTGCTGGCCCAGCACGGCTGGGAGGACCTGCACGAGGAACTGCACCGGCTGTCGCTGCGCGGCCGCTGGCCCGAGATGGCCGCGCTGATCGACGACCGGGTCCTCGACGCCTTCGCCGTCACCGGCACGGTCGAGGAGGCCGCCCGGGAGATCCACCGGCGGTACGCGGGTCTGGCCACCCGGGTCTCGGTCAGCCTGCCGGAGGACGCCGCCCCCGGTCTCGGCCTGGACGTGCTGGACGCCCTGCGCACACTGGAGGGGCCCGCCCCGCGGTGACTCCCGCCGCCCGCCGCGGCGCGGGCGTGTCCTACGGTGGACAGTGATCCGTACACCGTAGGGAGGAGCGGGGCGATGGAGCGTCAGAAGGACGGCCGGCCGGGGCTGCTGGCCGAGCTGTGGGGGATCTGGGCGGAGCGCGGCGCGGGCTTCGACGCCGGGCAGTGGGAGCGGAGCACCCGGCTGCCGGGCTGGACGGTGCGCGACCTGTACGCGCACGTGGCCGCCACACCGGAGCTGTTCGCCGGGACGGAGGGCGCGGTGGTCGACGGCCCGGCCGCGGTGGACCGCGGCTCCGCCGTGCTGCGGGCGTACAACCGGCCCGGCGGGGTGGCGCACACCGCCGCCGGACTGATCGCGGACACCGCCCGGCAGGTGGCGGCGGCGGTGGGCCCGCAGGCCCTGGTCGCCCGGTTCGCCGAGGAGGGACCGCAGGTGCTGGCCCGGCTCGCGCAGCTGTCACCGGACACGGCGATCGGCCATCCGCTGCTGACCACCGTCACCCTGGACGCGCTCGTCGAGGTGGCCGTGATGGAGGCGACCGTCCACCTGCTCGACCTGGCGGCGGCGGTCGGCGGCCCGCCGCCCCCGCCGGAGGCGCTGGAGGCCACCCGGATCCTGCTGGCGGAGGTGGCCGATCCGGTGGAGTTCATCGAGGCGGCCACCGGACGGACGGCCAGCTCCGTACTCCCGGTGGTCCGCTGACGACCCATCGGGGACGCCCGGGGGCGGCGGCTACGCTCCGCGGTCGGGCACCGAGCGGCGGCCGGGCCGGGACCGCGCGCCCCGGTGCCGGCCGTCAGCCCAGCACGGCGACCGCCTCCACCTCGACGAGCTGGTCGTGGTACCCGAGCACGGAGACGCCGAGCAGGGTGCTCGGCACGTCGTGCTCGCCGAGGTACTCGCGGTAGACGCCCCAGACGGCCCCCAGGTCCGCCTGCCGGGAGGAGGCGACGTACACCGTGGTGCGCACCAGGTCGGTGAGCGCGGCGCCCTCGTCCTCCAGGACGGTCAGCAGGTTGCGCATCACCTGATGGGCCTGGCCGGCGTAGTCGCCCACCGCCACCGTGCGCCCCTCCTCGTCCAGCGGACAGGCCCCGGCCAGCCAGAGCGAGCGGACCGGCGCGTCGACGGCGGCCGCGTAGGCGTAGTCGACGGCCTGGGTGAGGCGCTTGTTGCGGACCAGTCTGACGGAACTGCTCATGGGTCCCTCCCGGATGATCGTTCGGTCCTGCCGCGCCCATCGTCGGAACCGCCGGTGGCAGCGTCAATCGAATTCCGGCCCGGGGCCCGGCGGGGCAGGACCGGCGGCCGGCGAATTCACCGGTGCGGGTGATGGCGGGGCGCCCGCGCCGGCCGGGATCCTGGTGGCTCGCCCGGTTCGCCGACGACCGAGGGGGTCCGCATGCCGCTTCCGCACCGCACCGGGATCTGGGGCCGCCGCCGGATGCTGGGACTCGCCCTGGGGGCCGGTCTCGCCCCCGCCCTGGGCGCGGCCCCCGCCGCCGCCGGCCCCGCCGCGGCCCGCCCCGGCGACGACGGCCCGCAGGCCGCGCTCGGCCGCCGGGTCGCGGCCGTGGCCGCCGCGCAGATCGGGGTGCCGTACGCCTGGGGCGGCGGGGACCGCCTGGGCGCGAGCCTCGGGTTCTGCGACGAGGAGAACGGCTACCTGGACGGCCAGTGCCTGGGCGAGCGCACGGTCGGCTACGACTGCAGCGGGCTGTCGTTGTACTGCTGGTACCGCGCGAGCGCCGGCGCCGTCGAGCTGGCCCACTACACCGTCGCCCAGTACCACCGCTCCGCCCCGGTGGAGCGGTCCGCGCTGCTCCCCGGCGACCTGCTGTTCTTCTCCCGCCCCGACGCACCGCTGCACCACGTCGGCGTCTGGGCCGGCGACGGCGCGATGATCCACGCCGAGCGCACCGGCACCCTGGTGGCCCGGCTGGAGGGCGTGTTCGGCATCCCCCGGTGGTCCGGCGAGTTCGCGGGCGCCCGCCGCCCCCTGGCGTCCGGCTGAGCGTCCGGGCGGCGGGGGGTCCTCACGGGGCTCCGGCCAGCCGGGCGTGCAGGCGGCCGAGCAGCTCGTGCAGGACCTGCCGCTCCGCCGCGTTCAGCGGGGCGAGCACCTCGTCCTGGACGGCGAGCGCCTCGGCGCGCAGTTCGGCGAGCAGCGCGCGGCCGGAGTCGGTGACGGTGACCCGGACGCGCCGGCGGTCGGCGGTGTCACGGGCCCGTTCGACGTGGCCGGCGGCGGCCAGCTGGTCGGCGACCTTGGCCAGGTCGCTGGGGTCCACCCCGAGCCGGCGGACCAGGTCGCGCTGCGCGTGCGGCCCGAAGTCGGCGAGCGCGGCGAGCACCGCCATGTCCCACAGCCGCAGCCCCCGGCGGGCGAGCCGCTCGGCCAGCCGGGCGCGGGCGGCCTTCCCGGTGCGCGAGAGCAGGTAGGTGCTGAGGTCCAGCAGCGTCGGCGGGGTGGACGCGGCGGCGGGTGCGGGTTCCTCGGAGACAGCCATGGGACAAGTCTAGGGTCCAGTCCTATAGTGGGTCGCGACCCATCGATTCCGCGACACCGCTCGCGCGCGCCGCGCTCGTCGCGACCCGCCCGCTTCCCGAGGGAGCCCGCCCGCCATGGACGCGCCGTACCACCGTCTGCTCGTCGCCGACTTCCCCGCCTGCTTCGCCTTCTACGAGGCCGTGCTGCCGCCGCTGACCGGCGCCGCGCCGGCCGAGGGCGCCCCCGCGGGCCCGTACGCCTCCTGGGACCTCGACGGCCGGACCGCGCTCTCGCTGTTCGACCGCGGGCAGCTGGCCGCCGCCGTCGGCACCGGCGCGCTGCCCGCCGCACCGGCCGCCGCCCAGGACACGACGATGCTGGTCCTGCGGGTCGGCGACGTCGAACGGGCCCTCGCCCACTGTCTGCGGCACGGCGGCGGGCCCGTCACCGGACCCGCCGACCGCCCGGAGTGGGGCCCGGGCCTGCGCACCGCGCACGTGCGTGACCCGGAGGGGCGGCTGATCGAGCTCCAGTCCTACTGACCCCCCGGGCCGCCCCCGGAGGTCTCGTCCCACAGCTCCGGGGCGCAGGCGTCCACCAGTGCCCCGATCCGGGCCAGCGCCTCGGCCACCGGCAGCGGGGCGGGGCGCCGGCCGTCGCGCAGGCGCAGCGCCAGCAGGTCGTCCGCCGCCTCCCGGGGGCCGATGACCGCCTGGTACGGGACCAGCCGCGCCTCCCGGATCCGGGCGCCGAGGCTGCCCCGCTCCGGTCCGGCCACCTCGACCCGCAGCCCGAGGTCGAGGCAGCGTCCGCGCACCCGCTCGGCCCGCTCCCGCTCCCCCTCGGACAGCGGCAGCAGCATCAGCTGGGTCGGCGCCAGCCAGGCCGGGAAGGCCCCGCGGTACAGCTCGATCAGATGGGCGACCACCCGCTCGACGCTGCCGATGACGCTGCGGTGGACCATCACCGGGCGGTGCCTGGCGCCGTCCGGGCCGGTGTACCGCAGGCCGAACCGCTCCGGCTGGTGGAAGTCGATCTGGACGGTGGAGAGGGTGGACTCGCGCCCGGCGGCGTCGGCGATCTGGACGTCGATCTTCGGCCCGTAGAAGGCCGCCTCCCCCTCCACCGCCTCGAACGGCACCCCGGAGCGCTCCATCACCTCGGTCAGCAACGCGGTGGCGCGTTCCCAGAGCGCCGGGTCGGCCACGTACTTGCCGCCCGCGCCCGGCAGCGAGAGCCGGTGGCGCACCGGGCGGATGCCGAGGGCGCGGTGCGCCTCGCCGATCAGTTCCAGGGCGGCGAGCGCCTCGTCGGCGGCCTGCCCGGGGGTGCAGAAGACGTGGGCGTCGTTGAGCTGGATGGCCCGCACCCTGGTCAGGCCGCCGAGCACCCCGGACGGCTCCGAGCGGTACATGCCGCCCAGTTCGGCGATCCGCAGCGGGAGTTCGCGGTGGCTGCGGGCCCGTGAACGGTAGATCAGGGCGTGGTGCGGGCACAGGCTGGGCCGCAGGACGACCTGCTCGGCGCCCAGGTCCATCGGCGGGAACATGTCCTCGCGGTAGTGCTGCCAGTGGCCGGAGATCTCGTAGAGCTCGCGCTTGCCGAGCACCGGCGAGTAGACGTGGCGGTAGCCGGCGCGCCGCTCGCGCCCGCGGACGAACTCCTCCAGGGCGTGCCGGACCGCGGCGCCGTCGGGCAGCCAGTACGGGAGGCCGGAGCCGATCAGCGGGTCGGTGTCGAAGAGTTCGAGTTCCCGGCCGAGCCGGCGGTGGTCGGGGGCGAGAGTGGGGGCGGGCACGGCCCGGGATGCGACGGGGTTGCTGCGCACGGCGGTGGTCTCCACTCGGATGGGCGGGCGAGTGGACCGGTACGGCGAAGCCCCGGGGCACTCGCCCCGGGGCTTCGGACTGGGTCGGCAGTCAGCGCGCCGGGACTCTCTCCGGCGTCGTCGTGAGGACGGCTGCGGCGCGCTTCATGGGAGCGACGCTAGCACCGGAGCACCCGGCCGGGCGAGCGGTTTTCGGCGCGGGCCGCCCGGAGCGCCCTCAGTGCAGGACGTGGCAGCCGCGGGCCGCCAGCGCCGCCAGCAGCCCGGGGGCCGGCTCCACCGCGTTCCACCGCAGGTCGAGCTTCTCCAGCGCGGGCAGCGCGGCCGGGTCCGCCAGCCAGTGCGGCAGCGCGGTGATCCGGTTGCCGCGCAGGTCGAGCCGGCGCAGCCGCGGCAGCCCGGCCAGCACCGCCGGCACCTCGGTCAGCGCGTTCTCCCGCAGTTCCAGCTCGCGCAGTTCGGCGAGGCCCGCGAAGGAGTCCGGCAGGGCGGTCAACGCGTTGCCGCGCAGCCAGAGTTCGCGCAGCGCGGGCAGGGTGCCGAGCGAGCCGGGGAGCGCGGTGAGCCGGTTGTGCTGAACGCGCAGTTCCACCAGGGCGGTCATCGCGCCGAGGGCGTCGGGGAGTTCGGCGAGCCGGTTCTCGCCGATGTTGAGGTAGCGCAGCGCGGTAAGCCGGCCGAGGGCGTCGGGCAGCGCGGTGAGGGCGTTGTCGTGCAGGTAGAGGAAGTCGGTGAGGCCGGCCAGGTCGCCGATCTCCTCCGGCACCCCGGCGATCCGGTTGTGTCCGAGGTCGAGGGTGCGCAGCCGGCGCAACCGGCCGATGGCGGGCGGGACGTCGGTGATGCCGGTCTCGGCGAGGATGAGCACCGTCAGGTCGGTGCGGTCCCAGACCTCGCCGGGGACGGTGCCCAGCGGCCGGCGCCAGAGGTTGAGGGTGCTGTCGGTCATCCGGTCATCCTGCCGCACCCGGCCCCCGCGGGGCGGGCCGGGTGCGGCCGGTCACCGGTCGGCGGTCAGGGGTGCAGGACGCGGGAGGGGGCGGCGGCATTGTCGGCGGCGGCCTGGCTGCGGATCGCCGGGGTCACGCAGACGTCGTCGCCCGGCCAGGCCTCGCGCCACACGTAGCCGTTGACGCAGGTGTGCGGGCCGTAGGGGCCGGAGACCCAGCGGCCGAAGCGGGCCGCATTGTCGGCGGCGGCCTGGCTGCGGGTCGCCGGGGTCACGCAGGTGTAGTCGCGGTTGTCGCCGTCCCGCCAGACGTAGCCGGCGGTACAGGTGTTGGGCCCGTAGACCGCCGCCGAGGTGGCCGAGTGGACGGTGACGTTCGCGGTGGCACCGTTGACCGAGGTCGTGATCGAGTCGCCGTTGGCGTTCAGCGAGGTGACGGGCAGCCGGGCGCCGCCGTCCAGGGTCCGCTGGAGGTAGGGCGTGCCGTTGACGATCTCGTGGATCAGGACGACGTCGTTCGGGATGCCCGCGGAGTAGCCGAGCTTCCGGGTGAACTCCACGGTGTAGTAGTGGAACGGGTCGCTTCCGATGGGCACCCGCAGCAGTTGCGGGTGGGTGCCGTCGTCGCTCTGGAAGGACGTGAGGGTGTAGCTGCTCCAGCCGGCCGGGGCGACCGCCACCCGGCTGTGGTCGACCCAGCCGAGCTTGTCGAGGTGGTAGGCGGCCAGGCCGGCCGGCCCGGCGTTGCCGTAGGTGCCGCCGGTGCCGGAGCTGTAGACGTTGGCGGCGCTCATCTCGTCCCACGGGTCGTCGTACTCGCCCGGCTGCGACCACGGGGCGTTGCGGTAGCCGGTGTCGTTGGAGAAGGAGTGCCCGAGCCCGTAGCCGTGCAGCATCTCGTGGGCGACGGAGACCGAGCCGAGGCCGGTGCCGTCCAGGTAGACCGCGCCGTTGGCGCCCCACCAGTCGATGCCGACGTTGGTGACGACGACCGTGCGGTGCCCGGCCGGAACGGTGTAGCCGCCGGCGCGCGCGGCGGCGACGCAGTCCTGGAAGCGGGTCCAGCGGTCGCGGCCCTGCTCCTGGGCGAGGGTGTAGGGCATGGTGTACCAGCCGGCGGTGCTGGAGTTGCGGATCTGCACGGCGCCGGCCGAGACGCTGGTGAAGTAGTCGTACATGCCGCCGGTGCCGGCGCCGGAGTCGGTGAAGAAGTTCCGCAGCCAGCCGGCGGTGTGCGGTTCGGAGGTGTTGTCGGAGACCTTGCACATGAGGACCGACCAGCCGGTGTGACCGCGGACCTGCACGGCCCCGGCGCCCTGCGGGAGGCCGAGCAGCAACAGCAGGACGGCGGCCAGCAGGGCCGCCGCCCTGGCGCCGATCCGGCGCGTTCGATGGGTGCGCATGGAGGATTCCCCCCTCGTCCCGGCATTCCGGGGCCTGCCCCCGGACGGGTCAGGCGCCCGTACCCAGGCCACGGTGAGCAGTAAACCCTCTACAGACGAAGGCAGTTGAGGAGAGGGACCGGTCCGGTGGACGGTTCGTGGACCGGCGGACCGGGGGGACGGGACGGGCCCGCCCTGCGGGGTGGTCCCCGCCGGACGGGCCCGGCGCACCGGCAGGGCGCGGTCACATGTTGATCATGTGGCCGGCCAGACCGTGGATCGCCTCCTTGACCGCCTCGCCCAGGGTCGGGTGGGCGTGGACGTTGCGGGCGACCTCGTGCACGGTGAGGTCCCACTGCTGGGCCAGCGTCAGCTCCGGCAGCAGCTCGGTGACCTCGGGCCCGATCAGGTGGGCGCCGAGCAGCTCGCCGTGGGTGTTGTCGCAGATGACCTTGACGAAGCCGGTCGGGTGGCCGAGGCCGTGCGCCTTGCCGTTGGCGGTGAACGGGAACTTGGCCACCTTGACGTCGTGGCCGAGGTCGCGGGCCTGCGCCTCGGTGTAGCCGAAGCTCGCGATCTGCGGCTGGCAGTAGGTGGCGCGCGGGATCATCGCGAAGTCCACCTCCATGGTCTCCGCGTCGCCGATCGTCTCGGCGGCGATCACGGCCATCGCCTCGGCGGCGTGCGCCAGCATCAGCTTCGCGGTGACGTCGCCGATGGCGAAGATGTGCGGGACGTTGGTCCGGCCGCGGCCGTCCACCGCGATGGCGCCGCGCTCGGTCAGCTTGACCCCGGTGTTCTCCAGGCCGTAGCCGTGCACGCGCGGGGCGAAGCCGATCGCCTGGAGCACCTTGTCGGCCTCCAGCACCTGCTGCTGCCCGTCCTTGGCGGTGACGGTGACCTTGACCTTGGCGGCCGGGTCCTTGTCGTCGATCGAGTCGACCCGGGTCGAGGTGAGCACCTGGATGCCGAGCTTGCGGTACTGCTTGGCCAGCTCGGCGGAGACCTCGGCGTCCTCCAGCGGCACCATCCGGTCGAGGAACTCGACGATGGTGACCTGCACGCCGTAGTTGTGCAGCACGTAGGCGAACTCGACGCCGATCGCGCCGGCGCCGGCGATGATGATGCTGCCGGGCAGTTCCTCGGTGAGGATCTGCTCCTCGTAGGTGACCACGCGGTCGCTCAGGCTGGTGCCGGGCAGCAGCCGGGTGGTGGCACCGGCGGCGATGATGCAGTGGTCGAAGGTGACGACCTCGAAGCCGCCGCCGTTGAGGGCGACCTGCAGGGTGCGGTCGTCGACGAAGGTGCCGCGGCCGTCGTACTCCGTGATGCCGTTCTTCTTCATCAGGTAGTGGACGCCCTTGACGCGGCCGTCGGCGACGGTGCGGCTGCGCTTGAACGCCTCGCTGTAGTCGAAGGTGACCTGGCCCTCGACCTTGATGCCGAAGGTCTTGGCCTCCTTGGTGACGATGTGCGCGAGCTCGGCGTTGCGCAGCAGCGCCTTGGAGGGGATGCAGCCGACGTTCAGGCAGACCCCGCCCCAGTACTTCGACTCGACGACGGCGACCTTCAGGCCGAGCTGGGCGGAGCGGACGGCCGCGGTGTAGCCGCCGGGGCCGGCGCCGAGGACGACGACGTCGTAGTGCGTGCTGCTCATGGTGCTGACTCCTCCGAGGGTGTCACGGTGTCGTGATCTCGGTGCCATGGTGTCAGGCCACCGCCCCGCGCACCCATCGGACCCCCGCCGCCGGACCCCCGGACGGGGCGCCGGCCCGGCGCCCCGTCCGCCGTGCGAAGCACGGGCGGAGCGGGGTGCCGGGCCGGCGGGTGTCCTGCGGGGTGGGCCGGGCGGGTGTCAGGCCTCGGTCCCGTGCACGTGGCCCTCCTGGAGAGTGCCGCCCTCCGTGCGCTGCGCGGCGACGGGCGCGTGCAGCGAGGAGAGGTCCCAGGCGTAGGTGCCCACCGAGTCCGCGATGACGTCGATGTTGACGTCGAAGGCCTTCATGTCGAGGTTGCGCAGGTCGTCGCAGGCCTTGTGGTAGCAGGGGTCGAAGGCCTGGCCGGCGGTGCCGCCGTACGTGGCGGCCTGGGCGGCGGTCTTGATCACCTCGGCGCCGGTGTCGGTGCCGCCGGCCGGGATGCCCGCGTCGATGAACGGACCGTAGTCGGAACGGCCGGTGAAGTCGGTGCCCTCGTGCGGCAGCCCGCGGCGGTCGAGGTAGTCGGTGATGTGCCGCTCCAGCTGGGCGGAGCCGTCCGGGCCGGGGCCGGAGCCGACGTGATCGGAGTCGTCGCCGTCGTAGACGAACTGCGCCGAGTTGGGCGAGGCGATCATGTCGAAGTTCAGGTAGAGCTTGATCTTCTGCCGCTCGGCCTCGGAGAGCGACTTCACGTACGCCGCGGAGCCGCGCAGGCCGAACTCCTCGGCGGACCACCAGGCGAACCGGACCTTGTTCTTCACCGGCCGGTTGCCGAGGTTCTTGGCGACCTCCAGGATGCCGGCCGAGCCGGAGCCGTTGTCGTTGATGCCGGGGCCGGCCAGCACCGAGTCGAGGTGCGAGCCGATCACGACGGTGTTCGCCGGGTCGCCGCCGCGGGTCTCGGCGATCACGTTCCAGGTGGTGCGCTTCTCCATGTGGGTGCGGATGTCCAGGGCCACGGTGACCGGCCCGGCGGCCGCCCGGGCGGCGAGCGCCTGTCCGGCGGCCTGGGAGATGCCGCCGACCGGGATCCGGCCGAGGCCGGGCTCGCCGAGGGTGCCGTTGAGGTCCCCCTCGGCATTGTTGTAGATCACCGCGCCCAGGGCGCCCGCGTCCGCCGCCGCGGCCTGCTTGACCGCGAAGCTGCACCCGCCGCGCCGGATCAGCGCGATCCGGCCGGTGACCGCTCCACCGGCGTAGTCGGCGGCCTCGCAGCCGGTGGTGGCGTCCACCGGGACGACCGCGAGCGCGGCGGTCAGGCCGCCGTCCGGGCCCCCGACGGAGTAGGTCATCGCCTTGATCGCGACGTCCTCGGCCTGCGGGGAGACCACCGAGAACCGCTCGGACAGCTCCTGGAAGAACGTGTACTCGAACTCCTGCTTGGACACCTTGAGCCCGGCCCGGCGGGCCTGCTCGTAGACGTAGCGGGCCGACTGGTCGTGGCCGGCCGAGCCGGCCACCCGGTTGCCGCCGTTGCGGCGGGCGATCCGCTGGAGCGCCTCCAGGGTGTCGTGGGCACTGTCGGCGGTGCTCTCCTGCGCCAGACGGGTGGCGAGCTTCGCGCCCTTGCGGGCCGGGTCCGGGTCGGCGGCGGCACTGCCGGTGCCGACCAGCAGCAGCGGGGTGACCAGCGCGGCCACCGCCAGCGCGGCGCCCGCCGTCCGGCGGGCGGGGGCGGTGCGGGCGCGGCGGGTGGCGGCCGGGCGACCGGTCCGAGCGTTCAAGGCTTGTCCTTCCGACGGTTCGTGGGACTCCCGATTTGACATGCTCCTCGACGCCTTGCCAACCCCGGCGCGGAAGCTGACCGGATGCGGACACCCCGGGGTGCGGCGATGCTGGGAGAAGTGGGGCCGTCTCATCCGGGAGTGTGACCACATGTCCATGTTCGACAAGCTCAAGAGCATGCTCAAGGGCCATGAGGACCAGGCCGAGAAAGGCGTCGACAAGGGCGGTGACATGGTCGACGAACGTACGCAGGGCAAGTACAGCAGCCAGGTCGACACGGGCCAGGAGAAGCTCAAGGACCAGCTGCGCGACGACCGCCCGCCGCAGTAGTCCTCGCCCCCCGCCCGGGCCGCCCTGCGGCCCGTCGCCCCGGTTCGTGTGCGCGCTTCCCCGCGTGCACACGACCGGGGCACTATTTTTGGACTTTACATACTCATTACTATTAGTCCGGTTGCGCGTTCGTGTGTCACACGCGGTCAGCGCCGGCGTCCCCCGTTCCGGCGCGCCCGCGCCGCGCGCGGCCGCCCGCGAGACCCCCTGACGAGAGGACAGCCGCCGTGTCGATCGCCCGTGTCCGGACCACTCCGCTTCCCGGTGTCGGCGTCCAGTACGACCTCACCACCCGAGAACAGCGGCACCTGTCCGTGATCGCCCACCGGGACGGCTCACGCAGTCTCAACGTCTACCGCTCGGACGACCCCGATGCCTGCTCCCAGGCCTTCCGGCTGACCGCCGATGAGTCCGCCGCCCTCGTCGACGCCCTGACCCCGGCTCACCACAACCCGGCGATGCTGCACACCACCGACCTCGGCCTGGTCGCCGAGCGGCTCCCGGTCGACGGCGCCTCGTACTGGAACGGGCGGCTGCTCGGCGAGACCAGGATGCGCACCGAGACCGGCGCCTCGATCGTCGCCGTGCTGCGGCGCACCGGCGCCGTCCCCTCCCCCGCGCCGGACTTCCGGCTGGCGGGCGGCGACACGCTGATCGTGATCGGCACCCGCGAGGGTGTGGACGCGGCGGCGGCGATCCTGGAGCGGGGGTGACCGGGGTTTGCACACCGCCACCGTCTTCATCGAGCTCGGCTCGGTCATCCTCGTCCTCGGACTGCTCGGCCGGATCGCCGGCCGCTACGGCTTCTCGCCGATCCCGCTCTACCTGCTCGGCGGGCTCGCCTTCGGCACCGGCGGGCTGCTGCCGCTGAGCGCCAGCGAGGAGTTCGTGGCGACCGGCGCCGAGATCGGCGTCGTCCTGCTGCTGCTGATGCTGGGTCTGGAGTACACCGCCGCCGACCTGGTCACCAACCTCAAGGCCCAGTACCCGGCCGGCGCGGTCGACTTCCTGCTCAACGCGGTGCCCGGCGCCGTCGCCGCCCTGCTGCTCGGCTGGGGCCCGGTGGCCGCCGTGGTGCTCGCCGGCGTCACCTGGATCTCCTCCTCGGGCGTCATCGCCAAGGTGCTCGGCGACCTCGGCCGGCTCGGCAACCGGGAGACCCCGGTGATCCTCAGCATCCTGGTGCTGGAGGACCTCGCGATGGCGGTCTACCTGCCGATCCTGACCGCCCTGCTGGCCGGCGCCGGTCTGCTCGCGGGGTCGATCACGCTGGCCATCGCGCTCGCCACCGCCGGGGCGGTGCTCTTCATCGCGCTCCGTTACGGCCGGCTGATCTCGAAGTTCGTCTCCCACGACGACCCGGAGAAGCTGCTGCTGGTGGTGCTCGGGCTGACCCTGCTGGTCGCGGGCATCGCCCAACAGCTCCAGGTGTCGGCGGCGGTCGGGGCCTTCCTGGTGGGCATCGCGCTCTCCGGCGAGGCCGCCGAGGGCGCGCACACCCTGCTCAGCCCGCTGCGGGACCTCTTCGCGGCGGTGTTCTTCGTCTTCTTCGGCCTCAGCACCGATCCGACCAGCATCCCGCCGGTGCTGCTGCCGGCCCTGCTGCTGGCCGTGGTCACCGCGCTCACCAAGGTCGCGACCGGCTACTGGGCGGCCCGCCGCGCCGGGATCGCCGCCCGCGGCCGGTGGCGGGCCGGCGGCGCGCTGGTGTCGCGCGGCGAGTTCTCCATCGTCATCGCCGGACTCGCCGTCACCGCCGGCATCGAACCGGGCCTCGGCCCGCTGGCCACCGCGTACGTGCTGATCCTGGTGGTCACCGGCCCGCTCGCCGCCCGCTACACCCAGCCCGCCGTGGAGCGCCTGGGCGCCGTGCTCTCCCGGCGCCGCCCCTGGACGCCCAAGGCGCGCATCCCCGCGCAGGGCACGGGGGCGGACGGCGCGGAACCGGTGGAGGAGCCGCTGGACGCGCAGTCCGGCCAGCCGCTCGACGGCCTGTCGCGCTGACCCTTCCTGAGCGGCCCCCTCGGGCCGGCTCGTCATCCTGCCCCGGGGCGGGTCACCTCCGGTGGTCCGCCCAGGGGCTCTTCCCGTTCCCGGGTTCCGCGGCCCCGGGCTCCGGCGCGTCGGGTTCCGCAGGCCCGGCCGTCCGCCGGTCGTCGGCGCCGCAGTGCTCGCAGGGGCCGGGGCCGGACCGCTCGCGCAGCTTCCCGCACTCGTCGCACACCCGGTCCAGCCAGCAGGCCGCCTCGCCGCCCTCGTCCATGGGCCGATTGTGCCCCCGTCGGGCCGCCCCGAGTGCGAGTAGACCGTGTCTACTCGCTGGTAGTGGCCACGCCCCGTGACCGAACGGAACCAAAGGACCGGGCAGACCGGGCGCGACGACCCGGGCGGCCTGCGCGCGCGGGTCGTCGCGGCCGGCGTCGACCCGCTCGCCCTGGAGGGCGTGCACGCCCTCACCCTGCGCGAGATCGCCCGCCGGGCCGGGGTCTCGCACGGCGCCCCGCGCCGCCACTTCGCCACCCATGCCGAGCTGCTCGCCGCCACCGCCCGGCACGGCTTCGGCCGGCTGGCCACCGCGCTGGGGCTGGACGGCGACCACGCCGCCCGGTCGGCCGCCGAGGTCGACGGCCCCGCCGGGGCCCGGGCCCGGCTCGACCGGCTCGACCGGCTCGCCCGCGACCACCTGGCCTTCGCGGCCGAGCAGCCGGGCATGTTCGAGCTGATGTTCCACCACGACGTCCTGGAGGGCGGCGGCGCCGAGCTGCGCCGCACCTCGCTCCCCCTGTTCGACGCCCTGACCCGGCTGGTCGCGGTGATCCACCCGCCCACGGACGAGGACTCCCCTTCCCCGGCGGCGATCGCGGCGGCCCTCCGGGCGAACCTGCACGGCCTCGCCCAGCTCCGCGCCTGGGGCAGCCTGGTGCTCGCCACCGGGACCGACACCCTCGCCCCCGTCCTGCGCGCCACCCTCGACGCCCACCTGCGCCCCACGCCCCGGTGAGCCCGGCGGGCGCAAGGCGCCTCACCCTGGCCGGCAGCATCCCCGGCCCCGTGACCGCGGCCCTCGACGGGACGGTGCTCACCGTCGCCCGGCCCAGCCTCCAGCGCGACCTGCACGCCTCCCTCCCCGCCGTGCAGTGGACCAGCACCGCCTACCTGGTCACGGTGGCCGCCCCGCTCGTGCTCGCCGGCCGGCTGGGCGACCGCTACGGCCATCGGCGGGTCTGCGCGGTGGGCGTGCTCGGCTTCGGCGCCGTGTCGGCCGGCATCGGCCTCGCCCCGGCGTCGGACGGGTGATCGGGCTGCGGGTCCTCCAGGGGCCGCCGGGGCGCTGCTCCAGCCCGCCACCCTCGGCCTGCTGCGCGCCGCGTACCCGGCCGAGCTGCTGGGCCGGGCGATCGCGCTGCGCACCAGCGCGATCGGGCTCTCGGCCGCCGCCGGACCGCTGGTCGGCGGCTTCCTGACCGCGCAGTGGGGCTGGCGGTCGGTGTTCTGCCTGACGGTCGCACCCGCCGTGGCCGCCGGGGTGGCCGCGCCGGCGGTCCGGCTGCCCGCGCCCGGCACCGACCGCGCCGTCGGCGGTGGTGCCGGCCGGCGCCGCCACCCGCACCGCCACCCGGCCGGAAGGCCGCGCCGCCGGGCTCGCCTGCCGGGCGCCGCGCTGCTCGGCGGGGCGCCGGCCGGCCCGGTGTCCGCGCCGGCCGGCCTGGCGGAGCAGGACCCGGCACCCGGTGGCGGGCCCGGACTGCGGCCCTGGCACGGGTTCGCGGCCGCGGGCGTCCTCGGCGCGCTGTTCGTGCGTCGCGAGCGGCGCACCCCCGACCCGCTGCTGCCACCGGCCGTGCTCCGCGCGCCCGCGGTGGCGCCCGCGCCGGGTGTGCTGCTCACCGCCTCGGCGGCGCTCTCCGGCCCGCTCTTCCTCGCCACCTACGTCCTCCAGGACGTACTCGCCCCCGACCCGCCCGCCAGTGCGCTCCGGGCGCTGCCACTGGCGCTGGCGATGGTGGCCGCCGCACCCGCCACGGCCTCGCCGGCCCGCCGTCACGGACCGCGCCGCACCGTCGTCGCGGGGATGTCCTCGATCACGCTGGGCGCCCTCGGGGTGGCGGCCCTCCGGCCGGGCACCCCGGCCCTGCCGACCGGCGCGGCCTTCCTGCTGCTGGGCGCCGGCTCCGGGGCGGTGCTGGCCACGGCGACGGCCGCGCTCGTCCGCGCCGTGCCGGCCGCCCACGCGGGTGTGGCTGGCGGCAGCAGACGGCGATGAACACCGGGCCCGCCCTCGGCGTCGCCCTCGCCACCACCCTGACCGCCGGTCACGCCCTGCTCGACGCCCTCCCGGCCGCCCTCGCCGCCCTGACGGCCACCGCTGCCGCCGGCGCGCTCCTCGCCACCCGGCTCCCGGCGGCGCGCACTCCCCGGCCCGGTCGGCGGACCAGCCGTCCGGGCGCCGCCGGACGTGTCCGGCCGGGCCGCTGGAACGCGGCCCGGCCGGGCACCTTCGGCGGGTCGTCCTCCTGCTCGTCGGAGGCGGTGACTCAGCCGGTCCGGCCCTCGGAGCCGCCGGGGGTCGGCCGGTGCGGCTCCGCGCCGAGGGCGGCCCAGCCGGAGTCCGCCCCCGCGCCGGACGGGTCGGCGCCGGCCGGGTCGGTGCCCGAAGCGAGCGCGGCCCAGTTCGGATCCGCGGCGGCGGCCCAGTTCGGGTCCGCGGTGGGGGCCGACCAGGTCGCGTCCGCACCGGCGGCGGTCCAGGCCGGGTCCGCACCGGCAGCGGTCCAATCGGCGCCCTCGCCGAAGGCCAGCCAGTTCGGGTCCACAGCGGCGGGCGCGGCCTCGGCGCCGGTACCGGCGGTGGGCGGATCGGCCTCCGCGCCGGCAGCGCCGGCGACTCCGGCACCGGTCAGGCAGAGGACCGCGGCAGCGGCGGCCACGCAGAGCAGTCGTTTCATGGGGGACCTCCTCGGTAGGTGGGACTCCGCCAACAGTTCCCGTACGACTCATCCCGGTAACCGGCTATTCGCAGGAACACGTCACCCGGTGTCACTCGCCCTCCGTACGGCGGATCAGCGGCGCGCGCAGAAGGTGGCGGGCCCGCCCGACCGGGGCGAGGTGCCGCAGGCCCGGCTCCCCCGCCCCGGCGAGCGGCCGGCGGCTGGGCAGGAGGAGGCGGAGCAGCGCGAGGTGGACGACGGCGCCGATCGTCATGCCGGCCCAGAGGCCGTGGACGCCGAGCGGACCCGACAGGGCGGCGCCCGAGCCCAGCTGGGCGGCGAGGCCGAGCAGCACGGCGAGCACCAGCGGGCGGCCGGCGCCCGCCGCCTGGTGGACGCCGCCGAGGGCGACCACCAGCGCGTAGGGCAGCAGGTAGAGGGCCGCCATCCGCAGGAAGCCGACCGCCTGGCCGGCCACCGCGGGATCGTCGGTGAACAGCGCCACGACCGGCACCGCGGCCGCCGCACAGAGCACGGCGGCGCCCGCGCCGAGGGCGGCGGCCAGCTTGGCGGTGTCGCGGCCGAGGGCGCGCACGGCCGCGGCGGAGCCGGCCCCGGCCAGCCGGGCGGCTTCGATGGCGGCCGCCTGCCGGACGGCGTAGAAGGCCATGGTGACGACCAGCAGGACGCGGTAGCCGACCCCGTACCCGGCGACGGCGGACACCCCGAAGGAGGAGACCAGGGCGAGCTGCGCCGTGCCGACGCCCATCCGCGCGGTGAAGTCCAGGCCGAACGGCGCGCCGGCGGCGGTGACCGCCCGGGCCTCGGAGAGCAGCCCGCCGGTCGGCACCGGCAGCCGGTGGCGGCGCCGGAGCAGCAGGGTGACCGCGAGGGCGACGGCCCGGGAGGCGGTCAGCGCGAGCGCGGCGCCGCTCACGCCGAGGGCGGGCAACGGGCCGGGCCCGAGGATGAGCAGCGGGTCCAGGAGGAGCAGCAGGGCGTTGGAGAGCAGCGCCGTCCGCATCGGCGTCCGGGTGTCGCCGGCGCCCTTGAACAGTTCGTCGGCGACGCGCTGGGCGAAGAACAGCGGGAAGGCCGGGAACGCCACGGTGAACCAGTCGGCGGCGAGGGCGGCGGCCTCGCCGTCCAGGAAGGCGCCGGCGAGCGGTTCGCGGAGCAGGAAGCCGGGAACGGCGAGCGCGAGGCCGCCCAGCGCGCAGAGCCGCCAGGCGACGCGGGCGACCCGCCCGGCCGCGACCGGGTCGCCCGCGCCGTGGGCCCGTGCGAGCCGCACGGTCGTCCCCGAGGCGACCACCAGGACGAGGCCGAGCAGCAGGTTCTCCACGGTGCCGGCCAGGGTGACGGCGGCGACGGCGGGCCCGCCGAGCCCGGCCACCCAGAAGGTGCCGGTCACGGAGGCGACCACCCCCGAGAGCAGCTCGGCGTAGACCGGTCCCGCCAGTGCGACGAGCCTCGGCAGGTTCCCCCGCATGCTTCCTCCCCGATGTCCCCGGTGTTCCGGGCATCCCGGAGGTTCCGGAGGTTCCGGAGGTCCCCGCTGCCCGTGCAGTCCCGGTCGCGCGCCGGACCCGCCGGCGCGACCCCGAATAGAGATACATCGAATCGAGGCACCTCGACAAGAGGTAGCATGAAGACCGCACGAGAGGGCGCGCGAGCACGGAAGCGCGCTCGCCGGTTCGGACGAAACGCCACGACGACGGAAAGGCCTCGACCGTGCTGACGCTCGCGATCCTCGGATTCCTGTACGACGAACCGCTGCACGGCTACCAGCTGAAGTCCCGGATCACCGGCCTGACCGGCCACGTCCGGCCGGTCAGCGACGGCGCGCTCTACCCCGCCATCACCCGGCTGGAGAAGGCCGGGCTGCTGCGGCGGCGCAGCGAGCCCGGCAGCGGGGCCGTTCCCCGGCAGGTACTGGAGCTCACCGCGGCCGGACGCGCCGAGCTGGAGCGCCGGCTGGCCGATCCGGAGGAGACCGAGATCTCCGACCAGATCCGCTTCTTCACCGTGGCGGCCTTCCTGGACCGGCTGGACGACCCGGCCCGGCAGGCCGCGGTGCTGCGGCGGCGGCTCGCCTTCCTGGAGGCGCCGAGCAGCTTCTTCTACGACGCCGGGGGCCGGCCGGTCACCGCCGAACAGGAGCGCAACCCGTTCCGGCGCGGCATGCTGCTGGTCGCCCGCGCCTCCGGGGCGGCCGAGCGGGCGTGGCTGGCCGAGACGATCGCCGCCCTCGACGGGCAGAACCCGCCCGGGGAGCCGGACGCCTGACCGGCCGAATGCCTGAACCGGGCCGGACGCCGGGTTCCGGCGTGGTCCCGCCGCGGTGCGGCGTGACTATGATGAGCCGCCACCCACCCCGGCCGGCCCGTCCGGCACCACGGCACCGCCGCGCGTGACCAGGACGCGGGCCCGCGCCCGCTCCGTCCCGTCCCGAGGGAGACCGCCGTGCCCAGTGCCGAGACCGCCGCCTCCGACGCCTCCGGTCGGTCCGCCTCCGGACAGTCCGCCTCCGTGCGGTCCGCCGCGGCTCCGGACACGCCGCTGTCGGACACGCCCGGTCCGGCCGCGCGCCCGGAGTCCATCCCCGGCTGGTTCTTCCGGCTCGACCAGGAGGCCTTCCGGCACCTGCTCACCGCCCAGAGCGAGGCCGGGCTCACCGGCGACATCCTCGAACTCGGCAGCTACCTGGGGCGCAGCGCCGTCCTGCTCGGCGACCACCTGCGGCCGGGCGAGCGGCTGACGGTCTGCGACCTGTTCGACTCCCAGGCGGACGACGCGGACAACGACGCCGAGATGGCGATGTCCTACCGCTCCTCGCTGACCCGGCGCGGGTTCGAGGCCAACTACCTGGCGTTCCACCCGGAGCTGCCGACGATCGTGCAGGCGCCGACCTCCGTGCTGGCCGACGGGCGCATCCCGGCCGGCAGCTGCCGGTTCGTGCACGTCGACGCCTCCCACCTCTACGAGCACGTGACCGGGGACATCGAGGTGGCGCGCCGGGCGCTGGCCGAGGGCGGGCTGGTGGCGCTGGACGACTACCGCTCGGAGCACACGCCGGGTGTGTCCGCCGCGGTCTGGCAGGCGGTGTTCACCGGCGGGCTGTGCCCGGTGCTGCTGACGCCGATGAAGTTCTACGGGACGTGGGGCGATCCGGAGCCGGTCCGCGAGGCGCTGCTGACCCGGGACTGGCGGGCCGAGGGGTTCACCGTCGACGAGGACGCCATCGCGGGCCGGCGGGTCCTGCGGCTGAACAACGCCGTGCGGCCGGCCCCGGCGCGCTCCGGTTCGCGCCGGCTGCTGCTGGACCTGCTGCCGCCCGCGGCCACCCGCGCCGTCCGGCGGGGGCTGCGCACGCTCCGGGAGCGGCGTGCGGCCCATCCCGGCGGGGCGGGCCGGCGGGGCCGGTAGTCTGTCGGCCGTGCACCGACGGACCACCGCCCACGGGCCCCGCCCCGCCCACGGCCTCCGGTGAGCGGCTTCGTCCCGCCCGAGCCCCCGGCCTTCGCCGCCGCCTCGCCGCGCGAGCGGGCGGCTCGGGTCGTCACCGAGGTGCTGGCGCCCGTCCCGCTGGTGATCACCCTGCTGCTGGTCGTCGGCGCGCACGCCACGGACGGCTGGAGCGGGGTCGGCTGGGGGCTGCTGGCCGCGTTGTTCTGCGGGGTGGTGCCGCTCGGGGTCATCGCGCTCGGGGTGCGGCGGGGCGCGCTGACGGACAAGCACATCCGGGTGCGCCGCCAGCGGGTGGTTCCGATGGGGGTCAGTCTGCTCTCGGTGGTGGCCGGCGTGGCGCTGCTGTACCTGCTGGACGCCCCGGCCGAGGTGGGGGCCCTGGTGGTGGCGATGCTGGCCGGGCTGGTCTCGGCGCTGGCCGTGACGGTGTGGTGGCAGATCTCGCTGCACAACGCGGTGGCCGGGGGGACGGCGATGATCCTGCTGCTGGCACTCGGTCCGGCGTCGCCCGCGCTGCTGGCCGCGGCGGCCTCCCTCCCGGTGGCGGCGGGCTGGTCGCGGCTGGTGCTCAGGGCGCACACACCGGCCCAGGTGGTGGCCGGGACGGCGCTCGGCGGGATCTGCGCGCTGGTGTTCGTGCTGTTGCGCTGATCCCGCGGCGCGGACGCCCCCCGGCGGGCGGGCCCGCCGCCGGTAGGGTCGGCCGGTCCGCCCGCCGGCCCGGTGGGCGGACCGATCCCGCACCGTGGAGGGCGCCGTGGAACCGCGACTGCCGCACCTGCCCGAGCCGTTCGAACCGGCCGGGCCGTCCAGGCCGTTCGACCTGTCCGGCACGTCCGGCCCGTTCGCGGGGGCGGATCCGGCCGACGGCCCGTACCTCCCGGCCGACGAGGACCTGGTCGAGGCGCTGCTGGCGCTCGCGGTGCCGTTCGAGGAGGTGAACGGCCTGGTGGCGGCCCGCGCCCGGCTGGCCCGGGACGCGGGACTGCGGGCGGCCTTCGAGGAGATGCTGCGCGCCCAGGTGCGCGCGGTGGGGACGCTCGGGGAGCCGTCCGGGCTCGACCGGGACTGGCCGGCGGGCGTCGCGGACGGCGCGGACGGTTCGCGGGGCGCGGGCCTGGCGACGCTGCTCTTCGTCGCGCTGGCCCCGTACACCCGGGCCCACCACCGCGCGCTGGGCGTCGCGCCGGAGGTGAGCCGGTCGACGCTGGCCGATCTCGGCCGGCAGCTCGCGGTGAGCCGGTGGCGCGGCCGCACCGGACTGGGCAATCCGCGCTGGCTGACCCTGCACTTCCGGGGCGAGCTGTTCCAGCTGGGCCGGCTGCAGTTCCAGCGCCGGCGGCCGAACGGGGCGGACGGGGCGGACGGGGCGGACGGCGCGGCGACGGGGGCGGCGGACACGGCGGAGGCCGGCGAGCGGAGCCTCCAGCTGCACATCCCGGACCACTGCGGGCCGCTCTCCCCCGGGGCGTGCGACCGCGCGCTGGACCGGGCCCGGGCGTTCTTCCCCCGGCACTTCCCCGGCGAGGCGTACCGCAGCGTCTGCGTCTTCTCCTGGCTGCTCGACCCGCAGCTCGCCGGCCACCTGCCGGCGGAGTCCAACATCATGCGCTTCCAGCGGCGGTTCACCCCCCTGGTGCGGCCGGACCGGCCGCGGGTGCCCGAGGACACCAACCCGCTGCGGTACGTCTTCGGCGACGTCGAGCGGCCGTTGGAGTCGTTTCCCCGGGACACCGTCCTCCAGCGCGCCCTGGTCGACCACCTGCGGGCGGGCGGCCACTGGTACGTGTGCGGCGGCCGGCTCGCTCTCTGACGGCCCCCGGGTGCGATTGAATTCCTCAGATTGATCTGAATCATCAGATTCATCCGACCGCATTCACTCCACCGAGGGAACTTCCTTTAAAGATTTGCCCACGGAATGTTAAAGAGCGCATAGTGATGGCGTCTCAGTTGGCCCTAGGAATGGCCAACTTATGGCAAAGGACCGTGCGCGTTCCGCACGGGCCCCTGGCAGACGAGGAGATGGCGTTGCGTCACGGGAACCTTCACGACGGCTACGGGCAGCGGCTGCGCGAGCGGATCGCCGCCCCGGGGGCGACCCCGCTCATCGGTGTCTACGACATGTACTCCGCCTCCATCGCGGCCGCGCACTACGACGGCATGTTCGTCTCCGGCTTCGGCTTCGCGGCCTCCTACTACGGCCTGCCGGACATCGGCTTCATCGCCTGGCCGGACATGGTCGCCTTCGTCGAGCGGCTGCGCGGCGCCTTCCCCCGGCACCACCTGCTGGTCGACATCGACGACGGCTACGTCGACCCCGAGGTGGCCTGCCACGTGGTGCGGCGGCTGGAGCGGATCGGCGCCTCGGGCATCATCCTTGAGGACCAGAAGCGCCCGCGCCGCTGCGGCCATGCCGACGGCAAGCAGGTCCTCCCCCTCGACGAGTACCTGGAGAAGCTGGACCAGGTCCTCGCCGCCCGCACCGACCTCGTCGTGGTCGCCCGGACGGACGCCACCGAGGAGGCCGACATCCTGCGCCGGGCCGAGGCCCTCGCCGCGACCGACGCGGACGTGGTGCTGGTCGACGGCGTGCGCAGCGAGGAGTGGATCCGCCGGATCCGCCGGGTGGTGGGCGACAAGCCGCTGTTGTTCAACCAGATCGCCGGCGGCAAATCGCCCCGGCTGTCGCTCTCCGAGCTGGGCGCGCTCGGCGTGGACGTCGCCATCTACAGCACACCCTGCCTCTTCGCCGCGCACCAGGCGATGGACGAGGCGCTCGCCGGGCTGAAGGTGGCCGACGGACGGCTGCCGGCCACCGCCGGGGCGCGGCAGGGCATCGGCGTGCGGGAGTCCACCGCGTTGCTGGAGCGCAACATCCCGCGCCCGCAGGCCCGCGAGGAGGTGGGCGTGTGATGCCGCGGGCGTTCGGAGCGGCGCCGCGGGGCGTCCCGCAGCGGCTGCGCCCCGGCCGCCGCCGGGTCGCGGCGGCGGGGCTGGCCGGGGCCTGGGCCGTGCTCGGCTGCGCCGGCGCGACGGAGGCGTCCGCGGCGGCGTCCGCGACGGCGGAGGCGTTCCCGGGGGCGGAGGCTCCCTCCGCCGGACGCAGCCTGGTCACGGTGATCGACAACTCCCGGGCGGACTCGATCGTCGAGGTCGACCGGACGGCCGACCTGCAGATCGGGCGCGGCGCGGCCGGAAGCGACCACGACGGCTCCACCGCCCTGGTGACCGGTCTGCTGGGCGCCGCCCCGGCGGTCCCCGAGGTGGAGGAAGGGGGCGGGGAATGACCACGGCCCGTCAGCACCGGGCACCGCCGCCCACGGCCCGGGCGCGGGGCCGTCCGCCGGGCGGCGGCGGGCGGGGGCGGCCGTGGTGGCGCGCGCTCGACCCCTATGTCGCGGCGCTGGCCGGGACGGTGGCGCTGGCCTCGCTGCTGCCCGTCACCGGACGGGCGGCGCGCGGCGCGGAGCTGGCCTGCGACCTCGCGGTCGGGCTGCTGTTCTTCCTGTACGGCGCCCGGCTCTCCACCCGCGAGACGCTCGCCGGACTGCGTCACCTGCGGCTGCACGGACTCGTCCTGGCCTCGACCTTCGTCCTGTTCCCGATGCTCGGGGTGGCCGTGACGACGCTGCTGCCCGGTGCGCTCACCGGGCAGCTGCGGACGGGCGTGCTGTTCCTCTGCCTGGTGCCGTCCACGGTGCAGTCCTCGGTGGCGCTCACCGGCGCCGCCCGGGGGAACGTACCGGCCGCGATCTGTGCCGGCACCTACTCCGGCCTGGTGGGCCTGGTGCTGACGCCGCTGCTCGCGGCCTGGCTGCTGGGGGCCCGCGCGGCGCTCTCGGCCGACGGTCTGCTGCGGATCCTCGCCCAGTTGCTCGCGCCCTTCGTGCTCGGCCAGGTGCTGCGGCCATGGATCGGCGGCTTCCTGGGCCGGCACCGCCGGGCGCTCGCCCCGGTCGACCGGGGCTCGATCCTGCTGGTCGTCTACACCGCGTTCAGCGGGGCGGTGGCGCAGGGCATCTGGTCCACCGTGACACCGTCCGCGCTGGTGGGGCTGGGGGCGGTCCTGCTGGGGCTGCTCGCGGCCACCGTGCTCGCGGTCCGGCTCGGAGCGCGGCTGCTGGGCCTCGACCGGGGCTCGGGGATCGCGGCGGTGCTCTGCGGTTCGCAGAAGAGCCTGGCCGGCGGGCTGCCGATGGCCGCCGTCCTCTTCGGGCCGCAGGCCGGGCTGCTGGTGCTGCCGCTGATGATGTACCACCAGCTCCAGCTGGTCGCGGGGGCCCTGCTCGCCGGCCGCTGGGCCGGGGCGGCGCAGGGCCCGCCGGAGGCCGGCGGAGCGGCGGCCCCCGAGGGGGCGGCCCCACCGGCGCGGGCCTCCCCCGGAGCCGCCTGACGCGGATCCGCAGGACCCGGGATCCGCAGGACGTGGGCAGGGAGGCCGGGGCTTCCGGGGCGGCTGCGGGAGCGGCCCCGGAACGGCGGGGACCTCGTACCGCGGTGGGCGGCACGAGGTCCCCGGGAGCGGCGCCGGGTGCGGGGTGGGTTCCGCGGGGCCGGCTCGGCTCTGTGGATCAGCCCCGCGGGGCGGCGTCCAGGACGCGGGCGTCCTCGGCGATCAGCCGGGCGCGCTCGGCCGGGATGCTGCGGCCGGCCTGGTTGTCGGCCCAGTGGGCGAGCGGCTGGTACTGGCCCTGGCCGAGCATCACCGTCAGGGTGGCGACGGCGTTGCGGTCGGCGCCCGAGGTGAGCACCAGCGAGGCCAGGCCGGTCGGGCTGGCCGCGACGGTGAACTCGGCGGTCGTCGCGGCACGGCCACCGGGGCCGGTGGCCTCGGCGCGCAGGGTGTGCTTGCCGAGCGCGAGCGCGGTGGTGTCGAGGGGCGAGCCGGCCGGCAGCTCCTTGCCGTCCAGGGTCAGCCGGACACTGTCGGCGCCGACGGCCTGCACGGCGGTCACCGGCTGCTGGGCGCGGTCCAGGGTCGCACCGGAGGCCGGCGAGGTGATCGCCACGGTGGGCGCGGCCGGCGGGGTGGTGACGGTGCCGCCCTGGAGCCACGCGGAGTTCCAGCCGGCCAGCTCGGCCGGCCGGTTGGTGATGATGCCGTCGACGCCGGCGGCCTCCAGGGCCTTCCAGCGGGTGGCCGAGTCGACGGTCCAGACGTTGACCGCGACCCCGGCCGCGTGCAGGTCCTTCACCACGCCGAGGCGGCTCGCGAGGGCACCGTCGGCGGGGTTGTAGGCGGACAGGCCGAGCTCCTTGGAGATGGCCACCGGATCGGCGTCGAGGTCGCCGCGCAGCAGACCCAGCGGCAGCTCCGGGGCCAGCTCGCGGGTGTAGCGCAGGGCGTCGACCTCGAAGCTCTGCACGAAGACCCGGCCGGTCATGCCGTGGTCGCGGATCTCCTTGACGATCCGGGCGACCTCGTCGCGGCTGTGCTTGCCCTTGATCTCCAGCAGCAGGTTGCCGCCGCGGGTGCGCAGGTCCTCCAGCTGGGCGGCCAGGCTCGGCACCCGGGCGCCCGCGTAGGTCGGGCCGAACCAGGAGCCGGCGTCGAGCGCGTCCAGCTGGGCGGCCGTCAGGTCGCGGATGCGGCCCTTGCCGTTGGTGGTGCGGTCGACGGTGTCGTCGTGCAGGACGTACGGGACGCCGTCCTTGCTGGGCTGGACGTCGTTCTCGATCCACTCGGCGCCGCCGCGGCGGGCGATCTCGTCGGAGTCCAGGGTGTTCTCCGGGGCGGCGGAGGAGGCACCGCGGTGGGCGAAGACGGTGAGCGGCGAGCCGGCCGGGCGCAGCCAGCCGCCGGGAGCGAGCGCGGTCACCTTGAGGTCGTCGAAGGAGACCTTCGAGCCGTTCACCACCAGGGCCTGGCCGCCGTCGGCGCTGCGGGCGACCTGGGAGGTCCGCAGCACCTCCTTGCCGTCGAAGATCCAGCGGGCGGTGGTGCCGTGCACCTCCACGGCGATCCGCATGTCACGTCCGGTGCCGGCGGCGGTCGGGGCGGAGCCGGTGTTGGTGACGTTCCAGCTGTTGGCGGGGGTGCGCTGGGCGAACTCCAGGCCGTTGGCGGCGGTGGTGCCGGAACGCATGGTGGCGATGGACCACGGGGTGGCGCCGCTCGCGGGGACGTCCAGGCCGAAGGCGGTCCAGCGGGCGGCGTCCTGGACGCTCTCGAAGCGGGCGGTGGCCTCGATGCGGAAGTCGTCGAGGTGACGGCCGAAGGTGATCCGGCTCTGCTGGCCGGAGTTGGCGGAGGTGCCGACCAGCCGGCCGTTCTCGACCTTCCAGTCGCCCTCGACGGCGCTCCAGCCGGCGGGCAGGGCGCCACCGGCGAAGTGCTCGTCGACGACGACCTCGCCGGCGGCCGGAGCGGCGGGAGCCGCGGCCGCGGCGGCGGGAGCCGCGTCGACGGGGGCGGCCGGCTCGGCGGAGGCGGCGCTCGGGGCGGTCAGCGCGACGGTGGTGAGGCTCAGTGCGGAGGCGACGGCGGCGGCCAGCAGACCGGTGCGACGTGCCCGGTGGGGGCGGTGACTCTGTGTCATGGGCGGCACGCTAGGGACGGCGACCGAACCGGAAGCCACCACTCCGAAAACCGTTCGTGACCATTGCGCGTGCGGTTCGTGGCGATGGCGGATTCCTTGCGGTGAATGGCCGGTTCGCTTCCGTACGGTCCGCCGGGCGAGACTCCGGGGGCGGGAGCAAGGACCGCCCGGCGGACCAGCGGCGTTGCGCTCCGTGCAACCCGGTGGAACGCCGGCCCGGGGCGACCCGCGCCGACGCACGCCGACCGCCGCGCCGGGGCCGGCCCGCGGGCACCCGCCCCCGGCGGCGGCACGCGCTCCGCCGGACGGCGGATGGTCCCCCGGACGCGACGGGCCGTCAATGGAGAGTCGTACGCACCGGAGCAATTCCCGCCTTCCGGGCGACTGCCGGGCGTCCGGGGGGCGAGGATGAGCGGAGCGCGTCAACCTGAACGGGGGGACAGGATGGGGCAGCACACCGGCCAAGCGCCGCCGGACACGAAGGAGTTCGGGACGGAGCTGCGACGTCTGCGGCAGGAGCGCGGGCTCTCGCTCACGGCGCTGTCACGGCTGGTCCACTACAGCAAGGGATATCTCAGCAAGATCGAGAACGGCGGCAAGCCCGCCACCACCGACCTCGCGCAGCGCTGCGACGACGTGCTGCGGGCGGACGGGGCGCTGCTGCGGCTGCTCGAACCGGCGGACAGCGGCGAGCCCGGCACCGCCGAGGACGACGACGGCCCCTGCCCGTACCCCGGCGCCGAGGCCTTCGGACCGCACCAGGCCCGCTGGTTCGCGGGACGCGGCGAGACGGCCGCCGCACTCCTGGAACGGCTCGCCGAACGGGCCGGGCACGGGCCGCTGGCGCTGGTCGGAGCGTCCGGGGCGGGAACGTCCTCGCTACTGAGGGCCGGGCTGGTCCCCGCCCTGCGCGCCGGAGCCCTGCGCCCCGACGGCGGCCCGCCGTGGCGGGTGGCGGTGTGCACCCCGACGGCGCACCCGATCGCGGCCCTGCGCACCGCCCTGCGCACCGCCCTGCCCCCCGGCGGCCCGCACGGGGCCGCCGGGCCGGGCGAGGAACCGCCCGCGGCGGGCGGACTGGCCCTGATCGTGGACCAGTTCGAGGAGATCTTCACCCGCTGTACCGACGAACGGGAGCGGCGCGCGTTCGTCCGGGTGCTCCACGCCCTCGCCACCGCACGGCCGGCCGCCCTCGTGGTGCTCGGCCTGCGGGCGGACTTCGGCGAACGCTGCCTCGCCCAGCCCGGACTCCCCCCGGTGACCGGTCACGGGCTGTTCCCCCTCCCCGCGATGACCGCCGCCGAGTTGCGCGAGTGCATCACCCGCCCGGCCGCCGAGGCCGGACTGCGACTGGAACCGGGCCTGGTCGAGCTCCTGCTGCGCGACCTCGGCACCGACGACGGCCCGGACCACGACACCGACGGCGACACCGGCCACGGCACCCCCGGCACCCTCCCGCTGCTCGCGCAGGCGCTGCTGGCCACCTGGCGCCGGCGCACCGGCCGCACCCTGACGGTCGACGGCTATCTGCGCACCGGCGGCATCCAGGGCGCGATCGCGGCGAACGCCGAGCGGGTCTTCACCGGGCTCGCCCCCGAGGACCGCGAACGGGCCCGGCTCCTGCTGCTGCGCCTGGTGCAGGTCGGGCCGGAGGGCGCCGGGTCCCGGCGGCCGGTCCCCCGCGGGGAACTCCTGGAGCCGCGCCGGGCCGCCCCGGCGGCATCCGGCGGGGCCGCCGGGGAGCATGGTGCCGGAAGGGTGCTCGACGCCTTCGTCCGGGCCCGGGTGCTGACCGTGGACCGCGACAGCGTCGCCATCGCCCACGGCGCCCTGCCGCGGGCCTGGCCGCGGCTGCGCGACTGGGTGCACGACGACCGCGCCGGTCTGCTGATCCACCGCCGGCTCGCCGAGGCCGCCGCCGACTGGGAACGGGAACGGCGCGACCCGGCCGCCCTCTACCGGGGGAGCCGGCTCGCCACCGCCCGGCAGTGGGCCCGGGACCCGGTGCGCCGGGCCGGTCTGACGGACTCGCAGGACGCCTTCCTGCGGGCCGGCCTGGAGCACGAGGAGCGGCGCCGGCGCGAGGCCCGCAGGCGGACCCGCCGCGAACGCGGCCTGCTCACCGCCCTGGCCGGACTGCTCGTGGTCGCGCTCACCGCCGCGGTGTTCGCCCAGCAGCAGCGGACCGCCGCACTGGACCAGGGCCGGGCGGCGGCCTCCCGCGCGATGGCCGTCGAGTCCGTCCGGCTCGCCGTGGGCCGCCCCGAGGCCTCGATGCTCCTCGCCGACCGGGCGTTCGCCCTCGCCCCGACCGCCGAGGCCCGCGGCGCCCTGCTGAGCACCCAGGCGCAGCCCTTCGCCGGACGGCTGACCGGCCACACCGGCCCGGTGAACAGCTGCGCGATCGCCCCCGACGCCCGGCTGCTGGCGACGGCGAGCACGGACGGCACGGTCCGGCTGTGGAGCCTGCCGGACCGCCGGCCGGTCGCCACCCTGACCGGCCACAACAGCCCGGTCCGCGCGGTGGCCTTCAGCCCGGACGGGCGGCTGCTCGCCTCGGCGGGCTCGGACGGCACGGTGCGGCTCTGGGACGTCGCGCAGCGCCGCCCGCCGGTCGTGCTGCGCGGCCACGTCGGCCCGGTCCGCGCGGTCGCCTTCGGAGCGGACGGCCGGACGGTGGTCTCCGGCGGCGCCGACGGGACGGTCCGGGTCTGGTCGGTCGTCGGGTGGGACGCGCCGCCCGCCACCGAACGGGGCAGGGCCGACGACCCACGAACGGACCGGGCGGCGGACTCGAAGGCGGATCGCACATCGGACCGCACGACGGACCGGACGGCGTTCCGCGCGGGCACCCGTCCGTCCCGGGCCGACCCCACCGCGGCCCCGAGCTCCTCCCAGCCCGGCCTCGCACCGGAGGAGCCGCCCGCCGAACGCCGGCTCCTCGTGACCCTCGACGGCCACGACGGCGAGGTGCTGGCCGTCGCCACCGGCCCGGACGGCCGGACCGCCGCCTCCGCCGGCGCGGACCACACCGTACGGCTGTGGGACACCGCCGACGGCACCGCCACCGCGACCCTCACCGGCCACCACGGCCAGGTCCTCGGCCTCGCCCTCAGCCCGGACGGACGGACCCTCGCCTCGGCGGGCGCCGACCGCACGGTGCGGCTCTGGGACATCGCGACCCGCACCGGGACCGGCACGCTCACCGGCCACGACGACGACGTCAACGCGCTCGCCTTCGCCAAGGACGGCGCCACCCTGGCCACCGCCGGCGGGGACGGCACGGTCCGGCTCTGGGACGTCGCCGGGCGCCGGGTGACCGCCACCCTCGGCGGCCACACCGACTACGTCCAGGGCGTCGCCGCCAGCCGGGACGGCACGCTGCTGGCGACCGCCGGGTTCGACCGCTCCGCCGTGCTCTGGGACCTGGGCGCCGCCACGCTGACCCCCCGTCCGTACGCGGAGATCTGGCGCGCGGTCTTCAGCCCGGACGGCCGCACCGTCGCCACCGCCGGCGCCGACGGCACCGTCCGGCTCTGGGACGTCGCGACCCTCGGCGAGACGGGCGCGCTCACCGGCCACGGGGGCCAGGTCCTCGGCGTGGCGTTCAGCCCGGACGGCCGGCTGCTCGCCTCCGCCGGCGCCGACGCCACCGTCCGCCTCTGGGACCTCGCGACCCTGCGCGAGCGGGCCAGGTTCACCGGGCACCAGGGCTCGGTGTTCGCCGTGGCGTTCAGCCCGGACGGGCAGCTGCTCGCCTCCGCGGGCGAGGACCGCACGGCCCGGCTCTGGAACGTCGGCCGGCTCGGGCCGGAAGGCGTCCTGATCGGCCACCAGGATTTCGTCAACGGCGTCGCCTTCGCCCCGGACGGCCGCACCCTGGCCACCGGCAGCGACGACCTGACCGTGCGGCTGTGGGACGTCGCCGACCGGCGGCCGACCGCCACCTTGACCGGGCACACCGGGGCGGTGCGGACCGTCGCGTTCTCCCCCGACGGCCGCACGCTCGCCAGCGGCGGCAACGACGCCACCGTCCGCACCTGGGACACCGCGGCCCGGCGCGCGCCGGCCGTGCTCACCGGGCACACCGGGGCGGTGCGCACCGTCGCGTTCTCCCCCGACGGGCGCACCCTGGCCAGTGCCGGCAACGACGGCACGGTCCGCCTCTGGGACGCCGGCCGGAGCACGCCCACCGCCACCCTCACCGGCCACGGGAACGCCGTCTGGTCCGTCGGGTTCAGCCCCGACGGGCGGACGCTGGCCAGTGGCGGCAGCGACGGCACGGTGCGGCTGTGGCGCCCGGACACCGCCGAGCGCTCGGCGGCGGTCTGCGCGCTGCTCGGCCCGGTGGACCGCGACCGCTGGGCGCAGCTGCTGCCGGGGCAGCCCTACCGGAAGGGGTGCGGCGCGGGCTGACCCCCGGAGGTCACGGCAGCTCGGCCGCGGTTTCCCGGGGGGTTTCCCGTTTCCCCCCGCAACGGGCGACGGCGGTCCGCTGGACGCCGTCCGGACGTCCTTGCGACGCTCGGAACCGACGCCCCCGGGGTCCGGCTCCGGCGACCCGTCCGACCCGTCGCGGCCCGGCCGCACCCCGGCGGACCACCGCCCGGCACGCCCTCCGCGCGTTCCCGGCCCCTGCCCGGCGGCTCCCCCGACCACGGCCGCGCCCGGCACCGCGTCACGCCCAGCAGCCAACACCCAGCACCCACACCCAGCACCCAGACCCGCACCGCAGCGAAAGGACCCGCACCACCATGGACCTCCGCAGGAAGCTCACCACGCTCGGCATCACCCTGGCGGCCGCCACCGGCGCCGCCGTTCTCCCGGCCGTGCCGGCCCACGCGGCCGCCGACTGTTGGGACGCCGGCTGGACCTACACCGGGACCGTCGGCGGCACCGTCAGCGGCAGCTGGCGGGTCCACTACTGCAACAACGTCCCCAACACCAGCGTGCGTTCGCAGCCCTCCAGCGCCTACCCCGTCACCGGCACCATGCGCAGCAACCCCAGCTGGTTCGTCTGCAAGACCGACGAGGGCGGCTACAACGGCGGCGGCCCGCACCCCTACCGCTGGCTGTGGACGCAGTCCGACACCGGCGGCTGGGGCTGGATGGCCGACTCCGCGATCTACAGCGAGACCAACCCGGTCCCGGACTGCATCACCGGCTGAACCACCACCGGCCCCCGGGGCCCACCACCGGAGCACCGCCGACCCGCCGACCCGTCGACCCGCCGACCCGTCGACCCGTCGACCCGTCGACCCGTCGACCCGTCGACCGCGTCATCGTCAGGGCCGCCGGCCGGAAGCACCGGCCGGCGGTCCCGGCCCTTCGTGAACGGTACGAGAAGAGGACTTCCGTGCGAGCGAAGCACCACAGCACCGCCCTGGCCGGCGTGTTACTCGCCCTGCTGGCCGGGTTCCTGACCACCGCCGCGCTGCCCACCCCGGCCACGGCGTCCCCGGCCGCCACCGCCGCCGTGCCCACCGGCACGACCGCCACCACCTGCGCGGCCCAGGGCACCCCGTTCTCGGCCGCCGCCGGACGGGCCATCACCGCCTCCTGCACCCAGGTCGCCGCCGGCACCTGGTACACCTGGGGCGGCGGCCACGGCCCCACCCCCGGCGCCACCTACGGCTCCGTGGACCCGAGCGACCCCGAGCGGTCCAAGAACGACCCGTACCGGATCGGCTTCGACTGCTCGGGCTTCGTCCGGTGGGCGTGGTCCCAGGCCGTCGGGTACGACGCCGTCGGGCAGAAGGACGCCGCCGAGATCTTCGACCTGCCCGGTCAGCGGCTCGGCACCGACACCGGCGCGCTGCGCCCCGGCGACCTCGTCTTCTGGGGCCGCTCCTGGGTCCACCACGTGGCCCTCTACCTCGGCGCCGGCAAGATCGTCGAGGCCCGGGAGTCCGACACCCACCTGATGGTGTCCGACTTCTCCAGCCACACCGCGTCCGACTACGCCGGGGCGCTGCGCTTCTCGCCCACCGACCAGGGCCAGCCTCCCACCACCGAGCACCAGACCTGGAGTTCGGGGGTGAACATCCGGCCGACCCCGGCCACCTCCGGCGCCCCGGTGGCCGTCCTGCCGGGGCCGACCACGGTCCGGGTCCAGTGCCAGGCGCACGGTGAGAGCGTGACCGCCGAGGGCTACACCAACGACGCCTGGTCCTACCTGCCGGACTACCGCGGCTGGATCAGCAACATCTACGTCCAGGGGCCGGCCTGGCTGCCCGGCGTCCCCGAGTGCGCCTTCCGCCCCGCACCCACCCCCTGACCGGAGGTCACCGACCGCCGCCGGGGCCCTGCACACCGGGCCTCGGCGGCGCTGCCGCGCCCCGGGGGGCACCCGTCGGGTCCCGGGCCCGGTCGTGCCTCAGGCCGACAGCCGCTTCAGCAGTTCGGCGGCGAGCGGCGCGGCGGAGGCCGGGTTCTGGCCGGTGACCAGGTTGCGGTCGACGACCACGTTCGGGGCCCAGGGCTCGCCGGCCTGCACCTCGACACCGGCCGCCACGAGTCGGTCCTCCAGCAGCCACGCGGCCTTGTCGGCGAGGCCCGCCTGGGTCTCCTCCTCGTTGGTGAACGCCGCGACCCGGTAGCCCGCGAAGGCATTGGCGCCGTCCTCCCCGACCGCGGCCAGCAGCGCGGCCGGCCCGTGGCAGACGACGCCGAGCGGCTTGCCGGACGCCAGCGCGCGGACCAGCAGGCGGCCGGAGTCGGCGTCGACGGCCAGGTCCTCCATCGGGCCGTGGCCGCCGGGGTAGAAGACCGCGTCGTAGTCGTCCAGCCGGACGTCCGCCAGCACGACGGGGCTCTTCAGCTCCTCGGCGTCGGCGAGCACCTCGGCGACCCGCCGCGCGCCCTCCTCCCCGCCGTTGAAGTCCGGGGCGAGGCTACCGGCGTCGACGGTCGGCACCACGCCGCCCGGGGTGGCCACGGTCACGGTGTGACCGGCGGCCTTGAACGCCTCGTACGGCGCGGCGGCCTCCTCGGCCCAGAAGCCGGTCGGGTGCCGGGTGCCGTCGGCGAGCGTCCAGTGGTCGGCGCCGGTCATCACGAAAAGGATCTTCTTCGGCATGGTGGGTCTCCGGAGGGTCGGCTCGCCGGATCGACGTGCTCATGCCCCGACCGTAGGCCCGCCCGACGGTCCGCACCAATCGGAGAACCGAGGCCCGGCACCGGCGGACGGGCGGCTGCCGGGGCCGGCCGATCCCCTCTGCACCACGCTGCTCGGCGTGCTCGCCCCGCTCGCCTCCGGGGATCCGGTTGCGGGTGCCGGCCCGGCCCGGGCGGCGCGGCTGACCGGACCGGACCGCCCGGTCGGGACGGAGCGGCGGTCCCGGCGGACGGCGGTCCCGGCGGACCACCCGGCCACCCGGCCGCGGCTCCGCTCGTGGAGATCCTGGAACGGGCACCGTCGGCGGCCCGCGCCGGGGCCCTGCCCATCGCCCGCCCGCCGCCGGCGCCGATTGTCCGACCGCCGCCACCGGACCCGGGCCGCCGCCACAACCGTCCCCGCCCTGCGGGGTGACGGCCGGACGTCCCTGCCCGGCTACCCGTGCCGCGCCGAAGGCGCCTCCGGAGCCGGACGCCACGGCTGCTCCACCGGCCGGACGGCCCGTCGGCCGCCCCGGCCGGCCCGGTGCGGCGCCCGGCGGTTGCCGTCCGCGGCGGGGATCCGGTGACGCGCGGCGGTCACCGCGGCGTCCCGGCCGGCCCGCGGGGGCCGGGGAGCGGGCCGCGTGAGGCGAAGGTCCAGCGGTTGGCGGCGAGCGCGTCGTCGGGCTCGGGCCGGGGGCCGCGACCGTAGTGCCGAGTGAAGTCGAACGGGGTGTGGGTGACGGTGGCCCAGCCCAGGGCGGCCAGGTCGGCGGCGGTGTCGGGCCGCGGCTCGTCGTCGAACAGGGCGAGCAGGTCGATGCCGAGCCGGTCGCGGGCCGCGAGGTACACGGGATTGCGGCGCACGGCGGCGGGTTCCAGACCCAGCTTCACCTCGTAGGCCAGACTGCTCCCGGCCGCGCTCAGCCGGTCCACGGTGGCGACCAGGCACCGCTCCGCCGCGGCGGGCAGGTAGAGCAGCAGTCCCTCGGCGAGCCAGGCGGTCGGCGCCGCGGGGCGAAACCCGGCGGCGGTCAGCGCGGCGGCCCAGTCCAGGCGCAGGTCGCAGGCCACCGGCACCCGCCGTGCCGTCGGCCGGGCGCCGACCCCGTCCAGGACCTGCTGCTTGAACGCCAGCATCCGGGCCCGGTCGAGCTCGAAGACGGTCGTGCCGGGCGGCCAGTCCAGCCGGTGGGCCCGGGTGTCCAGCCCGGCGCCGAGCAGCACCACCTGACGGGCGCCGAGCTGGGCGGCGTGCAGCAGGTGGTCGTCCAGGGTCCTGGTGCGCAGCGCGAAGTAGCCGCCGAGCCGGCCCCACAGCGGGTCGTCCGCGACGTCCGCGTCCTCCGGGACGTCCCCGGGACGGACCGGCCAGCGGGCGCAGGCGCGGGCGGCGCGAACGAAGTGCTCGGCGAACGGGTCCCTGGCCAGGGCGTCGGGGCGGCGGCTCTCGATCGCCCGCGCGGCGGCGACCAGCAGGGCGGTCCGTCCGACCCCCTCGTCGACACCGGTGGTGACGGGAGCGGCCGCGGTGGGGGTCATGGAGACTCCAGGGGGTCGGGAAGCCGTGTCCAGACGGCGGGTCGGTCGTGGGTGGTGACGCGGGCGCCGTAGACACGGCCCATGAAGCGCAGGACCTCCTCGTCCGGGTAGTGCAGGGCGGCGGTGCAGTCGCGCAGCACCGTCACGTGGAAGCCCTTCTGGAAGGCGGTGCGGGCGGTGCTGTCCACGCAGACGTCGGCGAAGACGCCCGCGAAGACCAGGTGCCCGATCCCGTGCTCGGCGAGGTAGGGGCCGAAGCCCTCGCCGAGGAAGGCGTCGAAGCAGGCGTACTTGGTGAACACCGCCTCCCCGGGCTGGGGCGCCACGCCGTGGAACTCCGCGCCCCAGCTGCCGTCGAGGCACTTGGGGCGTTTGCCGAGGACGGCGTCCCGGTGGCGCCAGGCGGCGCCCTGGTGCTCGGGGTCGCCGAGGAAGCGGACGAAGACCACCTCGGTGCCGTGCGCCCGGGCCGTCTCGACCGCCCGGGCGGAGGTGGCGGCCACGGTGGTGAGCCGCTCCGGGTCCCCGGGGTAGCGGGCGGCGGCGACGGGGCCGGCGCAGAAGTCGTTCTGCAGGTCGACCACGACGAGCGCCGTCCGGTCCGTCCCGGCGTTCACGGCCGGTCCGCGAGCGTGCCGACGGGGAGTGTGCCGACGGGGACCGTGCCGACGGGCAGCACGTCGGCGGCCAGGGGTTCGGCGGCCCGGGCTCCGGTCGGCAGCGCGTCGCCCGCGGTCCGGGGGCCCACGAGCGGCCGGGGGGCCGCGACCGGCGGCGGCCCGGCGGGCACCCGCGCCGTCAGGCCGTCGAGCACGGCGTCGACGACGTCGGTGGTGGAGTGCCGTCCCCCGAGGTCGGGCGTCCGCACGCCGCTCCGGCCCGCCGCGGCCAGGGCCGCTTCGACGGCGGCCACCGCCCCCGGAACGCCCGCGTGCCGCTCGGCGATCGCCGCGGCGGCGCGCAGGGTGGCCACGGGGTTGACGGTGTCCTTGCCCGTGAGGTCGTCGGCGGAGCCGTGCACGGTCTGGTACTCGACCAGTTCCCCCAGCTCCGGGTGGAGGTGGACGTTCTCCGTGCAACGGTTCTCCTGCCGCTCGCCGCCGAAGCGGTCGAGCAGGACGACGTGCATGATGTCGGCCCACTCGTTGCCCGCGACGATGACCGTGCGGTCGCCCGGGCCGTGCGTTATCAGGTTGCGGTTGACCGTGTCGGGCTGGAACAGCCGCACCTCGACGCCGAGGCCCCGCGCGATCTCGTCCACCCAGTCGTCCAGGGCGCCGTCCAGCAGGTGGTGCTTGTAGGCCATCACCACCCGGGCGGGTCCGCCGTCGGGCCACTGCCGCCGGGCGCGCCGGACGGCGAAGTCGAGCACCTTGCGGGTGATCTCCCGGCTGAACTCCATGGTCCGGGTGACCACCCCCGGGGTGTGCCGGTTCTCCCCGGTGTAGAAGCCCTGGGCCTCGTCCCGGACCAGCAGCAGCGAGGCGTCGCCGGCGGTGATCGGCTCGACCTTGACGGCCTGCAGGCGCTGGCGGACCAGGTAGAGCGACTGGGCGTTGACGGCCGTCCGGAAGACGGCCGTCGTGCCGAGCCGCGCCCGCTCGCGGCAGAAGCGTTCGTAGTGGCGGGCGTCCTCCTCGGTCAGCCGGCGGATCCGCGCGGTGTCGCCCACCTCCTGCCGGAGCGAGACGTAGGAGTGGTAGGTCCGGGGGGACCTCACGATCTCGATCCCGGCACCGGAGCCGCACACGGCCGCTATCCGGTGCAGGGCCCGTTCGAAGACGGCCGCGAGCTCGGCGCCCGTTCCCCGGCCCACCGCGAGTCCGACTGCTGGTTTCACACTGCTCCTCGGCTGGTCGTCGACTGGTCCGGTACGGGCGGGGCGCCGCGGCCGGACGGATCAGGTGGTCGGGTCGCCCACCAGGTGGTCCCCCGGGATCCCCGCCTTGTCCGGGGCGTAGTAGTCGCGGATGCCCTCCGCCCAGGTGGCGACCGGGATCCGGTCGTCCGCGTTCGGCCCGAAGGCGTCGAAGAGGGCGTCGATGTTGGCGTGGCCGAAGCCGATCGCGGTCATCAGCGCGATGAACAGCGGGCGTTCGACCAGGCCGTCGCCGTCCGGGTCGCCGAGCGCGGCCAGGGCGTCGGCGAACTGTCCGATGGTCGGGCCGAAGCGCTCGGGGGACAGCACGAACTCGCGGAACTCCTCCCGGGTAACCACGCCGTCCCCGTTGGTGTCCAGCTCCGTCTCCAGGGTCACCCAGTAGCGCCGGAAGGCGGTGCGGATGGCGTCCTTGGCGGCCTCGTCCGCGTCGACCGCGGCCGCGACCACGCGCTGGGACATCAGCTCGAAGTCACCGATGTCGATCACACCGTTGCCATTGGCGTCGAACAGGCCGAAGACGAGTTCGATCCGCTGGGTGGCCTCGGTCCGCATGTGCCGCTCCTTCTTTCCGTACGTCGGGGCCGCTGGGTGCCCGATCGGTCTCCCACTATCGGCGAGCGGTGGCGGCCCGTCCGCCCAGCCGCCGTCCGCTTCACCTGATGGAGTGAAGTTCACCGACCGGCAGGGCAGTTGGCGTGACGCCGAGCCGGCGGGCGGGCCGATGACCCGGCCGGCGACCGGCCCGGCCGCCGGGTGAGCACGCCCGGGACATGACAGCCGACCGGGGGCGATGCTGCCGTACCGGCCCGCTCCCCCGGGCATATGAGCGGAATCCTCCGAACCTGATCACGGGTGTCCATGACGCCACCGTTGAACAACGGGCTGCTTGTCGGATCGGATGTCGACCTGACCGCGGCGGACCACCGGCGGACGTTCCGCCAGGACGCCCCTCCCCCGGACGGAGCAGCGCACCGCGCGGACACCGGAGCGGGGCTGGGATCTTCGGAGCACGTGCGGCTACACCGCGCCGTCCGCCGGTGCCGAGACCTGGAGGCCCCCGATGTGGCAGGCTCCCCCCGCAGCCGCCCCGTATCCGCGGGAGTGGCTGCCCGCGCTCGACCTGCCGGCCCCCGGACCGCAGAACCGGCTCACCGTGCTGCTGCGGATCCTGCTGCTGATCCCGCAGTTCGTGGTGGTGTGGGTGCTGTCGGTGGTGGCCTTCCTCGTCGCGGTCGTCGGCTGGTTCGGCGCGCTGGTCCTGGGCCGCCTGCCCGGCTTCGCGGCCGACTACCTCGCGGCGTACGTGCCGTACGAGACCCGGGTCTCCTGCTACCTCCTGCTGACCCACGACCGCTATCCGCCGTTCGCCTTCCGCACGCCGGGCCATCCGGTCCGCGTGGAACTGCGGCCGGGCGGACTCAACCGCCTCGCCGTGCTGTTCCGGCTGGTCCTGGTGATCCCGGCGGCCGTCGTCCAGGGGCTGCTGTTCGCCGGCTGGTGGGTGGTCGGCTGGATCAGCTGGCTGGTGGTGCTGATCCTCGGCCGGATGCCGCAGCCGCTGTTCGAGGCGACCGCGGCGGTGCTGCGCTACCGCATGCGCTACCTGGCCTACCTGCTGATGCTGACCTCGGCCTACCCGAAGCGGCTCTTCGGCGACGAGCCCGGCTCCGAGCCGGGCGGGCCGGTGTCGGCGACCCGCCCGCTGGTCCTCGGCGGCCCGGGCCGGGCCCTGCTGGTGGCCTTCCTGCTGCTCGGGCTGCTGTCCGGGGCGGGCGGTTCGGTCACCGCGGAGGTCACCTCGGACGACGACGAGGTCCGGCAGGTCACCGGGCCGCTGCTGCAGGGCCCCCCGACCGGCTGACCAGCGGCGCCCCGCGGCCGCCTGGTCCCCTGCCGCCGCGGTCCTCGGTACCTGGCCGGGACGGCAGGGGGCCCGTCAGCGGGTTCAGAAGGTGAGGTTCCAGGCGTCGATCGTGCCGGTGTCGCCGGCGGCGCCGTCCTTCACCCGCAGCTTCCAGGTGCCGTCGGCCGCGCTCGCGGAGGCGTTCACCAGGTAGGTCTTGGCGACGTTGTCGGCGCTGTCGCCGTCCGCGAAGTCCTCCAGGAGGTACACGGTGCCGTTCGGGGCGACCAGGGAGAGGACCAGGTCGCCGCGGTAGGTGTGCTTGATGTCCACGCCGACCTTCAGGGCGGTGGGGGCGCTGCCGCCGACGCCGGTGACGACGAGCGGGCTGTCCACCGTGGCGTTGTAGGTGATCGCCACGTCGGTCAGGGTCTCGAAGTACCTGCCGGCCGGCGGGGTGGTGCCGCTCACGGCCTTGAGCGCGTCGACCTGGCCCTCGCCGAAGAAGGCGTTGACGGCGGTGGTGCCGGTGCAGCGGCTGTCGGACGCGGGGCAGGCGACGTCGTTGGCCTGGCCGGCCAGCCGGGCCCGCAGGTCGGCCGGGGTGGCGGACGGGTTGGCGGACGCGAGCAGCGCCGCGACGCCGGTGACGTGCGGGGAGGCCATCGAGGTGCCGCTCTTGGTGCCGTACCTGCCGCCGGGCAGCGTGGAGTACACGCCGGTGGCGCCGTCCCCGCCGGGCGCGGCGACGTCGATGACGCCCCGGCCGTAGTTGGAGTAGGAGGCCTTGGCGGTGCCGCTGGCCATCGCGGAGACCGTCACGACGCCCGGCAACTCGGTCGGGATGTCCAGGCAGGCGTTGGTGATGGTCCGGGTGACCGGAGTCGAGTCGTTGGGGCTGGCGCTGTCGGTGGTCTTGTTGGCGAGGTCGACGTTGGAGTTGCCGGCCGCGGCGACCTGCAGCGAGCCCTTGCCCTCGGCGTACTCCTGGGCGCGGCGGACGCCCTCGATGATGGCCGCCTGGTCCAGGTTGTCCGGGCAGTTGAACTGCCAGGGATCGGTGTAGTAGCTGTTGTTGGTCACCCTGAAGCCGTGGTCGCCGGCCCAGACGAAGCCGCAGACGGTGTTCTCGGCGTAGAACAGCGTGCTGGTCGGCTCGGCGATCCGGACCGAGGCGATCCGCACGCCCGGGGCCACGCCGACGACGCCCTTGCCGTTCTTCGCCGCGGCGATGGTGCCGGCCACGTGGGTGCCGTGGGTGTCGACGTCGCGCCAGGCCCCGGTGCGGGTGTCGGGCCTGCCGTACGCGCAGGAGACCGAGTCGGCGGCGTCGAAGTTGGGCGCGAGGTCCTGGTGCTGGTCGTCGACGCCGGTGTCCAGCACGCCGACCTTGACGGCGGCCGAGCCGGTGGAGACGGCCCACGCCTGGTCGGCCTTGATCTGGGTCATGTCCCACCGGTTGGTCTCGGTGAGGGTGGTGGTCGCCTGGGCGGGGTTGGCGGGCAGCGCCGGGTTGTAGGCGTCGGCCGGGACGTCCGAGGTCCGGGTGGCGCCGACCTGCTGGACGCCGGGCACGGCCCGCACGGCGGCGGCGAAGCCGGTGGCGGTGGCGTGGGCGACGACGACGCCGATCGCGTCGTAACTCGCGAAGACCGTCCCGCCGTTCGCGGTGACCGCGGCCTTGGCGGCGGCGACGTCGGCGGGGGCGCTGATCACCAGGTAGGCGCGGGTCCCGGCGGCCCAGCCGGCGGCGGCCAGGGGGGCGGCCGCCGCGGCCGGGGCCTGCGGGGCGGGTGCGGCGACGGGGACCGCGCCGGCCGGGGCGGCGGGCGCCGCGGCGGCCAGGGTCGCCGGAGCGGCCAGGGCCGCGGCGGCGAGGAGGGCGAGCGCGGCGGCGGGGCGGCCGGCCCGCCGGGACAACGGACGGGACAGCGGACGGGATATCAGGGGTGACACGTGCGTCCTCCGATCGACCCGTGTTCGAGGGGATCACACGGGATTTGAACGCAACATGCCAGAAAGGTGCGCACGCGGGGAAGGCTTTGCGCGCGACTCATCGTCACAGGCGTGTCAACTTTTGATTTCCCGCGACCGATGTCGAGCGCTTTCGACCATCCCTGACCGCCCGTTAGAACGCGTACGGCCCGAAACGCCCCCAGGCCACGACCGCCGCCAGGACGAGCAGGAGCACGTTCACCACGACGCTCCGGCCCTCGCCGCGCCGGCCGTGCACGACCGCGGCGCCGGCCATGACGATCCCCAGCCCGGTCGCCGCGACCGGGACCAGTACGGGCGCGACGTCGACGGCGGCCGGCAGGACGAGGCCGATGCCGCCCAGGATCTCCAGCAGGCCGATCGCCTTGATCGCGGCGGGCGGGTAGGCCACCGCCCAGGTTCCGGTGGCCTCGATGACCTTCTCCTTGGACTGGAGCAGCTTGGGCGTGCCGGCCGCGAGGAACAGGGCGGCGAGGAGGCCGGCGAGGACCCAGAGAAAGACGTTCATGTCACTCCGAAGATTGAGTTGAAGCTTCAAGCAAATTACGCCCACGCTGCTTGAAGCGTCAAGTTAATCCCCGGGTTCTAGAGTGGGCGCCATGGACAGGGACGAACCGCGCTGGCTCAGCGCATCCGAACTGGAGGCCTGGAAGGCGTTCAGCGCGATGATCATCAAACTGCCGGCCGCCTTGGACGCCCAGCTGAGAGCCGACGCGGGCCTGAACCAGTTCGAGTACCTCGTCCTGGCCGGACTCTCCGACGCCCCCGACCGCACGTTGCGGATGAGCGACCTCGCCGTCCTCGCCAACGGCTCGCTCTCGCGGCTCTCCCACGTGGTCACCCGGCTCGAAGGGCAGGGCTACGTACGCCGCGAGCGCTGTCCGGGCGACGGCCGCGCCACCAACGCCGTCCTCACCGAGGACGGGTTCCGGAAGCTCGCGAGCAGCGCGCCCGGCCACGTGGAGCAGGTGCGGTCACTGGTCGTGGATCCGCTGGACGCCGAGCAGCTGGAACAGTTGCGCAGGATCTGCCTCCAGGTCTTGCAGGCCATGGACCCCGGCCTGTCCTGGCCCCCGTCGGGGTGCTGACCCCCGGCGGCGCCGCGCAGGGCGCCGCCGCACGCGCGGCGGCCCCGGGGGCCCCGGGCCCCCGGGCCGCCGCGGCCTGCCCGGGCAGCGCCGCAGGGGGGGGGGGACGACCTCCAGGACGGCCCGCCGCTGGTGCGTCAGGTAGAAGTGCCCGCCCGGGAAGACGTGCACGTCGAAGTCCCCGGTGGTGTGGGCGGCCCAGTCGCGCGTCTGCTCGACCGTCACCCTCGGGTCGGCGTCGCCGGTCAGCGCGGTGACCGGCACCGCGACGGTCTCCTCCCGCCCGGCGAGGTACGTCTCGATGGCCGTGTAGTCGCCGCGCAGCGACGGCAGGATCAGCGCCCGCAGCTCCGGATCGGCCAGCAGCCGGGCGTCGGTGCCCCCGAGCCGGGCCAGCTCGGCCAGCAGCCCCTCGTCCGGCAGCAGGTGCACCGCGGAGTCACGGGGTTCGGACGGCGCCCGGCTGCCCGAGGCGCACAGCCGCACCGGGCCGCTCACGCCGTCGCGCTCGAAGCGGCGCGCCACCTCGAAGGCGACCGCCGCACCCATGCTGTGCCCGAACAGGACCAGCGGCCGGTCCGCCCAGGGCCGCAGCGCGGCGTAGACGCGGTCGGCGAGCTCGGGCAGCGAGTCGAGGGCCGGCTCCTCGATCCGGTCCAGCCGGCCGGGGTACTGCACGGCGAGCACATCGGCGTACGGCGAGAGCTCGGCCGACCAGTCGCGGAAGAACCCGGCCGAGCCGCCCGCGTGCGGGAACATCACGACCCGCGCCGGCGCGGTGTCGAAGGGGTGGAATCGGCGGAACCAGAGGCTGTCGGTGACGGCGGTGCGGCCGGACATGCGGGTACTCTCCCTCGCGGCTGACGGGGCAACAGGATCATCTCCGGGCACAGTCTCCCCATCCGACCCGCGTCCGCGTCAACCGTCCGCCGCGTCGGCGTGCGCGCCGGGGCCGGAGCCGCCACCGGGACCGCTCCCGGGGCCGGGTCAGGCACCGAAGCGGGCCTCGGCCGCCCGTGAGCGGGAGGCGCCGTCCAGCAGCAGGACCGACACCGCCTCCGGCACGGGCGTCGCGGCGGCGTGGCGCGCGTGCGCGGTGAGCGCGGCGAGCAGCCGGCCGAGGCCCCGGCGGTGCCGGGCGAAGGCCCGTCGCGACGCCCGGCGGCCGCGCGCCCGCTGGCCGGCCAGGGCGGTGGCCGCGCCGACGTCGAGCAGGACGAGGTGCAGTTCCCTCCCCCGCCGGGCGGCCTCACGGGCCAGCCAGCGGCGCATCCACGCCCGGCTGCCGCAGTCGTGCACCAGCAGCGGACCGCCCCGGCGCACCGAGCGGCGCAGCAGCCGGACGTGTTCCAGCCTGGCCCAGGGCCGGTAGACCGCGTACGGCAGCCGGTCCGGCATGACGGCGGCGCAGGCCTCGTGCACCGCCCGGGGGTCGACGGTCACGACGTGCGGGGCGCGGGCGGACCAGCGGCGCAGCAGGGTGCTCTTGCCACTGCCTGGCAGTCCGGAGACCACCACGACCGCGTCGTCCGGGTAGCGCACGGCGAACGGGGCGCCGGGCTCGCCCCGCAGGTCCACCAGGCCCCGCGGTTCCATCTCCGCCCCCGCCGTCCGGCCCGCTCCGGGCGGGACCGCCCCCGGCCCATCCGCGATGGCCGACCTCTCCATGCTGCTCTCTCATCCCGTGCGTGTCCGATCCGGAACGATAACAATCCACGCCGTCCGGCCCGCGCCCGGTTCCCCGGCTCCCGGTGCGGGCGGTGGGGCCGACGGGCGCCCCCGGCGGCGCCCCGGGGCGCACGGACCGCTCCGGTCCACGCCTCCGGTGCTTCGACCGCCCGCGCGCACCGGCGTCCGTGCGGCGGTCCGGGGGGCCGGACCCTCCCGTGGGCACTCGACCCGGCGGGCCGGTCTGCCGATATCACCGGCGGCACTTCCTCGCGCCGTTCCTCTGGAGGCATCTTCCGTGACCTGGCTCCGCGTCCTGACCGCCCTGGGCATCCTCGCCACCGCGGCGAGCGCCGTGCTCGTCTTCGCCCTCTGCACGGCCGGGGGCCGCGGCGGCCGCACCACCGGCGACGCCCCCGGCGGCGATCTGCGCTCGGACGCCGAGCGTTCCGGCCTCATCCGGCCGACCGGCCGCGACCACTGACGGATCATCACTTCACCGTCGGCCATCGCGGCGTTCGGCCCGCGGGGTTCGCCGTCGACACCAGGACACATCGTGTCCTATGGTGAACAACGTGTCCTCCGGCCGGTCCCCCAGGTCGCAGGACACCGGCCTGCCACGTGCCCCGCCCGGGCCGCACGGCAGCGCCGCCCCGCCCGGACGAAGGAGGACCCCGGCATGGCCGACACCATGACCACCGCCAAGGCGGACCTGGTCGACCTCGCACACCGCAGGATGCGCACCGCCATCCCCGACAACGCCTGGACCACCCGTCAGAAGCTCGCCCTCACCTGCCGGATCCTGTTCGACGCCGGCCATGACTCCGGCCTGGCCGGGCAGATCACCGCCCGCGCCGAACGCCCCGGCACCTACTACACCCAGCGGCTCGGGCTCGGCTTCGACGAGATCAGCGAGGACAACCTGCTGCTGGTCGACGAGGACCTGGAGGTCCTGGAGGGCGACGGCATGGCGAACCCCGCCAACCGCTTCCACAGCTGGGTCTACCGGGCCCGTCCCGACGTCGGCTGCATCATCCACACCCACCCGCCGCACGTCTCGGCGCTGTCGATGCTGGAGACGCCCCTGGTCGTCTCGCACATGGACCTCACCCCGCTCTACGACGACTGCGCCTTCCTGGAGAGCTGGCCCGGCATCCCCGTCGGCAACGAGGAGGGCGAGCTGATCTCCGCCACGCTCGGCGACAGACGCGCGCTCCTGCTCGCCCACCACGGCATGCTGGTGGCCGCCGGCGGCGTCGAGGAGTCCTGCACCCTCGCCGTGCTCCTCGAACGGGCCGCCCGGCTCCAGCTGCTCGCCTCGGCGGCCGGCCGGATCCAGGAGATACCCGAGGCCCTCGCCCGGGAGGCCCACGACTGGACCTCCACCCCCAAGCGCAGCCAGGCCACCTTCGCCTACTACGCCCGCCGCGCGCTGCGGGCCGGGCACGGCGACGCGCTGACCACCGCCGGCGCCCGTACCGACGGAGGTGCCTGAGATGGCCGGTCCCGTTCTGGAGGGGATCATCGCCTACCCGGTGACCCCGTTCGCCCCCGGCGCGGCGGGCGGCGTCGACACCGCCGCCCTCACCGCCCTCGTCGACCGGCTGATCGCGGCCGGCTGCCACGCGGTCGCCCCGCTCGGCTCCACCGGCGAGAGCGCCTACCTCGACGACCAGGAGTGGTACACCACCGCCGAGGCCTCGCTCGCCGCCGTCGCCGGCCGGGTGCCCGCCGTGGTCGGCGTCGCCGACCTCACCACCCGCAACGCCGTACGGCGCGCCCGGTTCGCCGAACGGGCGGGCGCGGACGCGGTGATGGTGCTGCCGCAGTCGTACTGGAAGCTCGACGAACGCGAGGTGGTCCGGCACTTCACCGAGGTCGCCGACGCCGTCGGCGTCCCGGTGATGATCTACAACAATCCGGCCACCAGCGGCACCGACCTCTCCCCCGAGCTGATGGTCTCGCTGGTCCGGCGGGTGGAGAACATCACCATGGTCAAGGAGAGCAGCGGCGATGTGCAGCGGATGCACCGGCTCGCCCGGCTCACCGACGGCGAGCTGCCGTTCTACAACGGCAGCAACCCACTGGCGCTGGAGGCCTTCGCGGCCGGCGCGGCCGGCTGGTGCACCGCGGCGCCCTGCCTGATCCCCGGCCCGGTGCTCGAACTCCACCGCGCCGTACGCGCCGGGGACCTCGACACCGCCCGCGAGGTCTTCTACCGCCAGCTGCCCGTCCTGGAGTTCATCCTCCGCGGCGGCCTGCCCACCACCGTCAAGGCCGGCCTGTCCCTGCTCGGCCTCGACGTCGGCGCCCCGCGGCCCCCGCTGCTCCCCCTCGACGAGCCCGGCACCGTGCGCCTCGCCGAGCTGCTCGCCGCCACGGCCCGAGCCACCGGCACGGAACGGCACCCGGCCGCACCCGCCCGGCGGCGCGCTGGCTAGGCTCGGGCCTTCGGAGTCCTTCGGGGCGGGCAGAGGCGGGAGGAACGGTGGGCCGGGTGGGCAGGTGGGAGCGGGCGCTGGACGCGGCGGGGGTCCGGGAGCCCGGGTTGCGGGCGGAGTACGGGCGTCAGCGCGAGCAGGTCGCCCGCTACCGGCGGGAGGTCGCGATGGCGGCCGGACTGCTGCTGCCCGAGCGGACGGTCCCGCACGTGATCGCCGCGGCCGCGTTCATGCACCGCACCGACACCCTGCTCGACAGCGGCCCGGTCGCGGGGCGGCGGGAGGCGGCCGCCCGGTGGCGGCGGGACGTCACCGACGGCCTCGCCGCCGGGCGCTCCGAGGACCCCGGGCTCGGTCCGCTGCTGAACAGCGCGGCCGCCCACCCCGTGCTGCGCGACCGGGCCCTGGAGTACCTCGCGGCGGCCGGTGCCGACCTCGACTTCGCCGGGTTCGGCACCGAGGAGGACTACCAGCGCTACGTGGACGGCTACTCGCTGCCGGGCTTCATGGTCGTCGCCGCACTGCTCGGCCCGCCCGGCGACCAGAGCGCCTACCGGGCCGCCTGCCGGACCTTCATCGACGGCAGCCAGCGGCTCGACTTCGTCAACGACCTCGCCGAGGACCTCGCGGACGGCCGGCTCACGATCCCCGCCCAGTGGCTGGAGCGGCACGGCGTCACCCGGGCCGAGCTGGAGCGGGCCGAGGACCGGCCTGCCGTGCGGGCCCTGCTCGGCGAACTGCTCGACACGGCGGACCGCACGCTGGCCGAGGGCCGGGCCGTGGTGGCGCTGGCCCCGGAGGCCCACCGGCCGATGGTGCGCTGCGTCGTCGAGGTGGAGACGCTCACCAGCGCCGCCGCGCGCGCCGACCTCGGTGCGCTGCTCCACCGTTCCGCGAGCCCGGCCAAGCCGGCCGCGCTGCGCCTGCTCGCCCGCGAGTACCTGCGGGCCCGCCGCCTGCGCCGCTGAGGACGGGGCGGCGGTCAGGGCAGCGTCGGGACGCGGTCCCCGAGGCCGGCCGGGTCGTCGTGGATCACCACGAGGATCTCGGCCGGCGCCCCGCCGGTGGAACGGCAGCGGTGCGGCAGGGCGGCGTTGAAGTAGACGCTGTCGCCCTGCGCGAGGACGACCGTCCGCTCCGGGAACTCCAGCTCCGCGGTGCCCTCGTGGACGAAGAGGAACTCCTCGCCCGCGTGGGACTTGAACGGTGCGTCGCCCGGCTCCAGGGGCGGGTGCATCATGAAGGGCACCATCTGCTTGCCGGTCAGCCCGGTCGCGATGCCCTCGTAGCGCGCGGCGCCGCCCCGGCCGCTCCCGCCGGCCATCGGGGTCCGCTCGCCGGCCCGCACCACGGTGACCAGTTCGGGCTCGACCTCGTCCGAGAAGAGCCGGCCGACGTCCACGTTCAGCGCGTGCGCGAGCTTGAGCGCGGTGGAGATCGACGGGTCGCTCAGACCGCGCTCCACCTTGGAGAGGTAGCTCTTGGTGACGCCGACCTGCGCCGCCAGCGCCTCCAGGCTGAGCCGGTTCTGCTTCCTCAGCACCCTCACCCGGCTGCTCATGGGCCGCCCCTCACCACCTGTCGCCACCGCGGAACGTTCCGGTCCAGTATCCCAGGACCGCGACGCCCGTCCGTCAGTGCCCGTCGAGGTCGTCCGGGCGCACCGCGATGTGGTCGGGGGCGAGTTCGACGGCGACCCGGTGCTCCATGCCGAGCGCCTCCAGGAACTTGGCCGGGAGCTGGACGCGGCCGGTGCGGTCCAGCATCACGTACTCGGTCTCGTTGACCGACTCCTCGCCGTGCTCGTCGGTGGTGGTGCGGCGCAGCACCTCGCTGCTGGTGCGGCCGTCGCGGATGGCGACGGTGCGGCGGACCTCGCCGGCCACCATCGGGTCGTGGGTGACGATGACCACGGTGGCGCCGAGTTCGCGGTTGACGGTGCGGAAGGCCTCGAAGATGCTCGCCCCGGTGTCCGAGTCCAGCTCGCCGGTGGGCTCGTCGGCGAGCAGCACCGGCGGGTTGTTGGCCATGGCGACGGCGATGGCGACGCGCTGCTGCTGGCCGCCGGACATCTCGCTCGGCCGGCGGCGGGCGAGGTCGCCGATCTCCAGGGCCTCCAGCAGTTCGGCGACCCTGGCGGCCTGCTGACGCGCGCCGCCGTGGGTCCGCCGGCCGCGCAGCTGCATCGGCAGGGCGATGTTCTCGGCGGCGGTGAGGAAGGGCAGCAGGTTGCGGGCGGTCTGCTGCCAGATGAAGCCGACCACCTCGCGGCGGTAGCGCAGCCGCTCGCGCGGGGACATCTCCAGCAGGTCGCAGCCGGCGACGGTGGCGGTGCCGGCGGTCGGCACGTCCAGCCCGGCGAGGATGGTCAGCAGGGTGGACTTCCCACTGCCGGAGGCGCCGACCAGGGCGACCAGGTCGCCCTGGCGGATGGTCAGTTCGAGGCCCTGCAGGGCCTGCACCTCCACGCCCTGGGCGCTGAAGATGCGCACCAGCCGGTCGCAGACGATGGCGGCGTCCGCGTCGTGGGCGGCCCGGGGCCCGGCCGCGGCGGCGCGCGCCCGTTCCTGGAGCTCCTGGAAGGTGGGGGCCTGGGCGGTCCGCTGGTCCTGGGCGCTGCCGTTCACCGCGGCTCTCCTCTCGTCGGCGCTGGGGTGCTGGGGTCGGGGTCGGTCGGGCGCGGGGGTGGCGCCGCCGGGGCTGTCGTCGCCGGGGGTCTCATCGCTGGTCCCCCGCGCGCAGCTCGGTGGTGATCTGGCGCCGGCCCGCGATGAACGCCTCGGCGACGATGCCGGCCGAGACGAGCGCGGCGAGGCCGAGGGTGGGCAGCGCGACCGCCGCGACGTCGACCGGCAGGCCGCGCGCGATCTCCGCGCCGACCAGGATCGACAGGTCGAAGGACGGGCCGAGCAGGGCGACCGCGGCGAGGGCGACGAGGCCGCCGCCGACGGCCGCGACCAGGGTCTGCGGCAGCGTCTCGACCAGGATGAGGGTCAGGCCCTGCCGGGGGCGCAGCCCCATGGTGCGCAGCCGGGCGAGCAGGGCGGTGCGCTCGGGCGCGGCCCGGACCAGGGTGAGCAGGACGGCGAGCAGGGCCAGCGAGCCGGCGCCGAGGACGGCGGTCCAGAACAGCCGGGCGGCGGAGCGCTGGAGGGGGTCGTCGCCGAGTTCGGCGGTGACGGACGCGCTGGTGCGCACCGTGTACCCGGCCGGCAGGTCGCCCGGGCCGGAGGCGCCGGCGGCGGCCGCCGCGTTGCGTTCGGTGCCGGAGGCGATCTTCTCGCGCACCAGGGTCCGCAGCCCGCCCTCGTCGACGGGGCCGGTGGCCAGCCAGAGGTTGGCGCGGTCGAGTTCGGGGGCAAGGGCGACGGCCGGGCCGGCCGGCAGGACGACGAACAGCCGGCCGTCGCCCTGGAGGGCGGGGGTGCCGTCGACGGTGCCGGCGGTGCCGACGAGCAGTTCGCCGCCGTTCGGCAGCCGCAGCCGGTGGGTGGCTCCCGGGCCGAGCCGCTCGGCGAGTCCGGTGGAGATCAGCGCGGGTACCGGCGCGTCCGGCCCGCCGGTGCCGCCCGACAGCGCGGCCGGGTCGAAGGCGCCGCGTCCGAGCGAGCGGGAGATCTCCGCGTAGGCCACCGGGTCGGCGACGACGGCGAAGACCCGGACGGCGCCGGTGCCGCCGAGCACGAACACCTCGGTGTCGGCCCAGATCCGGGCGGAGGCCCGCACGCCGGGCAGGCGGCCGGCCGCGTCGGCGAACTCCGGTGACACGGTGACGCCGACCGGGACGACCACGGAGGCGTCGCCGCCGACGCTCAGCCGGGCGGCGGCGGTGCGCGCCGTGTCGACGGCGCCGAGGATGGTGGCGCCGAAGCCGGCGGTGGTGACGGCGAGCAGCAGCGCGAGCAGCGGCAGCACCGAGGGGCGCTGCCCGCCGCCGGAGCCGCGGGCGGCGCGGGCCAGTCCGAGGAAGCCGATGGCGCCGGGGCGCCGGGCGGTGGCGCGGGCGAGCGCGCCGAGCAGCAGCGGCTGGAGGCGGGCGAGCAGCAGCCCGCCGGTGAGCGCGAGCAGCAGGGGGGCCGCGACCAGCAGGGGGTCGGCGCCCGCCCCGGCGGGGGCCACGCCGCGTCGCCCGACCTCGGCCACGGCGGCGACCGTCAGGCCGAGGACGGCGAGTTCGCCGACCAGGCGCCGCCGGGCGCCGCCGGGCCGGGGCCGGGACCACAGCCGGGCGGCCCGCAGCGGGAGCGCGAGCAGGGAGAACAGGGCGACGGCCGTGGCGGCGAGCACCGCGCCGCCCCAGCGCGGGGTGGGCAGCAGCAGGAGCGCGAGCGCGGTGGCGAGGAGCGAGGCGGGCAGCACGGTGACGGCGCCCTCGGCGAGCAGGCGTCGGACGACCCCGCTCCGGGAGCCGCCGCGGGCCTGGAGCAGGCGCAGTTCCGCGATCCGGCGGTCGCCGGCGAGCGCGGCGGCCAGGCAGAGCACCACCACGCCGACGCCGGCCAGCCCGGCCGGGCCGATCGAGGAGAGCGGCGCGGCGGCCTCCTGCCGGGCGACGGCCTGGCGCAGCAGCGGGGGCAGCGGTGAGCTGATCCGCAGGCCGACGCGGTCGGTGGCGTTCGCCAGCGCGTTGGCGGTGTGCCCGGTGAGGTAGGAGGCGAGTTCCCGCTCGGTCGCGGTCATCCGGTCGGCGCGCAGGCCGTCGACGTCGACGGGCAGCCGCCAGAAGTCCTGGGCGCCGGTGTTCCAGGTCTTGATCTGCGGGAGGGCGGAGGCGTCGACGAGGCCGGCGCTGTGCCAGTAGGCGGAGGGCTGCTTGCCGGAGGTGAAGTTGAGGCAGGCCCGGTTGGGGCAGGGCAGCTCGCTCCAGTAGGGGTCGTTCTGGTCGGTCACCTCGACGATGCCGACCACCTTCGCCAGGGGCGCGGTGTCGTCGGGCGAGGCCGCGGCGGTCCTCAGGACGTCGCCGAGGTGGAAGCCGACCGTCGCGGCGACGCTGCGGCTGACCGCGATCGGGACGGGCTCGTCGGGCGCGGGGGTGCCCGGCCAGCTGCCCTCGGCGAGGGTCACGTGGTCGCGCAGGCCCTGCACGTAGAGCAGGTCCAGGTCGGGGTCGGCCTCGTCGGGCCGGGCCAGGCCGGGGTTGGTGAGGAGGCGCGGCTTGCCGCTGCGGGCGCCGTAGACCGGTCCGCCGGGGCCCACGCCGAGGATGCCGGTCCGCGCGACGAGCCGGGCGGCGTCCTCGTCGAGGCGCCCGGCGTCGTCGGGCCGGCCCCCGGCGGGGTCGCCCGGGGCCGAGGCGTCGCCGCCGAGGTCGGCGGTGGCGAGGATGCTGGTGGCCGCGGGGCCCCGGTCGCGCAGGAAGTCGCGCAGGCCCTGGTCGGCGGTGCGGTCCAGGAGCCGGGGGAAGGAGGCCGCGAGGAAGACAGTGCCGAACGCGAGCACGGCGGTGAGCAGCGCGGCGAGCGGGGCCGCGCGCAACCGGGTGCGGACCCAGGCCGCGGGCCGGTGGGCGGCCCCCGGGCCGGTGTCCGCGGACCGGGGGGTCGCGGGGTCGGCCGGGCTGGTCACATCTCCTCCAGGTGCCGCAGTCGCTGGGCCAGGTCGCGGCGGCGGCGTCCGCCGAGCAGGGCCGAGAGCAGGGGGACGGCGGCGATCGCGGCGGCCAGCAGCACGGCGGTGCCGAGCGGCAGGTCGACGACGGCCTCCGGAACGGGGCGGCGGGCCGCCGGGGTGAGCACGACGAGCGGCACGATCAGCCGCACGATCAGGGCGCCGAGGGCGAGGCCGACGATGCTGCCGAGGCCGACCAGGGCGGCCTGTTCGGCGGCGGCGGCGCGGACCAGCCGGCGTCTGGGGGTGCCGAGGGCCAGCAGCAGCGCGGAGTCACGGGCGCGTTCGCCCGCGGCGGCGGCCGAGGCGGCGCCGAAGCCGATCGCGGCGAGCACGGTGGTGACGACGGCGATCGCGGCGAGCGCGTTCTGCGGGGCCGCGCTGAGCGGGTCGCCGAGCAGGTCGGCGGCGACCTCGTCGCGGAGCTGGAGTCCGGGGGTGTTGGGGGCCGCGCGCAGGGCGGCGGCGGCCCGGGCGGGGGTGGGGTCGTCCGCCCCGGTGGCGGGCAGCCACCATTCGGTGGGGGCGGGGGTCTCGCGTCCGGCGGCGGCGAGCGCCCGGCCGGCGGTGCCGAGGTCGACGAGCAGGGCCCGGTCGCCGACGACGGGCAGCGACTCGGCCTCGCCGGTGATCCGCACCTGCACGGTGGCGAGGCCGAACGGCACCCGCACGGTGGATCCGACGGCGGAACCGGTGGCGGCCAGGTAGCCGCGGGTGGCGACGCCGGCGATCTCGGTCTGCGGCCGGGCGCCGGCCGGGGTGACGACGGCGCGCCGGTGGCCGGCGCTGTGGGGGACGGCGGCGAAGCTCACGCTCAGCAGCCGCCGGTCGTCGGAGGGGTCGGCGAGGACGCTCACCCGGGCGTCGCGCGCGGTGCCGTCACCGGTGCCGGTCCAGGCGAGGCCGGCGGGGACGGCGGCCGGCACCGCGGGGGCGCTCGCGTGGTCGGCGGCGGCGAGCCGGCGCACGGTCAGCGTGCCGCCGTCGGCGGAGTCGAGGGCGAGGGTCACGCCGACCACGGTCAGCGGCGCCGACACCGAGCTGAGCCCGCCGTCGGTGAGCGCGGCGAGGTCGGCGGTGGCGCGGCCCTCGCCCGAGGCGGGGATGCCCTTGAGCGGGGCGACGAAGGAGACGTCGTAGCGGTCGCGCAGCAGCAGCCAGGCCTCGGGTGGCTTGACCGGCGCCGCGGACTCGGCGCCGGGGTCCGCCGGCGCGTGGTCCGGCGTGTAGCTGACCTCGGCCTCGATGCGCTGCGGGCGGCCGGGCAGCGGCACTCCGGTCGCGGCGCCGGCGGGCGCACCCTCGGTGAGCGGGGTGAACAGCCGTTCCGGGTCCTGTCCGTCGAGCAGGTCGGACCGGACCGGGACGCGTTCGGCGAAGGCCGCCGCGTTCAGGGCGAGGATCTGGCCGTGGCTGTTGTCGGGCAGCGACTGCTCCTGGCGGCTGACGGGCATGATCCGGTCGCCGCCGGGCAGTTCGGCGAACCGGCTGCCCTGGCCGAGCGGGGCGGTGTGGGCTCCGTGGATGCGCAGGCCGCCGGCGGTGGCGAAGGAGGCTTGGTCCTGCTGGGAGGTGTTCCAGGTGGCGTGCTGGCCGAGCGCGAGGACGCCGGTGGACACGCCGAGCACCAGCAGCAGGACCGGTCCGCTGGCCCGGCCGGGGCGCCGGGCGAGCTGCCAGCCGACCAGCGCGGGCCCGAGGCCGCGGCCGCGGGCGGCGACCCGGGCGCCCAGGCGGGCGGCGAGCGGCAGCAGGCGCAGCGCCAGCAGGGTGCCGGCGCCCAGGGCCAGGGTAGGGGTGGCGACCAGGACCGGGTCGAGGCCGAGGCGGCCGTCCGCGTCGGGCGACAGCCCTCCGCTGTACTGGGAGAGTTGCTGGTGGGCGAGGACGGCCAGGGCGAGCAGGGCGAGGTCGGCGCCGGAGCGGGCGGCGCCGGCGGCCAGGGCCTGGCGGCTGCCGGCCCGGCGCAGCACGGCGGCGCCGGCGCCGCGCAGCAGGGCGGGCACGGCGGCGAGCAGGACGCAGCCGAGGGCGCAGGCGATCGCGACCGGCCACAGGGTCCAGCGCAGCGAGGTGTCCAGCGGGACGTGGCGCAGCGGGCCGAAGCCGCCGAGGACGCGCAGCAGCGGTGGGGTGAGCAGCGGGGCGAGCAGGGCGGCGGGCAGCGCGAGCAGCAGGGCCTCGGTGGCGCTGAAGCCGCCGAGTCGCAGGCCGGAGGCGCCGCGGGCGGCGAGCAGGGCGTTCTCGGCCTGCTGGCGGCCGGCGATGAGGTGGACGACCAGCAGCAGGGCGGCGGAGGCCAGCACGATCAGCTGGAGGGCGCCGATGAGCAGGGTGGAGCGGGCGACCATGGCGCTGGAGTCCAGCTCGCGCAGCAGGTCGGGGAGTTCGGTGCGGGCGACCAGCCCGGCGTTCTTGTCGAGCGCGTCGCGGGCCGGGGTGATGCGGTCGCGCAGGGCCTCCACAGCGCTCGCACCGACGCCGGTGAAGTCGGCGTCGAGCAGCCAGCTGCGGCCGTTCTGCGGGAGGCCGGCGGCGGTGAAGGCGGTGTCGTCGACGAGCAGCGGGCCGTAGGTGGTGAAGCCGCCGACCAGGATCTCCCGGCCCTGGACCGGGTCGAGGCGCCAGTAGAGGTCGGTGGGGTCGTCGGCGCCGTAGACGCCGGTGATCCGGACGGTGAGCGGCGCGCCGCCGTAGCGGTCGGCGAGGGCGGCCTCGGCGGGCAGGGCCTCGGCGGCGAGGCCGAGGCGGGTGAGCACCGAGCGCGGGACGGCCGTTTCGACGGGGCCGGCCGCGCCGCTCGCGGCGGCGGGCCAGGTGCCGGCGAGCAGCCGGACGTACCGGCGGTCGAGGGCGGCGAGGAGGGTGAGGTCGTCGCCCCCGGGGGCGGAGGCCTGCGGGGTGCCCTGCGGGCTGCCCGTCGGGGCACTGCCGGTGCCTCCCGCCGCGGCGGGAAGGCCGTAGGAGCGGCTGCGGGACAGGCCGCGGGTCTCGGTCGGCAGGTCGCCGAAGAGGGCGCGGGCGTAGTCGCCCACCGCCGCGTCGTCCTTGGTCCGCCGGTCCAGCCCGTGCTCGGAGTTGACCACCACGGTGGTCCTCGGATGGCCGCGGCCCTGGAGGGCCTGGCGCTGTCCGACCTCGCCGACGGTGCGCTGGAAGGCGACCAGCGCGGTGAGCACCGCCGTCGTGATCAGTACGGTGAGCAGGGCGGCGGCGGCCAGGGGCAGTCGCCCGCGCAGACGGCGCACGACGAAGCCGAGCATCCCGTTCCTCCCCCGGTCCTCAATGGTGTCCGCGCCGCGCCGCCCGTACCGGGCGCACGTCTCCCACTGCGCGGACGGGCGCCCGCAGGGGCGGCCGTCAGATGATCACCGGCGCTTGATCACCGGATAGCGGACGATGCTGTCAGATCCGGCCGGTGAAAGGAAGGGACTTGCGCGAAGGATATAAGTAATGAGCAAATGCTCCGAACCGGAGCCGGAACACCCCTGACGACACGTCAGCCGGACCGGATTTCGAGGACGTGAACACTTCAATGAGAACCGGCCGCCCCGTCGGCGGGACGGGCCGGGCACACCCAGGGGGGACGCCGCAATGACCCAGCAACCGGCCGGCACCGTGACCGCTCCCATGGTGGCCGTCACCGATGTCCACCGCAGTTTCGGGACCGGCGAGCGGGCCGTGCACGCCCTGCGCGGGGTCTCCTTCGCCATCGGCCGCGGTGAACTCACCGCGCTCAAGGGCCGCTCCGGCTCCGGCAAGACCACCCTGCTCAACCTGGTCGGCGGCCTGGACAGCCCGACCGGCGGCACCATCACCCTGGACGGCACCGACCTCGGCGGGCTCGACGAGGAGGGCCGGCTCGCGCTGCGCCGGGACCGCCTGGGCTTCGTCTTCCAGTCCTTCGGCCTGCTCCCGGTGCTCACCGCCGCCGAGAACGTCGGCGTCCCGATGCGGCTGCGCAAGGTGCCCGCCGCCCAGCGCGAGGAGCGCGCCCGCACGCTGCTGGCGCTGGTGGGGCTGGCCGACCACGCCAACCAGCGGCCCGGCGAGCTGTCCGGCGGCCAGCAGCAGCGGGTCGCGATCGCCCGGGCGCTGGCCAACGAGCCCGATCTGATCATCGCCGACGAGCCGACCGGCCAGCTGGACTCGGAGACCGGCCGGTCGATCATGGAGCTGCTGCGCGCGGTGGTGCGCAGCGAGGGCGTCACCGTGCTGGTCGCCACGCACGACCCGAACCTGATGGAGCTGGCCGACCGGGTGGTCGAGCTGCGCGACGGCCGGATCGTCGAGGAGAGCGCCATCGCCGGCTGACCGGCGGGCGCGTGCCGCCGCCACCGGGCCGGGCCGGACCGGGCCGCCGGCCGTCAGCCGGTGGCGGGCGGCGCGTAGAGCTCCAGCTGAAGGCCCCAGGGGGCGGTGAAGTAGACCCAGCGGGTGCCCGCGACGGGGTGGCCCGCCCCGATGGTCTGCGGCTCGCCGAGGACGCGCACGCCCCGCGCGCGCAGGAACGCCGCGGCGGCGTCGACGTCGGCGACCCGCAGGGCCAGGTGGTGGCCGCCCCAGTCGCTGTTGGCGGGCGGCACCCGCCGCTGCCCGGGCGCCCGGTACTCGAACAGCTCCAGCTCCCGGCCGTCCGGCAGGCGCACCACCGCCACGTCGGCGCTGGCGCGCGGGTGGACGCCGAGGTGACGGTGCATCCAGTCGCCGTCCCGGTCCTCCACCGGCCCGGCGCGGTACAGCTCCTCGCCGCCGATCAGCGCGGTGAAGAACTCGACCGCCTCGTCGAGGTCCGGCACGGTGAAGGCGACGTGGTGGACTCCGAGGAGTCCCGGCAGGGCGGTGGTCACGGCTGCAGCTCCGGGGTGACGACGGGGGCGGACAGGGCGGGGGCGGGCGTCCGCAGGGCGCGGTGGATCAGCGCGGCCAGGACGGCGGCCAGCACCAGCAGCAGCGGCACCAGCAGGTACCCGACCTGGGGGCTGATCCGGTCGGAGAGCGCGGCGAGCAGCATCGGGGCCGCGCCGAAGGCCGTCCCGGAGGCGTAGCCCATCCGGCTGGAGGCGGCGTCGACGCCGTTGGTGGCGGTGGACAGCACCAGCACGATCGCCATCGGGAACTGCAGCGCCATCCCGAGCCCGCAGAGCACCAGCCCGGTGACCGCGACGGCGGGCACCGTCGAGGCCCAGAACAGCGCGAAGCCGACGGCCGAGACGCCGAGCGAGCCGATCAGCACGACCGGCGCGGCGAAGCGCAGGGTGAAGCGGGCGCCGAACAACCGCCCGACGAAGATGCCGACCACCAGCGCCGAGCCGGCCGCCGTCGCCCCGGCGGCGCTCACCCCGGCGTGTCCGCGCAGGTAGTCGGACTGCCACTGGGTGAGGCACATCTCCACCCCGGCGACCGCGACGATCACGCCGAGCGCGGCCAGGAACAGCGGCAGGCTGCCGCCCGGCGCCGTCCGCTCGTCGGCGGGCGGCGCGTCGGCGGGCGGCGTATCGGCGGGCGGCGCGGCCGAGGGCGCCGGCGCCTCCGGCAGCGGGGCGCGCAGGAACCGGCCGAGCAGGATCACCGCCAGCACCAGCACCGCCGTCAGCGCGATGCCCGGGCGCCAGCCGGCGCCCGCGTCGACCAGGACGGCGATGACCAGCGGCGCCAGCAGCCCCATGCCGGACATCGCGGCATTGGCCTCGCTGATCGCGGCCGGCCCGGCCGCACCGTGGTGGTCGCTGAGCGAGGGCCAGATCGCGGTCAGCGTCAGGCAGCCGAAGAACGCCGTCAGCAGCGTCGCGCCGAGGGTCTGCGCCGTGCCGTGGGCGAAGGCCAGGGCGAGCGAGCCGACGGCCACGCTGCCGATCGCCCCCCAGAGCGTCCGGCCGCGCCCGAACCGGGCGACCAGCCGGGGGAAGAGCGGAGCGCAGAGCAGCATCGCCACCGAGAAGGCGGTGCCGTGCAGGCTCGCGACGAACCGGCTGGTGTGCTGCTCGTCGCGCAGCAGCGGCACCAGCGGACCGAATCCGTAGAGGAAGTACCCGTACGCGGCGATCTGCGCGTAGAGCAGCCATGTGGTGGCGTCCCTGGTCATTCGAGGCATTGGCCGAAGCTAACCGGCGCCGGCCCCGGGTGTCTGTACGCGGCTGTGGTACCCGTCCGGGTACCACAGCCGACCGCCGCTTCGGCCGTGCCGCCGTCCGTGGGCGCCGTGCCAGCATCGCCCTCCTGACCGAGCGGCAGGACCACGGGAGGGGACCCGGGATGGACGCGGTACACCTGAGCGGAGCGGTGATGACGCACCCGCGCCGCGCCGAGCTGGCACGGGAGTTGATCGAACGGTGTCGGCCGGAGGAACTGGACCTGGTGCTCGACCCCGAGCCGGACGGCCCGCCGACCGGCCTGCGCACCGCCGTCCGGGCCTGGTCCTCGGTGCCCGCCGGCGCCACCCACCACCTGGTCCTCCAGGACGACGCCGTGCTCACCCCCGGATTCTTCGACCACGTCCGGGCGGCGGCCCGCGCGGTGCCCGACGCGGCCCTCGCCTTCTACACGCACTGGCAGTCCCGCAACGCCGCCGCCGTGCGGCTGGCCGTGCTCTCCGGGCACCGCTGGGCGCCGGCGACCGACGAGTACACCCCGACGGTGGTGCTGCTGCTGCCCGCGCCGGTCGCGGACGGCTTCGCCGCGTACGCCGGGCGGCACGGCGCCACCTGGGCGGACGACGTGGTGATGAGCCGCTACCTGCGCGCCGCCGGTGTGCCCGTCCTGCTGGCCGCGCCCAACCTCGCCGACCACGCCGACGTGCCCAGCATGCACGCCAACGGCGGCCACGGGCCGCGCCGGGCGGCCTGCTTCGCCCCGCTGCCGCCCGGCACCTCCTGGGACCTCGCCGACGGGGCGGCGCGGCTGGACGCCGTGCCGTTCTTCAAGCACGGCCGGGCCCAGGTCGCCACCCGGCGGGCGGACGGCCGCTGGGCCGGCGTCGAGGCCCACCGCTATCTGCGCCGGATCGGCCTCGACCCCGAGGACGCCCGCGCGCGGCTGGACGAACGGCTCGACGGCGCCGGGCCACGGACCGCCGTCCTGCCGGACGCGATCGGGCGGCCCGCCCTGGAGGCGCACTGGCAGACCGCGCTGCTGATGGGCGTGGTCACCGCCACCCGCGCCCGCGCGGCCGCCGGACCGGACGGCGAGCTCGCCGAGCGGGCGCTCGGCACGCTCGGCGCGGGCGGCCTGTGCACCCGCTTCGGCGACGACGCCCTGGACCGGCTGCGCCCCGGCCTGCTGGAGCTGGCCCGGGCCGGGTACGCCGAGGGCCTGGCGGCCGGGGCCCGGCTCACCCCCGCCCCGGGCGGCGGCGGACCGGCCCGTCCGGTCCGCGCGCGCCGGGTGGTGGTCGCCGGCCGGGGCGGCCCGGACGCGACGGAGCTGGCGGGCGCCCTGGCCGGGGCCCTGGCCGACGGCGACTGGGAGGTCACCCTGTGGGGCGCCGCCGACGCCCGCCACCCCGGGGTGGCGGCGGGAGGGCCCGGTACCGCGCTGACCGGCGCCACCGCCCTGGTCCAGGTGCTGGACGGCGACCCCGCCGCGGCGGCCGAGCAGGCCGAGCAGGCCCTGCGGGCCGGCCGGGCGGCGGCCGCGGCAGGGGTCGGCCGGGCCGTGCTCGTCGCGGGAGAGGCCCAGACGGCCGCCCTCGGCCCGGACACCGGCGGTGCCACCGTGCTGCGGACCGGGCTGGTCTACGGCCCCGGCGTCCGGAACGGGTCGGTGCTGGAGCAGGCGGTGCGCCGGTCCCTGCTGGCGCGGCCGATCCGGGTGGACGGGCACCAGGGGCGCCGGTGGCGGCCGGTCTTCGTCGACGACCTCGCCGAGGCCGTCGACCGCGCCCTGCGGCTGCCCCCGGCCGACCGGCCGCTGGACGTCTGCGGCGGCGAGGCGCTGGACGCCGTCCAGCTCGCCGAGGCGGCCTCGGCGGCGGTCCGGCCGGTGCCGGTCGAACCGCTGGACGCGGCCCGGGCGGCGGAGGCGCCGGCGGCGTCCGAGGATCCCGTCCGCTCCCCGGCGGCGGCCGCGACGGCGCTCGGCTGGCGCCCGCGCACCGCCCTCGCGGACGGACTGCGGGCCTGGTCCCAGTGGCTGGCGTACGAGGCCGGCCCGCGCCCCGCCGCGTCCGGGGCCGGGTCCGTCGAGCCCGCCGCCGCGTCCGGGTCCGTCGAGCCCGCCGGGGCGTCCGAGCCGGCCGGGACCGCCGGGGGCGCCCGGTGACCCCGATCCCGCTGTCCACCGAGGCCGCCAGCATCGCCACCCCCGGCGGCGCCAACGAGGACCTGGTGCTCACCGGCCCGCACTTCGCACTCGTCCTCGACGGCGCGACGGCCGAACCCGGCGCCAGCACCGGCTGCGGCCACGACGTCCGCTGGCTGGTCGCCGAGGTCGGCCTCCGGCTCACCGGCGCCCTGCTGCACGACCCCGACGGCCGACGGCCGCCGCGCGAACTGCTCCACGACGCGCTGTCCGACCTGGCCACCGAGCACGGCCGCACCTGCGACCTGGACAACCCGTGCAGCCCCACCGCGACCCTCGCCCTGCTGCGGCTGGCCGGGGACACCGTCCAGCACCTGGTGCTCGGCGACTCCACGGTGGCGCTGCGGGACCGCTCCGGTGCCGTCCAGGTCGTCACCGACGACCGGCTGGAGCGCCTGATCCACCTGCCCTGGGCGGAACTGCGCCGCCACCGCAACCAGCCCGGCGGCTTCTGGGTGGCCGGCCCCAGGCCCGAGGCCGCCCGGTACGCGCTGGCCGGCAGTACGCCCGCCGCCGGGCTGGCCACCGCCGCGCTGCTGACCGACGGCGCCGCCCGGCTGGCCGAGCGCTACGGCTGCGCCTGGCCCGAACTCCTCGACCTGCTGGAGCGGGAGGGCCCGGTGCAACTCGTGGAACGCGTCCGCGCCGCCGAGCTGCGCACCGCGCCGGGCCGCTACCCCGGCAAGCACCAGGACGACGCCACCGCCGTGCTCTGCCGCTTCGAGACCCCCGAGGGGCGGTGACCGCCGTGCGCTACGACGGGCCCGCCGAGCCGTTCGGGATCGCCTTCGTCGGCTGCGGCTACGTCGCCGACCTGTACGCCGCGACCCTGCCCGACCACCCCTTCCTCCGTCTGGTCGGCGTCCACGACCGCGACCCGGCCCGGGCCGCCGCCTTCACCGCCCACCACGGCGTGCCCGCCTACCGGACGGCGGCCGAGCTGCTCGCCGACCCCGCCGTGCGGGCCGTGGTCAACCTGACCAATCCCGCGAGCCACTACGAGGTGACCAGGGCCGCCCTGCTGGCCGGCAAGCACGTCTACGTCGAGAAGCCGCTCGCCCCCGACCTCGACCGGGCCCGCGAACTGGCCGCGCTCGCCGCCGAACGCGGCCTGCAGCTCGCCTCGGCCCCCTGCGGTCTGCTCGGCGACGCCGCCCAGACCGCCTGGCGGGCGCTGCGCGAGGGCCGGATCGGCACGCCCCGGCTGGTCTACGCCGAACTGGACGACGGCCCGATCCTGCGGATGCCGTTCCGGGAGTGGATCAGCCCCTCGGGCGCGCCCTGGCCCTACCTGGACGAGTTCGAGACCGGCTGCACCCTCGAACACGCCGGGTACTGGCTCACCTGGCTGACGGCCTTCTTCGGCCCGGTCCGGGAGGTGGCCGCGTTCTCCGCGCGGGTCGCCCCCAATCCGCACGTGCCGCCCGGCACCGCGCTCGCACCGGACTTCTCGCTGGCCTGCCTCGGCTTCGAGGGGGGTGTCACCGCCCGGCTGACCACCAGCATCCACGCGCCCAAGGACTACTCGCTGCGGGTCGTCGGCGACGAGGGCCTGCTCACCGTCGCCGACTCCTGGGACTACGACTCGCCGGTCACCGTCACCCGCCGGCCCGACGGCCCGGCCGAACCCTGCCCGCCCGTCGCCGGCCCCCGCCGGCGCCACCGCTACCCGGGCACCCACTCCATGGACTTCGCCCGGGGCGTCGCCGAACTCGCCGTCGCCGCGGGCGGATCGCGGCCCTCGCGGCTCCCGCTGGACCACGCCCTGCACGTCCTCGAACTCACCCTGGCGATCGCCCAGGCCGGGCCCGGCAGCGTCACCCGGCCGACCACCACCTTCGCGCCCGTGGCGCCGCTGCCGTGGGGCTTCGGGCCCGCGGAGAGAGGAGAAGAGCGATGAGAAGAGACGTCCCCCCACCTGACGGCCCCGGGACTCCACCCCGGCTGTCCGTCGTCGGGACCGGCTACCTCGGCACCACCTACGCGGCCTGCTACGCCGAACTCGGCCACCGGGTCACCGGTCTGGACACCGACCCGGTGAAGATCGCCGCGCTGGCCGCGGGTGAGGTGCCGTTCCACGAACCCGGCCTGGCCGAGCTGGTCCGGCGCGGCCTGGACGCCGGCCGGCTGAGCTTCACCACCGATCCGGCGCACGCCGCCGCCGGGGCCGAGGCGCACCTCATCTGCGTCGGCACCCCGCAGCGCGCGGACGGGACGGGCGCCGACCTCGGCCAGGTCGCCGCCGCCGTCCGCGCGCTCGCACCGCACCTGCACGGGCGCACCCTGGTCGTCGGCAAGTCGACCGTCCCGGTCGGCACCGCCGAGTGGGTCGAGCGGCTGCTGCGCAAGCACGCGCCCGACGACGCGGACCCCGAGGTCGCCTGGTGCCCGGAGTTCCTCCAGGAGGGGCGCGCCGTCGAGGACGTGCTGCGCCCGGACCGGATCGTGGTCGGCGCCCGCGGGAGCTGGGCGCGCGAGACGCTGGCCCGGGTGCACCGGGGCGTGTACCGGCTGGCCGCGCACGAGGGACGCGACGTGCCCACCGTGGAGACCGACTTCGCCACCGCCGAGCTGGTGAAGTCGGCCGCCAACGCCTTCCTCGCCACCAAGATCTCGTTCATCAACGCGATGGCCGAGCTGTGCGAGGCCACCGGGGCCGATGTCGCCGGGCTGGCCGAGGCGCTCGGCCACGACGACCGGATCGGCCCGCGATTCCTGCGGGCCGGGGTGGGCTTCGGCGGCGGCTGCCTGCCCAAGGACATCCGCGCCCTACAGGCCCGCGCCCACCAGCTCGGTGCCGGTGCGGCGGTGCGCTTCCTGCACGAGGTGGACCTGATCAACCAGCGCCGCCGCGAACGCGTCCTGCAGCTGGCCGGGGAGCTCCTGGACTGCGTGGCCGGGCCGAACGGGCCCGAGCTGTCCGGCACCCGGATCGCCGTGCTCGGCGCGGCCTTCAAACCGGACTCCGACGACGTCCGGGACGCCCCGGCGCTGGCCGTCGCCCGGCTGCTGCACGGGGCCGGCGCCCGGGTGCGGGTGTACGACCCGCTCGGACGGGACAACGCCCGCCGCACCCACCCCGAACTCGGCTACGCCGACGGACTGGAGCAGGCCTGCACCGGGGCCGACCTGGTCTGCGTGCTGACCGAGTGGCAGGAGTTCCGCGACGCCGACCCGGCCGCCCTGGCCCGCGTGGTGAACGGACGGATCGTCATCGACGGCCGCAACTGCCTGGACCGGTACGCCTGGAACGCGGCCGGCTGGACGTACCGGGGCCTCGGCTGGAAGGAGGCGGCCTGATGGCCGGGAAGCTGATCCTGGTGACCGGCGGGGCCGGCTTCGTCGGCGGCCGGCTGATCCGCCGGCTGGTGGACGCGGAGCCGTGCGCGGAGATCGTCTCGGTGGACAACTACTTCACCGGCACGCCGGCCCGCCACGTCGACCACCCCCGGGTGCGCTACCTCCACGGCAACACCGCCGACCTCGGCACGCTCTGGCCCGAACGGGGGCTGCGCCCGCCCGCCGTCGTCTACCACCTGGGCGAGTACTCGCGGATCCCGCAGTCCTTCGAGGAGCCGGAGCGGGTCTGGGAGTTCAACCTGCTCGGCACCCGGGAGGTGGTCCGGTTCTGCCGGCTGAACGGCGCCCGGCTGGTCTACGCGGGCTCCAGCTCGAAGTTCGGCAACGGGGGCCGGGACGAGCACCTCAACCCCTACGCCTGGACCAAGGCGAAGAACATCGAGTACATCCGCAACACCGCGGACTGGTTCGGCCTGGACCACGTGATCACGTACTTCTACAACGTGTACGGCCCCGGCCAGATCACCACCGGCTCGTACGCCACCGTGATCGGCATCTTCGAGCAGCAGTACCGGGCCGGGCTGCCCCTGACCGTGGTCGAACCGGGCACCCAGAGCCGCGACTTCACCCACGTCGACGACATCGTCGAGGGCCTGCTGCTGTGCGCGGAGCGCGGCTCCGGGGACGGCTACCTGCTCGGCCGGGGCGAGGAGTACCCGCTGATCGAGGTGGCCCGGATGTTCGGCGGCGAGATCGCGATGGTCCCGGCCCGCCGGGGCGAGCGCACCAGCGGTCGCGCGGACAACTCGCGCTCCCGGGAGCTCGGCTGGGAGCCGAAGATCTCACTGCCGGACTACATCGCGGACTTCGTCACGGCCCTCGGACCGGCCTCGGCCGCCTGGTCGCCGACCGGGCTCACGATGCCGTAGCGCAGGGCGATCGCCACCGCCAGGGTCCGGTTGGGGCAGTTGAGCTTGGCCAGGACCATGGTCACGTGGCGTTTGGCGCCGTGCACCGAGATGCCGAGGCGGGCGGCGATCTCCTTGTTGCTCAGCCCCTCCACCAGCAGTCCGAGGGTCTGCCGCTCCCGCCCGGTCAGCGCGCCGCCGGCCACCCCCGGCCGGCCGCCGCCCGGGCGGGGCGCGGGGCGTCCGCGGGCCGGGGACCACGCGGGCCGCAGCACCAGGCGGCGCAGCGAGTCCGCGAGCAGCGCGGTGGTCACCTGCTCCAGGGGCAGGAAGCCGTCCACCCCGGCGGCCTCCCAGGCCTCGGGGCAGCCCGCGGCGGCGGCGTCCAGCAGCACCAGCAGCCGGCCGTCGCCGCGCGGGGCGGCCAGCAGCGCCCGCATCCAGGGCGGCGCCTGCGCGACGCACACCAGCGCCACCACGTCGGACTCCCACAGCTCGGCGGCCGTGCCGATCCGGTCCGGCGCCCTGGTCACCGCCTCGGCCACCAGGGGCAGGGCGGCGAGCATCCCGGCGATGCCGTGCCGGTGCAGCTCGCTCTCCGCGACGACCGTCACCGAGAGGCCGTCCGGGGCGTCGCGCCCGCGCGGCCCGTTCACGACCCGTCCGCCAGCAGCTCCCGCCAGTGCCGCACGGCCGACTCGTCGACCGGGCGCTCCCAGCTGCCCTCCGGACGCACCCGGGTGCCGACGTGGAAGGCGTCGACGCCGCCGGCCCGCAGCGGCGCGACGTGCCGTTCGCGCAGCACCCCGCCGGCGATCAGCCGCGGGCCGGTGCCCGCGCGGGCCGCCCGCTCGGCGAGCAGGGTCGGCGTGCCCTCCTCCACGCCCTGCCGGCCGCCGGAGCTGAGCACCGCGTCGAGGCCGGGCAGGCCGCCGATCACCGCCCAGGCCGCCGCACGGTCGGCGGCGAAGTCGACGGCCTTGTGGAAGGTCCAGGGCCGCCCGTCGAGCACCTCCAGAACGGCCTCCACGGCGGCCAGGTCCACCGCGCCGTCCGGCCCGAGGAAGCCCAGGACGAACTCCTCGGCCCCGGCCCGCAGCAGTTCCCGGGCCCGTTCCCGCAGCGTCCGCGGATCCCCGGCGGCGAAGCCGTCGGCCTCCCGCAGCATCACCCGCACCGGCAGGTCCACCGCCGCCCGCACCGCCCGCAGTGTCTCCGCCGGCGGGGTGAGCCCCCATCTCCCCATGTCACTCACCAGTTCGATCCGGTCCGCACCCCCGCGCGCAGCCGCCCGGGCGTCCCGCTCGTCCAACGCGATCACTTCGAGCATTGGTCTAGACATGCTAAGAGCATGACACAACCTCACAACCTCCCCACCGGGCCGGGCCCTTCACACGCCCCGCCCGCACGCCAACCGCCCCACCGGACCCATCCGCCGGGCATCCGGACGGTGTCTCAGAGCGGGTCGGGCGACTCCCGCCGGGCCGCCACCGGGTCGGTGACGCCACCGGGCGAGGCCTCGCCCGCGGTGTTCCAGCCGGCGAGGCGGGCCGCGGGCCGGTAGACCGACTCGTAGAAGTCGAGGACGGCGGCCCGCGGGTCCTCGCCGCCGCGCACCGCGTCGTAGTCCAGGACGGCCAGGTGGCTTCCGCCGCGCTCGACCCAGCGGGCGGCGGCGGGCCGCAGCGGCGCGCCCGCCAGGCCCTCCGGTTCGGGCGCCGCGTAGGAGTAGAAGGCCGGCCCGGGGAAGTCGTCGTCACCGAACCAGAAGCCGGAGCTGATGACCTCGCGGGAGTAGGCCTCGCGGGTCACCGGGTCGACCGTCGCCGGCTGTTCGACCGCCCGGCCGGAGAACCGCGTCACGGCGATGTCGAAGGTGTGCCAGAAGTGGTGCACCGGGCTGGTCTTCCCGCAGAAGCGGGCGGCGAACTCCTCCAGCACCAGGCCGACCTGGCCGAGCACCTGCCAGTAGCGGTTGACCCAGAACGGGTCGTAGGCGGCGTGCTCGGTGTCCTCGGTGAACGGCCGCCCGGCGTCCGGCAGGTCGAACGGGTACGGGTTCCGGAGGGACGCCGGCACCCCGACGGCGCCGAGGGCCTCCAGCGTCCGGCGGTAGAACGACGCCACGGACTGCCCGGCGAGCGGGAACGAGGTGCTCCGGCCGTCGGACGAGCTGACCACCAGCCGGTGGGCGACGAAGTCGAAGTCGACGCAGAAGGACCCGCCCCCGTCGCCCACCGCCATCGGACGGGTGGTGATGCCGCGCCCGGTGAGGTAGTAGGGGACGTTCCACCAGTGGTTGCGCCGCACGCTGTACGCCAGCCGGATCTTCCCGACGACCTGGGCGAAACGGTGCACCGTCGCCTTGGAGTCCTGCCACCGGGCCAGCGGAATCGGGGGGAACAGCTCCATGCGCCCCACGCTAGGCCCGCCCGCCCGCTCCCGCATCCGCGCACCCGCCGCCGCCTGCGCCGCCGCAGCCCGTCCGCCCGGCCCGTCCGCCCGGCCCGGGTCAGGAGGGCAGGGTGACCGACTGGGCGTGGTGGAAGACGTCGCCCTCGTCCCAGAGCCCCTTGACGCGCTGGAGGCGGGGGTAGTTCTCCTTGTAGTACAGGCGCTGGTAGGCAGGCTGCCGGTCGGCGGTGGTGCCGAGGTCGGTGTCGGGGTAGTTGACGTAGGCGCCGTCGGTGTCGGTGCCGGTCTCGGGGATGCCGCCGGTGGTCCGGTAGGTGTCCCGGTAGAGCCCGCGGAGGTAGGCCAGGTGCGCGGCGTCCTGGGCCGGATCGGTCCAGTACGTCTGGTACTGGAGCTTCATCACGGAGTCGCGCTGCGCGGCGGCGGTCTCGGTGGGGCCGCGCTCGTTCACCCGGCAGCCGTAGGAGTCGATCTGGACCAGGGTCTGGGTGAGGTCGACGCCCTCGACGTCCTTGGTGAGCCAGTTCCACCAGGTGTCGATCTGGGCGGGGGTGAAGGCCGTGCGGTGGTAGGCCGACTTGTACTTGCCGCGCTGGTTGGCGCCGGAGCCGTTGACCGTCATGGTCGCCTGGAACCAGGGCAGCCGGCGCCGCCGGTCGGGGAAGGGCAGGAACAGCGGGCCGGCCCCGGAGGTCTGGACGGTGGCCCGGGTACGCATGCCGGCCTCCACGGCGGCGAGGAAGGCGTCCAGCGGCGCCGGGTCCTCCTCGTCCCACTGGCTGAACAGGACGACGTTCCCGTTGGAGTGGTGGGTGAGGTGGAGGATGGAGAACAGCGCCCGGTAGACCCGCTCGGCCGGCGCGCCGTGCTCGGCGAAGAAGGCCCCGAAGTTGGTGAGCAGGGTGCGGAAGTCCTCGGGGTGTTCGCGCAGCTCCGCCCACCTCCAGGCGACGCTGCTGAGCCAGACCCGGGGCGGCGGCGTCGGCAGGGGGTGGGCGAAGTGGTAGCGCAGCACGACGCCGAAGTTGCCGCCGCCTCCCCCGGTGTGGGCCCAGAACAGCTCGCGCTCGGGCGAGCCCTCCGGATCCGCCCGGTTCGCCCGGGTCACCTCCACCCGGCCGCCGCGGACGGTGACCACGTCGACCTGGACCAGGTGGTCGACGGTCAGCCCGTGCCGGCGGGAGAGCAGCCCGTACCCGCCGCCGCAGATGTGGCCGCCCGCGCCGACCGAGTAGCAGGAGCCGGCCGGGAGCGTCACGCCGTAGCGGCGGAACAGACCGGTGCAGACGTCCCAGTTGGTGGCTCCGCCCTCGACGGCGTAGGTCGCGGCGCCGAACTTGTCGGTCGCGGCCCGCACCCCGCGCAGGGTGCTGAGGTCGAGGATGACCCCTCCGTCGTTGTCGACGAACCCCTCGTAGCAGTGGCCGCCGCCGCGCACCGTCGGCCGCAGCCCGCGGTCGAGCGCGGAGCGCAGTGCGGCGACCGCGTCGGCCTCGCCGCCCACCAGCCGGATGTAGGCCGGGCGGCTCCGCCAGCGCTGGTTGAAGCCCTGGCTGAGCGTCTCGTAGCGGGGGTCCGAGGGGAGGACGGTCGCCCCCTCGGGGCGTTCGGCCGGCTCGGCCGCGGCCGGACCGGCATTACCAGTGTCACCGGTGATGCCGGTGTCACCGGTGTCATCGGCGGCTCCGGCCGCTCCGGCGGCACCGGCGGCGGCCAGGCCCAGGGAGGCGGCGGACACTCCGGCCGCGGCCCTTCCGGTGCTGCCGAGAAAACCGCGGCGGGAGAATGCGTGGGGCATCGCCGGGACCTTCCTTCCCCTGTTCCGAGAGGCAGGCGGCGGACGCTAGCACGCAGCCGGGGAGGCCGGGGGTCCGGCACGGGAGGGGAACCGGAAGTCCGTAGGCGAATTCACTCGCTCGCACCACCGGTCCAACGCCGGCGCCCGAACCGGGGTTCCGATGCGTAGCCGGACCGGTCCGATGTGATCACCTCCCTCCGGTGCATCCGGCCGTACCGCACCGGACACCGGTTTTCGGCCACCCGCGGCCGGGGACCGGCTACCGCAGAGCACTCGACCCGGAGGAAGCCATGGCCTACCAGTACACGGTCGTCACTCCGCACGGCGATGTCCACCTGGACACCGACCACCACCACACCGCGTTCGACACCATCGAGGACTTCCTGGAGCACCACAAGCAGACCATCGCCGCCGCCGTCAGCGTCGGCACCCTGGCCGTCACCGGCCTGGGCGTCTACCTCTCCCACTTCCGGGGCGGGGCCCGGCTCCGCTGACCCCGGTCGGCCCGACCGGCCCGGCCGGCCCTGAGCGCCGCAGCCCCGCTCCGCGACGAGGAGCGGGGCTGCGGCCTTCCGGCTCCGGGAGGGCGGCTTGACGGCACATCTGGTTAGCCGCCATATTACTTTCATGGTTCAGCAGCCCGGGGCCGGCGACGGCGCACCCACCCTCGACCAGGCCCGCCGGCAACTCTCCCGCTACGGCCTGGCGGCCGACCCGCAGGCGATCCTGGTCGCGGCCCGGCTGATGGCCGCCGGATCCCGGCTCGGCCAGGCCGGTGAGGCGCACTTCGCGCGCTTCGGCCTGTCCACCGGCCGCTACCGGTTGCTGGCCGAACTGGAGGACCACGGCGGCGAGAAGCCGCCGTCGCAGCTGGCGGCCGCGCTCGGGGTCTCCCGGGCGACCGTGACCGGGCTGGTCGACGGGCTGGAGCGGGACGGCCTGGTGGCCCGGCGCCCGTCCGCCGAGGACGGGCGCGGCAGCGTCGTGGTGCTGACCACGCGCGGAGCGCAGCGGCTGCGGGACATGGCACCCGAGCACTTCGAGCGGATGCAGGCGATGGTCGGCGGCCTGTCGGTCGAGGAGCGCACGCTCTTCCTCGATCTGCTGGCCCGCCTGGTCGAGGGCATGTCCGCCCTCACCGACGACTGACGGCCGGGGACCGGACCGGTCCCCCGAAGGGCCCGGCGAGGCCTCCGGTACGGCTCTCCACACCCCGGCAGTCAGCCACCTCACCCCTTATAGTTAGCCACCTAATCACCTGGAGTCCTTCATGCCCGCCGCCTCACCCACCGAGGAGCGGCAGCCCGCCGCTCCCGCCACCACCGCACCGCCGCCCTTCGTCCTCTGGCGCGAGGTGCTGGTCGCCTACGCGGCACCCGCCGTCATGGCCGGGACCGGCGGCCTCGCCACCGGGCAGCCGGAACTCGGGCTCGCGGCCGTCACCACCATCGCCGGCACCTCGGCCCTGGTCGCCGCCCTGGTCGGCGCCCGGCACCGCAGGCGCCCGGCCGGCTCCTGGGCGGAACGGGGACCGCGCCCGCTCGTCACGGCCCTGTTCGGCCTCGGCGCCGCCGCCCTCGCCCTGGCCCTCGGCACCGCCGGCGCGCAGTTGCTGCCCCGGATCCCGGCCCTGGCCGACAGCCCGTGGCCGGGGCGGCTCCGCTTCGACCTGCCGGTCTCCGCCGCGATCGCCGCGACCGCGGTCACCTGGCGCTGGCGCGGCACCCGCCCGCGCCGCCGCCGGGCCCGCTGACCCGGCCCCCGCACCACAGTCCCTCCGAACACCCTCCCGGCCACCGTCCCGAGATCCCGAGAAGAGAGACCCCGCATGATCACCATCATGGGCGCGTCCGGCGCCACCGGCGGCGCCACCCTGCGCAGCCTCACCGCCCAGGGCGTTCCGGTCCGCGCGCTGAGCCGCGACCCCGGCCGGCTGCTGGCCGGTCTCGACGCCCGCACCGCCCCGCTCGTCGAGGCGGTCGCCGCCGACGCCGAGGAGCCGGACTCCCTGCGCACCGCCCTCCGGGGGACCAGGCAGCTCTTCCTGACCATGGCCAACGGCCCGCGTCAGGTCGCGTACGAGCTGCTCACCGCCGACCTCGCCGCGGACGCCGGGGTGGAGCACGTCGTGAAGGTCTCCGCCCCGGCCGTCGAGCCGGACTCCCCGGTCGCGGTCTCCCGCGGGCACCACCGGGTCGAGGAGCGGCTGCGCGCCCACGGCCTCACCACCACCGTGCTGCGGCCGTACGCGTTCATGCAGAAGCTGCTGCTGCTCGCCCCCGGCATCGCGGCGGCCGGGCTGATCCACGGCACGACGGGCACGGCCCGGTGCAACTACGTCGACTGCCGGGACATCGGCGACGTCGCGGCCGCCGTGCTCACCCGCCCGGAGACGGCCGGCGGCAGCCTGACGCTCACCGGCGGCCGGGCGTACAGCCACCCGGAGCTCGCCGGGCTGCTCGGCGCCCTGCTCGGCCGGCCGGTGCGCTACGTGGACCTGCCGCCCGGGGAACTGCACGCCCACCTGGTCGCCCGGGCCGGCATGCCGGACTGGCTGGCCGCCCATGTGGTGGAGATCCAGCGGCTGGCCGTCGAGCGCCCGGAGGCCCCGGACGATGCCGCCGCCCGGCTCACCGGACGGCCCCCGCGCACCCTGGAGGCCTTCCTCCAGGAGCACGCCGAGCGGTTCCGCCACCCCTTCCACTGACCCCGGCACCCCCTCGGACCGGCCCGCCGCACCCCCGGGCGGCGGGCCCTTCACCCCGAAGGAGCAGTATCCGGTGTGGCATGGATCACGGTCGGAAAATCGACCTGACGGTCCGTCAAAACGACTGACAGTTCGTCACATATGATCCACGGCGCCTCAGTTATGAGCTGACGTCTCGTCAGATTCGGCCACTCCAGGGCCAGTTGGGCGGAGTGTCGACCGCTCCGGTGTTCACCGCCCGGGGCTACCATCGGTCGGGTTGTCCGCTCCGGCCCCGGAGTGGGGTCACCCGGACAGGCCAGTGCTCCCACCGCCCCCAAGGGTCGGACATCGATCGGGACGGGGCGAGGACAAGGAGCACACGGCCGCCATGACAGCCGCACCCAGCCGGGAACCGGGCCCGGACGCCGCCTCCGGGCCGACCCCTGCCACCGGGCAGAACGCCGCCGGACGGGCCACCGCCGGGCCGGACACCGCCGGGCCGGGCGAGAAGCAGGCCCGCTACCCGGGCCGCCCCGCCGCCGCCCCGCGCACCCTGGTCGACATCCTCGACGCGACCGCCCGGCAGCACCCCGCCGAGCCCGCCCTCGACGACGGCCGCACCGTGCTCAGCTACCGCGCCCTGGCCGCCGAGGTCGAGCAGCTGCGCCGCCGCCTCGCCGCCGCCGGCATCGGCCGCGGCGACCGGGTCGGCGTGCGGGTGCCCTCCGGCACCAACGACCTCTACGTCTCCGTGCTCGCGGTGCTCGCCGCCGGCGCCGCCTACGTCCCGGTGGACGCCGAGGACCCGGACGAGCGCGCCCAGCTGGTCTTCGAGGAGGCCGCCGTCGCCGCCGTCCTCGGCGCCGAGCGCGCCCTCACCCCGGTCGGACCGGCCCGCGGACCGCTCGCCGACCAGACGGCCGCCGCGCAGCGCCCCACCCCCGCGGACGACGCCTGGATCATCTTCACCTCCGGCTCCACCGGCCGCCCCAAGGGCGTCGCCGTCACCCACCGCAACGCCGCCGCCTTCGTCGACGCCGAGGCCGCGCTCTTCCTCCAGGACGAGCCGATCGGCCCCGGCGACCGGGTGATGGCCGGCCTGTCCGTCGCCTTCGACGCCTCCTGCGAGGAGATGTGGCTGGCCTGGCGGCACGGCGCCTGCCTGGTGCCCGTCCCCCGCTCCCAGGTGCGCTCCGGCGCCGACCTCGGCCCCTGGCTGGCGGAGCAGGAGATCACCGTGGTCTCCACCGTGCCGACGCTGGCCGCGCTCTGGCCGGCCGAGGCGCTCAACGAGGTCCGGCTGCTGATCTTCGGCGGCGAGGCCTGCCCGCCCGAGCTGGTCCAGCGCGTGGTCACCGAGGGCCGCGAGGTGTGGAACACCTACGGCCCCACCGAGGCCACCGTGGTCGCCTGCGGGGCGCTGCTGACCGGCGAGGGCCCGGTCCGGATCGGCCTGCCGCTGGACGGCTGGGACCTCGTCGTCGTCGACGAGGCCGGCGAGCCGGTCGCCCCCGGCGGCACCGGCCAGCTGGTGATCGGCGGCGTCGGCCTGGCCCGCTACCTGGACCCGGAGAAGGACGCCGAGAAGTACGCGCCGCTGCCCTCGATGGGCTGGGAGCGCGCCTACCGCAGCGGCGACCTCGTCCAGGCCGACCCGGAGGGCCTGCTCTTCCTGGGCCGCGCCGACGAGCAGATCAAGCTCGGCGGCCGGCGGATCGAGCTCGGCGAGGTCGACGCGGCGCTCCAGGCACTGCCCGGCGTCGCCGGCGCGGCCGCGGCCGTGCGCACCGCGCGCGGCGGCAACCAGCTGCTGGTCGGCTACCTGGTGACCGGCGAGGGCTGGGACCGCGAGCAGGCGGTGCAGCGGCTGCGCGCCGAGCTGCCGGCCGCGCTGGTCCCGCTGCTGGCCCCGGTCGACACCCTGCCCACCCGCACCTCCGGCAAGGTGGACCGCAACGCGCTGCCCTGGCCGCTGCCCGACCTGGAGAGCGCCGGGCCCACCGAGCAGCTCTACGGCACCGAGGCGTGGCTGGCCGAGCAGTGGACGGAGATCCTCGGCGTGCCGGTGAGCGGCCCCCGGGAGGACTTCTTCGCGATCGGCGGCGGCAGCCTGGCCGCCGCCCGGCTGACCACCCTGCTGCGCACCCGCTACCCGAACGCGGCGGTGCTGGACATCTACCAGCAGCCGACGCTGCGCAAGCTCGCCCGCCACCTGGAGCGCACCGCCGCCGACACCGGCGAGGCCCGGACCGTCGCACCGGTGCCGACCCGCGCCAAACTGCTGCAGCTGCTCCTGCTGGTGCCGCTGTTCACCGTGGTCGGCCTGCGCTGGACGGTGGCCCTGCTGGCGCTCGGCAACCTGCTCTCCCACCTGGACGGCTACGCCTGGGCACCGACCGCCTCCTGGTGGGCGGTCGGCGCGGGCGCGGCGGTGCTGTTCACCCCGGCGGGCCGGCTGGCGCTGGCGGCCGGCGGTGCCCGGCTGCTGCTGCGCGGCCTGCGCCCGGGCAGCTACCCGCGCGGCGGCGGCGTCCACCTGCGGCTGTGGGCCGCCGAGCGGCTGGCCGAGGTGAGCGGCGCGACCTCGCTGTCCGGCTCCTGGCTGGTGCGCTACGCCCGGGCGCTCGGCGCCAAGGTCGGCGAGGAGGTGGACCTGCACTCGCTGCCGCCGGTGACCGGCATGCTCAAGCTGGGCCGGGGCTGCGCGGTGGAGGCCGAGGTGGACCTCAGCGGCTACTGGCTGGACGGCGACCGGCTGGAGGTCGGGCAGCTCAAGGTCGGCTCGGGCGCCGTGGTCGGCACCCGCTCGACCCTGCTGCCGGGCGCCCGGGTCGGCAAGCGGGCCCAGGTGGTGGCCGGCTCCAGCGTCACCGGGCACGTGCCGACCGGCCAGCGCTGGGGCGGCGCGCCCGCCGTCAAGCTGGGCCGCGCCGAGCGGAGCTGGCCCAAGGAGCGCCCGGTGCGCCGGGCCCGCTGGTCCGCGCTCTACGGGCTGAGCGGTACGGCGCTGAGCCTGCTGCCGCTGCTGCCCGCGGTGGCCGGGCTGGCGGTGCTGGCCCCGTTCGTCGACCCGGCGGACGGCCTGGGCGGCGCGCTCGGCGGCGCCCTGCTCGGCCTGCTGCCGGCCACCCTGGCGTACGGGGCGGTGTACGCGGCGCAGCTGGTCGCGGCGGTGCGGCTGCTGTCGGTCGGGCTGGAGCCGGGGGTGCACCCGCTGCACGGCCGGGTCGGCTGGCAGGCCTGGACGGTGATGCAGCTGATGGACCGGGCCCGGGAGATCCTCTTCCCGCTGTACGCGGGTCTGGTGACCCCGCTGTGGCTGCGGGCGCTGGGCATGCGGGTCGGCAAGCACGCGGAGGTCTCCACGGTGCTGGCGCTGCCGAGCCTGACCACGGTCGGCGACGGCGCGTTCCTGGCCGACGACACCCTGATGGCGCCGTACGAGCTGGGCGGCGGCTGGGTGCGGCTCGGGGAGGCGAAGGTCGGCGAGCGGGCGTTCCTCGGCAACTCGGGGATGACCGCGCCGGGCCGTTCGGTGCCCAAGCGCGGCCTGGTGGGCGTGCTGTCGGCGACGCCGGAGAAGGCGAAGAAGGGCGGCTCGTACCTGGGCATGCCGCCGGTGCGGCTGCCGCGCTCGGCCGACCGGGCGGACCAGAGCCTGACGTACGAGCCGCCGGCGCGGCTGCTGTGGGCGCGCGGGCTGGTCGAGGTGGCCCGGCTGCTGCCGGTGCTGGCCTCGGGGGCGCTGGGCGCGCTGACGCTGGCGGCGCTGTCCTGGCTGGCGCAGGCGTGGTCCCCGTCGGCGGCGGCGCTGCTGTCGGGCGTGGTGCTGCTGGCGGCGGGCGCGGCGGCGTGCGGGGTGGCGGTGGCGGCGAAGTGGCTGCTGGTCGGCCGGTTCCGGGCGGTGGAGCACCCGCTGTGGAGCGGTTTCGTGTGGCGCAACGAGCTGGCGGACACCTTCGTGGAGGTGCTGGCGGTGCCGTGGCTGGTGGGCGCGGTGCCCGGCACGCCGGTGCTGAACCTGTGGCTGCGGGCGCTCGGCGCCAAGGTCGGGCGCGGCGTGTGGTGCGAGAGCTACTGGCTGCCGGAGGCGGATCTGGTGACGCTCGGGGACGGGGTGTCGGTGAACCGCGGGTGTGTGGTGCAGACCCACCTCTTCCACGACCGGATCATGCGGATGGATACTGTCGTCCTGCGCGAGGGCGCCACCCTGGGGCCCGGCGGCATCGTGCTGCCCGGCAGCACGGTGGGTGAGCGCAGCACGCTGGGCCCGGCCTCGCTGGTGATGCGCGCCGAGTCCGTGCCCGCCGACACCCGGTGGCTCGGCAATCCGATCGAGGTGTGGCAGACCACCTCCTGACCGCCGTCCCCCGGGGGGCCGGCCGGGGTCCGCACCCCGTCCGGCCCCCCGGCGTCTCCCGCCCCCGACCCCCGTCCAGTCCCGTGTTTCCAGGAGCGTACGACCCGGTGAACCCCCGCCCGGCGCAGTCCCCGCAGCCCCCGCAGCCCGTCGCCCCGCCGGACCCCTACTTCCCGGCCAGCGGTGATCCGCGCTACCGGGTCCACCGCTACGAGCTGGCGCTGGACTACCGGCCGGGCCCGAACCGGCTGGGCGGTACGGCCCGGCTGAGTGCGGTCGCCGTGACCGCGCTGACGGAGTTCGCGCTGGACCTCGCCGAGTTCCGGATCGGCCGGGTGCTGGTGGACGGCAAGGCCGCCCGCTACACCCACCGGGCGGGCAAGCTGCGGATCCGCCCTCCCCGGGCGCTGACGGCGGGTGCGGCGTTCACCGTCGACGTGCACTACACCGGCAATCCGCGGCCGGTGCGCAGCCCGTGGGGCGGCCTGGGCTGGGAGGAGCTGACCGACGGCGCGCTGGTGGCCAGCCAGCCGGTCGGGGCGCCGTCCTGGTTCCCCTGCAACGACCGCCCGGCGGACAAGGCGACGTACCAGATCGCGGTCACCACGCCGTCCCCGTACACGGTGGTGGTGGGCGGGCGGCTGCTGACCCGCACCACCGGTTCGTCCAGCACGACCTGGGTGTACGAGCAGTCCGCGCCGACCTCGACGTACCTGGTGACGGTCTCGATCGGCCAGTACCGGCCGGTGGTGCTGGCCGAGCACCCGCAGGTGCCGCAGACCGGCTACGTGCCGGAGCGGCTGGCAGGGGCGTTCGCCACGGACTTCGGGCGGCAGCCGAAGATGATGGCGTACTTCGGGGAGGTGTTCGGCCCGTACCCGTTCGGCGAGTACACGGTGGTGGTGGCCGACGAGGAGCTGGACGTCCCGGTGGAGGCGCAGGGGGTGGCGACCTTCGGCACCAACCACCTGGGCGGCGGCTGGGAGCGGGAGCGGCTGGTCGCCCACGAGCTGGCGCACCAGTGGTTCGGCAACAGCGTCTCGGTCGGCGACTGGAGCCAGATCTGGCTGAACGAGGGGCTGGCGAAGTACGCGGAGTGGCTCTGGTCGGAGCGCTCCGGCGGGCCGGCGGCGGGCGCCCGGGCGGCGTACGCGCACCGGCTGCTGGCCGGGCTCCCGCAGGACCTGCGGCTGGCCGACCCGGGCCGCAAGCTGATGTTCGACGACCGGCTGTACCAGCGCGGCGGGCTGGTGGTGCACGCGCTGCGGCTGGCGCTCGGGGACGCCGCGTTCTTCCGGATGCTCAGGGACTGGGCGGCGTTCCACCGGCACGGGGTGGTGACCACCGCGGACTTCCGCGCCCATGCGGCCCGGTACGCGCGGGCGCCGCTGGACGAGCTGTTCGAGGCCTGGCTGTGGCGGCCGGAGCTGCCGCCGCTGCCGGCCGGCTGACGCCGCCCGCGGCGCCCGTCCCCGGTGCGCCGCGGGCGGGTGCCTCCGCGGGGCGCCGTCCCCGGCTCAGGCGAGCTCGGGGACGGCGCGGTGCAGGCCCTTGCGGTCGTAGTAGCGGGCCGTCACGAAGCCGAACAGCAGGGCCGCGACGGTGCCGATGGCGATCCAGGTCCAGGCCCGGGTGAGGCCGGCGCCGGCCTGCGCGTCGAAGAACAGGATGGCCCGTACGCCGTCGGTGAGCTGGCGCATCGGTTCGAACAGCGCGAGGAACCGGTAGAACGACGGCAGGGCGTCCAGCGGCACGGTGGCGCCGGAGGACGGCAGGCCGAGCACGATGAACACGAACATGCTGACCAGCAGGCCGAGGCCGCCGAAGGCCGCGTTGATCGCCTGGACGCCGAGGCCGACCGCGCTGCTGGCGCAGACCGAGAAGATCCACAGCAGCGGCAGGTGGGCGGCGTCCATGTCGAGGATCACCACCCCGGCCAGCATGATCAGCGACGAGGTGAGCAGCGACAGGCCCACCGACATCACGCACTTGACGGCGAGGGTGCTGGTGCGGCTGATCGGCACCACCGGGTGGCGGGCCCGCCAGGGGCCGACCTCGTTGTCGGCGTAGCCGAGCGCGACGTCGACGCCGTTGCCGATGATGTTGGCGCCGAAGAAACCGGCCAGGACCAGCAGCAGGGTGTAGTAGAAGGCGGAGAGCCCGAGGCCGCTGCGGTTGCCGATCGGGTGGCCGACGGTGGTGCTGAGGGCGACCGGGTCGGCGACCAGCAGCCGGGCCGCGTCGTCCAGGCCCTGGGCCTGCGGGAGGGCGGAGAGCCGGGCGCCGAGGGCCAGGGAGGCCTGGTGGACGGCCTGCTGGCCGATCTGGGCGGCGAGCGAGGAGCCGAGGCTGCCGACGCCCGGGTTGGTGTACTGGAGCACAGTGGGGCGCGCGGGCTTGGCGCTCGCGCCGCCGAGGGCCGCGACGGTGGCGGTGAACTCGGGGGGCACCTGGAGCGCGCCGTAGAGCTTGCCGGAGGCCAGCTGCTCCCGCGCGGTGGCCTCGTCGAGCTGCCGCCAGGAGACGGCGTCCCCCTGGCCGGGGGCGGTGGCGATGCCGGTGACCAGCTGTTCGCCGAGGTTCTGCCGCTGCCCGGCGACGTCCGCGCCGCGGTCGGTGTTCACCAGCGCGATCGGCAGGTGTCGCAGGTCGCCGCGGGGGTCGAGGATGCCGCCGAGGTAGAGCAGCGACATCAGCAGGCTGAGCAGGCCGACCAGCACGGCCGGGACGGCCCAGACCCGGGGGTTGCGGAGCACCCGGCGGGCCTTGACGCCGGCGGGCGGCTCGGGCCGGCGCGGCTCGGGAAGGGTCGGCTCGCGATGGGAGGGCATGACGCTCCGGGGGGGGTGGTCGGTGATCACACGGACCCTAGGAGCGCCACGAGGACGGCCGACGGCGCCACGCCGCCGGGGTCACCCGCCCGCGCGGCGGCGCGGAACGGCCCGGCCCCTCCGCCGAGGGGCCGGGCCGTCGTACCGCGGGGGTGCGTCAGCCGGTGAAGCCGGCCGTGATGGAGGTGAACTGCCAGTCGTTCTGGGCGATGCCGGAGCAGGTCTCCTGCTGGCCGCCGCCCGGGCAGCCCCGGTCACGGTTGACCGACCAGAAGGCCATCCGGGCCAGGTGGTGGCTGTTGGCCCAGTCGCGGATCGCCGTCCAGTTCTGGACGCTGGTGACCTCGCCGGTGTCGCTCAGGCCGTTCATGCCGGAGATACCGATGTGCGCGTAGGCGGTGGCGTCGTCCCAGCCGAAGACGGACTTCAGCTTGTTCTTCAGGCCCTCGGTGGCGCTGACGGTGGCGGCGTACATGTCGGTCGAGGCGTTGCCGAAGTCGAACGGCATGATGGTGAAGACGTCGATGTCCGCGCCGAGCGCCTTGGCCTGCTCGATCAGCCGGTTGCCGTAGTAGGTCGGGCCGGTGGTGGCGGTGCCGAAGGTCACGATGGTGCGCAGACCGGGGTTGTTCTGCTTGACGATCTTGAGCGCACCGAGGATCCGGTCCTGGACGGCGGTGTTCTCGAACTCGTCGGTGTTCTCGATGTCGACGTCGATCGCCTTGAGGCCGTAGGCGTCGATCACCTTCTGGTAGGCGGCGGCGAGGTCGGCGGTGGTGGCGCAGTTGGGGCCGAGCTTGTTGCCGCTCCAGCCGCCGATCGACGGGACGACGTCGCCGCCGGCCGCGCGCACCGCGTTGATGGTGGCCTGGTCGACGCCGTTCAGCAGCGGCCGCTGGCTGTCCCAGGTGGGGTTGCAGCCGTTCTGGGCCAGGACGAACGCCAGGGTGAACCACTTGATGCCGGTGGCGTTCATGACGGTGGTGGCGGCCGGCGGGTTGCCCCAGCCGTTGTAGAGGTAGGGCGCGGCCTGCTTGAAGGCGCCCGGGGTCGGGCCGCCGCCGTTGGCGTCGGTGGTGACGGTCAGGGCGGTGGAGGCGGCCGAGGCGTTCCCGGCCGCGTCGCGGGCCTTGACGGTGAAGGTGTAGGCGGTGGACGCGGTCAGGCCGGGGACGGTCGCGGTGGTGCCGGTGGCGCTCGCGACCTTGGCGGTGCCCTGGTAGACGTCGTAGCCGGTGACGCCGACGTTGTCGGTGGCGGCGTCCCAGGCGAGGGTCACGCTGGTGGCGGACTTGCCGGTGGCGCGCAGGTTGCCGGGCACGGTGGGGGCCTGGGTGTCGGCCGGCGGGGTGCCGCCGCCGGGGCCGTCGAACACGATGTCGTCGGCGTAGTAGGTGCCCTGGCCGTACCAGCCGTTGACGTAGACCTCGGCGCTGGTCTGGGTGGCGCCGGTGGTGAACGAGACGCTCAGCCTGCTGTAGTCGGCGGCGGAGGTCCAGGCGGAGCCGCCGCCGGTGACACCGAGGTAGACGTAGCTGCCGCGGACCCAGCCGGAGAGCGTGTACGTGGTGTTGGGCTTGACCGCGACGCTCTGGACGCACTTGGCGGTGTCGCTCGCGGTGGCGGCGCCGGCGAGCGCCTTGCCGCCGCCGTGCACGGGGGTGGTGACGACCGATCCGAGACCGCCGGAGCAGGTCCAGCCGGACAGGGTGCCGGTCTCGAAGCCGCCGTTGGTGAGCTGGTCGGCCGCGTGGGCGACGGTGGGCGCGGTGAACGCCGCGGCAGCCGCGAGCAGCGCGGCGGCACCGACGGCGGGCAGTCGGGTGCGTTTGTGCAGCACCGATGACCTCCAGTGGGGGATGTGGGGGGTGGAGGTGCGGGGAGGGCCCCAAAATGGACTGGACCAATTGCTCATGTCAAGTGATGTCCGCCGGACGGACGGTGAGGACGCGTCGGGGCGGGGCGCACCGATCGGGAGAAAATGGGTGGAACGACCCGCCGGAGGCGCACTAGGTTCGTGGCGGGGGGGCCGGGGGCCCCGGGGCGGACCCCCCCGGGCCCCCGCCCCCCCCCCCCCACCCCCCCCCCCCGCGGGCCCCCGGGGCGCCCGGTGGC
>NZ_JBIBVJ010000001.1:741607-834310 GCF_043080305.1 Kitasatospora sp. NPDC015120 | reverse complement strand
AGGCCGCGTCGGGGCGGGGCGCCCCCAGCGGGAGAAAAGGGGGGCACCGACCCGCCGGAGGCGCCCTCGGTGCGTGCCGCGGTGCCAGGGCCCCGCGCCACGAACCCGAGCGGACCCGTCCGAACCCGACCCGACCGCACCACGCAGAGGACCAGATGACCGACCTGTCCGACGAACTGCTTCCCGCCACCCGCCGCGCGCTGCTGCACCGCCTGGCCGTCGCCCAGGCCGAGGGCCGCACCCCCTCGATGGTCGCCGCCGTGGTCCGGGACGGGCGGCTGGTCTGGAGCGGCGCCCGCAGCATGGTCGACGACCACGCGCCCACCACCGACGTGCAGTACCGGATCGGCTCGATCACCAAGACCTTCGTGGCCGTCCTCGTGCTGCGGCTGCGCGACGAGGGACTGCTCGACCTCGCCGACCCCGTCGAGCGCCACCTGCCCGGCACCCCCGCCGACGGCGCCACCGTCGCCCAGCTGCTCTCGCACTCCGCCGGCCTCGCCTCCGAGACCCCGGGCCCGTGGTGGGAGCGGACCGACGGCGCGCTGCGCCCGGCCCTGGCCGACCTGCTGGAGGAGGAGCGGCCGCGCCGCCACCCCGCCGGGCGGCTGCACCACTACTCCAACCCCACCTACGCGCTGCTCGGCGCGCTGGTCGAGCGGCTGCGCGGCGAGCCGTGGGGCGAGGTGCTGCGCCGCGAGGTCCTCGAACCCCTCGGCCTGGACCGCACCACCCTGCTCCCCGAGCCCCCGCACGCCGGCGGCTTCGCCGTCCACCCCTGGGCCGACGTGATGCTGCCCGAGCCGCTCACCGACACCGGGCTGATGGCCCCGGCCGGCCAGCTCTGGTCCACCACCGCCGACCTCGCCCGCTGGGCCGCCTTCCTGGCCGACGGCGACGAGAAGGTGCTGTCCGCCGACACCCTGGCCGAGATGCGCCGCCCCGCCGTCGCCGCGGACACCGACGACTGGACCGAGACCTACGGCCTGGGCCTCCAGTTGATCCGGCACCAGGGCCGCACCCTGTTCGGCCACAGCGGCTCGATGCCCGGCTTCACGGCCGGCCTCTGGGTCAGCGAGGCCGACGGCCTGGCCGCGGTCGCCTTCGCCAACGCCACCCACGGCGCCCGCACCGGGCAGGTCACCGCCGAGCTGATCGCGATCACCGCGGAGCACGAGCCCCGCTTCCCCGAGCCGTGGCGCCCGCTGCCCGAGGTCGACGAGCAGCTCCTCGCCCTCACCGGCCCCTGGTACTGGGGCGCCGCGCCGCACGCCCTGCGGCTGGCGGCCGGGCGGGCGCTGGAGCTCTCGGTGCTGGGCAGCGGCGGGCGTGCCTCCCGCTTCCGCCCGGAGGAGGACGGCACCTGGACCGGCCTGGACGACTACTACGCGGGCGAGACCCTGCGCGTGGTGCGGGCCGCCGACGGCTCGGTCAGCCACCTGGACATCGGCTCCTTCGTGTTCACCCGCGAGCCCTACGGGCCGGCCGAGGTCGTCCCGGGCGGCCTCGACCCGCGGGGCTGGCAGGCCCACTGACCGCCGTCCCTCGGGCCCGCCGCCCCCCGCCCCCCCGCCCCCCCCCCCCCCCCCCCCCCCCCCGCGGGGGGGGGGGGGGGGGGGGGGGGGCCGCCCCCCCCCCCCCCCCCCGCCACCGAGAAGCACGGAGTGGGAAGTCGGACCCGCCGACTTCCCACTCCCTGCGGCCGGAGGGGAGTTCGGCGTGGCCCGTGCGACCGTTCAGCAGAGCTCACGGCGTCATTGCGCGAGGGTGGACTGATGCGGACGGAGGCCGGGAGCGGGGAGCTTCGTCACCGATCGCACGATGTGGCCCCGCGCAGGCGAGCACGGACGGGGCCGTTGCAGGGCTCTGATCGGAGAGGGACGGGGACGACGAATCCCCGCGTCGGACCGGACCGGCCTGGCCCGGCCTGCCTGTCGGGACCGGCCCCGGAGCACCCCGGATGGTGACGGCGCAGGCTGCCGGTACCGGGGGCGGTTCCTGTCACCACGTGCAGCGGCAGGTGGCGCTACTCGCTCCGGGCGGGCTCGGCCTGGAGCGCGGCGATGAACCGCAGGAGGCGTTCGTTGACCAGCTCGGGACGCTCCAGGTTGAGGCCGTGGCCGGCCCGCCGCACGATCCCGGCCTGAACCTTCGGGATCAGCGCGGTGACCCGCGTCAGCGCCTGACGGGGCCGGAGGAGGGCGCTGCGGCGTCCGAACAGGACGAGGGCGGGCAGCCGGACCGAGCTCAGTTCCTCGTCGGTGAACGGCCGGGCCGCAGGGCGGGTGTTCGGCTTGTAGGTCCGCATGCCCAGCATCAGCGGAGCGATCATCTCCGGCGGTGAGCTCAGGGCCGGATTGGCGAGCAGGCGCCCGAGGGCGGGTCGAAGCGGGCGTGGGGCGAGCATCGCGAACAGTCCGCCGATCATGTGCGCGTAGAACCGCGCGGGGACCTTCTCGATCCCGCCGGGGTCCAGCAGGACGATCGAGGCGAGGCGTTCGGGTGCGTGAATGGCCTGATTGAGGGCCAGCCATCCGCCGTAGGACAGGCCGGCCAGGTGGACGCGCTCCAGCCCGAGTCCGGCGAGGACCTCGCCGAGCCAGGACGCATTCTCCTCGGAGCCGGCCGCGATGGCGCGTTGCACGCTGCGGCCGGGGTCGTCCAGCGTGTCGATCGCGTAGACCGGGTGGTTCTCGCCCAGGGCGGCGACCTGCGGGTACCAATTGGAGGCGTGTCCGGCGTGGCCGTGCAGGAGGACGACCGGCTCGCCGGTTCGGGCCCCGTAGCGGTGGACGTGGACGGTGCCGTAGCCGGTTTCGATGTCCAGTTCCTCGCGCGGGCCCGGCCAGAGCTCCATGGCGCGGTCGTACGCCTCCAGGAACTTCCCGCGGGCTTCCTCGCTGACGAAACGTCCGACACTCGTTCTGGTCATGGTCCCTCCCGGCACGCGAAAACTGCAGGACTTGATGGTATGGTTGTACCATAAAAGAGTATGGAAGGAAGCCGGATGCCGAAGTTGGTGGACCATGACGAGCGACGGGCGCACATCATCGACGCCTTGCTCCGTGCGGCGGCGAACACTGGCCTGCACGCCGTCACCATGCGGTCCGTGGCCATCGAGGCGGGCGTTTCCGTGCGGCTCGTGCAGTACTACTTCGATACCAAGGAGCAGTTGCTCCTCGCCGCACTCGGCCGCCTGACGGCACGCATGGGTGAGCGGGTCCGCGACCGGGTGAGGACGGCCGGCTCCTCGCCGACTCCGCGCGACATCGTCGAAGCCGTCCTGCTCGAAGCCGTCCCGACCGACGAGGAGAGCCGGATCTTCCACCTCGTCCACACCGAGTACGCGGTGCTTTCCGTCACCGACACCGCCCTCGGTGGCCGGCAGTTCCTCGCGGCACCCAACGAGATGGAGGACTTCCTCGTCCGGCAGCTCGAAGCCGCCCAGCAGGCCGGGGACGCCGATCCGCGCCTGGACGCCGGTCAGGAGGCCGTCGTCCTCCTGGCCGTCTCCGCCGGCCTCGGTCTGAGCGTCCTGCTCGGCCAGCGCACGGCGGACGACGCGACGACCGTCCTGCACTACCACCTCGGCCGGCTCTTTCCCGGCTCGTGAGCCGCTCCCCACGAGGGCGGATCCAGGAGGCCGGCCGCTCGCCGGCGGGTGATGTCCGACCAGGCCGTGGCACGATCGCGGGCCGGTTCCGGCCGGGCCCCCGCTCGCCGCGAGCGAGGGCCACCGACCGCCCGGTCCCGGCCTTCCTGTCACCGGACGGAGTGGGAAGCCGGCGGGGCCGACGTCCCACTCCGCCGGCCGCCCTCGCGCGCCTTCTCTCCGGCATCAAGGCCGGCGAACTCGACGATCGTGTCCGATCCGGGCGGGGCGGACACGGGTGATGCCGGGCTTCGAAGAGGTCTCGAAGCCCGGCATCACGGCCGGCATCACGGCCCGAACGGGCGGGAAGTCAGTTGTGGGCGTGGAGGTCGGCGTTGAGGCCGCCCCAGGAGCCGGTGCGGGCGATGACCTCGACGGCGCCGGTCTGGGAGTTGCGGCGGAAGAGCAGGTTGTCCTGGCCGGACAGCTCGACGGCCTTGGCCACGGTGCCGTCCGGAGTGGTGACCCGGGTGCCGGCGGTGACGTAGAGGCCGGCCTCGACGACGCAGTCGCTGCCCAGCGAGATGCCGATGCCCGCGTTGGCGCCGAGCAGGCAGCGCTCGCCGACGGAGACGACCTGCTTACCGCCGCCCGACAGGGTGCCCATGATCGACGCGCCGCCGCCGATGTCGCTGTGGTCGCCGACCACGACGCCCGCACTGATCCGGCCCTCGACCATCGAGGTGCCCAGCGTGCCGGCGTTGAAGTTGACGAAGCCCTCGTGCATCACGGTGGTGCCGGCCGCCAGGTGCGCGCCGAGGCGGACACGGTCCGCGTGGGCGATGCGCACGCCGGACGGGGCGACGTAGTCGGTCATCCGGGGGAACTTGTCGATCCCGTAGACGGCGAGCTGACCGCCCTGGGCGCGCACGGCCAGCCGGGCCTGCTCGACCTTGTCCACCGGGACCGGGCCGATGCTGGTCCACGCCACGTTGGCCAGCAGGCCGAAGATGCCGTCGAGGTTCAGCCCGTGCGGCCGGACCAGGCGGTGGCTGAGCAGGTGCAGCCGCAGGTAGACGTCGTGCGTGTCGAGCGGCTTCTCGTCCAGCGAGGCGATGGTGGTGCGCACGGCGACCACCTCGACGCCGCGGCGGGCGTCGGCGCGCAGCGCCTCGGCGGCGCCCGCGCCCAGCTCGGCCTCGGCCTGCTCGGCGGTCAGGAGGACGGTCCCGGCCGGGCCGGCCTCGGCGGTCAGCGCGGGGGCCGGGTACCAGGTGTCGAGGACGGTGCCGTCCGCGGCGATGGTGGCCAGACCTGCGGCGACGGCGCCGCTCACGGGGGTGGTGGATTCTGCAGTCACATCGTGCACGTTAACGAATCCGGGCCGCCGCTGCTGAACACGCTCACCGTCCGGACCGGGCCCGCCCGCCCCGGGCGGCGGCAAAATGCGGTGCCCGCGGGGCCGGGCCTCGGCCATACTCCGACAGGTGTTCATGTCGATCTCCACCACAGGTACCGCCGAGCACCCGGCCACTGACCTGGGCTTTCTGCTGCACAAGCACCCCGGCAGGGTCCAGCGGTTCTCCACGGCGCACGGCGAGGCGCACGTCTTCTACCCGGAGGCGGGCGACGAGGCCTGCACGGCCGCGCTGCTGCTCGACGTCGACCCGGTCGCGCTGGTCCGCAAGGGCCGCGGCAAGGGACGCGCCGGCTCGCCCGACTTCGCCCTCGCCCAGTACGTCAACGACCGCCCCTACGCCGCCTCCTCGCTGCTCGCGGTGGCGCTGCGGACGGTGTTCCGCACGGCGATGAAGGGCGTCTGCGAGGCCCGCCCCGGGCTGGCCGACCAGCTGCGCCCGCTGCGGATCGTGCTGCCCGCCGTGCCGGTGGGCGGGGCGGCGGGCGAGGGCGACGGCGTGGCGATGGCGGTGCGCCTGTTCGAGCCGCTGGGCTGGCAGGTGGAGGCCTCGGCGATCCCGCTGGACGAGACGTTCCCCGCGTGGGGCGAGTCGCGCTACGTCCGGCTGGAGCTGTCGGCGCGGCGGGCGCGGCTGGCCGACGCGTTGCAGCAGCTGTACGTGCTGCTGCCGGCGCTGGACGGTGCCAAGCACTACTGGGTCGCCCCGGACGAGGTCGACAAGCTGCTCGCCGCCGGTGAGGGCTGGCTGGCCGCCCACCCGGAGCGGGCCCTGATCACCCGCCGCTACCTGGCGCGGCGCTGGACGCTGACCCGGCGGGCGATGGAGCGCCTGGAGCTGGCCCGGCTGGCGGAGGCCGACGACCGCGAGGTCGAGGAGGTCGACAACGCGGTCGACGACACCACCGGGGAGACCGGGCCGGACCGGGGAGCCGCGGACGAACAGGAAGCCGCGCACGAGCACGGAGCCGCGCACGAGCACGGAGCCGCGCACGAGCGGACCGCGCCGCGCCCGCCCTCGCTGGCCGAGCAGCGCCGCACGGCGATCCTGGACGCGCTGCGCGAGACCGGCGCGGCCCGGGTCGCCGACCTCGGCTGCGGCCAGGGCGAGCTGATCGCCGCGCTGCTGAAGGACCCGCGGTTCACCGACATCCTGGGCGTCGACGTGTCGGTGCGGGCGCTGTCTGCGGCGGCCCGCCGGCTGCGGCTGGACCGGATGCCGGAGCGTCAGGCGAACCGGCTGCGGCTGGTCCAGGGCGCGCTGACCTACACGGACGAGCGGCTGAAGGGCTTCGACGCGGCCGTGCTCTGCGAGGTGATCGAGCACCTGGACCTGCCGCGGCTGCCCGCCCTGGAGTACGCGGTGTTCGGCGCGGCCCGCCCCTCGGCGGTGGTCGTCACGACGCCGAACGCCGGGTACAACGTCCGGTGGGAGAGCCTGCCGGCCGGTCGCTTCCGGCACGCCGACCACCGCTTCGAGTGGGACCGCGCCGAGTTCCGCGACTGGGCCGGGAAGGTCGCCGCCGCGTACGGCTACACCGTCGACATCCGCCCGGTCGGTCCGCAGGACGACGAGGTGGGCGCCCCGACGCAGCTCGCCCTGTTCCGCCTCGGCGACGGGGCCGCCGACGCACCGGCCGGAAAGACGGCCACCATGGACAGCACGACGCCCGAAGGGGGCGAGACCCGATGACCGACGACGCCGACGCGACCGCAGCGACCGACGCGACCGCAGGAACCGATGCGATCGCAGAGACCGCAGCGACCGCACCGACCGACGACACCGACGCGGCCGGAGCGGCCCGCTCCGCCGGCGCCGCACCCCGCCGCCTGCCGGTGACGGACGTCTCCCTGGTGGTGCTGATCGGCACCAGCGGCGCGGGCAAGTCCAGCTTCGCCCGCAAGCACTTCCTCCCCACCCAGGTCGTCTCCTCGGACTTCTGCCGCGGCCTGGTGGCCGACGACGAGAACGACCAGTCCGCCTCCGCCGAGGCCTTCGACGTGCTGCACTACATCGTCGGCAAGCGCCTCGCCGCCGGCCGGCTGACCGTCGTGGACGCCACCAACGTCCAGCCGGAGGCCCGCCGCCGGCTGGTCCGGCTCGCCCGCGACCACGACGTGCTGCCGATCGCGATCGTGCTGGACGTCCCACCGGGCGTCTGCGCCGAGCGCAACCGCTCCCGCCCGGACCGGCAGCTGCCCGCGCACGTGGTGCCGCGCCAGCACCGCGAGCTGCGCCGTTCCCTGCGCGGCCTGGAGCGCGAGGGCTTCCGCAAGGTGCACGTGCTGCGCGGCGAGGCCGAGGTCGAGGCCGCCGGGATCGTGCTGGAGAAGCGCTTCAACGACCTGCGCCACCTCAGCGGCCCGTTCGACATCGTCGGCGACATCCACGGCTGCCGCTCGGAGCTGGAGACCCTGCTCACCCGCCTCGGCTGGACGCTGGTCCGCGACGACGCCGGGCGCCCGGTGGACGCGGTGCACCCCGCGGGCCGCACCGCCGTCTTCGTCGGCGACCTGGTCGACCGCGGGCCGGACACGCCCGGCGTGCTGCGCCTGGTGATGGGCATGGTGGCGGCCGGGCACGCGGTCTGCGTGCCGGGCAACCACGAGAACAAGCTCGGCCGGGCGCTGGACGGGCGGAAGGTCACCGTCTCGCACGGCCTCCAGGAGTCGCTGGACCAGCTGGCGCAGGAGCCGGAGGAGTTCCGGGCCGAGGTCCGGACGTTCATCCGCGGCCTGGTCAGCCACTACCTGCTGGACGGCGGCGCCCTGGTGGTCTGCCACGCCGGACTGCCGGAGAAGTACCACGGCCGGGCCTCCGGCCGGGTGCGCTCGCACGCCCTGTACGGGGACACCACCGGCGAGACCGACGAGTACGGCCTGCCGGTGCGCTACCCGTGGGCGGAGGAGTACCGGGGCCGGGCGCTGGTGGTCTACGGCCACACGCCGGTGCCGTCGGCGGGCTTCGTCAACAACACCATCTGCCTGGACACCGGCTGCGTCTTCGGCGGCAGCCTGACCGCGCTGCGCTACCCGGAGCGGGAGCTGGTCGTCGTCGAGGCCGAGCGGGAGTGGTACGCGCCGGTGCGCCCGGTGCGCACGGACGCGCCGGGCGGCCGCGAGGGCCGCCCGCTCGACCTCGCCGACGTGGCGGGCCGCCGGGTGGTGGAGACCGCGCTGCACGGCCGGGTCGCGGTCCGGGAGGAGAACGCGGCGGCGGCGCTGGAGGTGATGAGCCGGTTCGCGATCGACCCCCGGCTGCTCGCCTACCTGCCGCCGACCATGGCGCCGAGCGCCACCTCGGGCCGGCCCGGCTACCTGGAGCACCCGGACGAGGCCTTCGCGGCCTACCGCGCCGACGGCGTCGGGCAGGTCCTCTGCGAGGAGAAGCACATGGGCTCCCGCGCGGTGGTGCTGGTGGCGCGGGACGGCGCGGCCCTGGAGAAGCGGTTCGGGCTCGCCGGCCCGGGCGCGATCTGGACCCGCACCGGCCGGGCGTTCCTCGGGGACGACGCGCTGACCGCCGCGGTGCTGGACCGGCTGCGGGCGGCCGCCGAGCGGGCCGGGCTGTTCGACGAGCTGCGCACCGGCTGGCTGCTGCTGGACGCCGAGCTGATGCCGTGGTCGCTGAAGGCCGTGGAGCTGCTGCGCCGTCAGTACGCGGCCGTCGGCGCCGCGGCGGGCGCGGCGCTGCCGGAGGTGCTGGCCGCGCTGGAGCGGGCGGGCGGGCGCGGGCTGGACGTGGCCGCGCTGACCGGGCGCCAGCGGCAGCGTGCCGCCGACGCGCAGGCGTTCACCGAGGCGTACCGGCGCTACTGCTGGCCGACCGAGGGCCTGGCCGGGATCCGGCTGGCGCCGTTCCAGGTGCTGGCCGCCGAGGGGGCCAACCTCGCGGTGCGCCCGCACGACGAGCACCTCGCCTGGATCGACCGGCTGGTCGAGGCGGACCAGGCGGTCGAGGCGGCCGGGGCGGCCGGCCCCGGCCGGGGGAACCGGGCGGCCCCGCTGCTGCACCGGACCGGCCGGCTGGTGGTGGACACCGCCGACGAGGCCTCGCTCGCCGCGGGTGTCGCCTGGTGGGAGGAGCTGACCGCGGCGGGCGGCGAGGGCATGGTGGTCAAGCCGCTGGCCTCGCTGGTGCGCGGCCGGGCGGGGGAGGGCCGCCCGGGCGGGCTGGTCCAGCCCGGGGTGAAGGTGCGCGGGCGCGAGTACCTGCGGATCGTCTACGGTCCGGACTACACCGAGCACCTGGACCGGCTGCGTCAGCGCTTCCTGGGGCACAAGCGCTCGCTCGCCCTGCGCGAGTACGCGCTCGGGCTGGAGGCGCTGGACCGGCTGGCGGCGGGTGAACCGCTCTGGCGGGTGCACGAACCGGTCTTCGCCGTCCTCGCCCTGGAGTCGGAGCCGGTCGACCCGCGCCTGTGACGGTGCCGGGCACACAAGCACACAAGCAGCCGGGCAGACAGGCGGACGGGCGGCGGGGCGGCCGGAAAAGGCGACCTTGCATACAAATTCTAAGCATCGTATAGACTTGCTGCTTTCCCGTCCGCCCGTCACCGTCATCGTCACACCCAGGAGCCCGGCATGGCCTACAACCTCCGGAACAGGCACTTCCTCAAGGAGCTCGACTTCACGCCCCAGGAGTTCCGCTTCCTGGTGGACCTCGCCGCCACGCTCAAGGCGGCGAAGTACGCGGGCACCGAGCAGCCCCGGCTGCGCGGGAAGAACATCGCGCTGATCTTCGAGAAGACCTCCACCCGGACCCGCTGCGCCTTCGAGGTCGCCGCCCACGACCAGGGCGCCACCACCACCTACCTGGACCCGGCCGGCTCGCAGATCGGCCACAAGGAGTCGATCAAGGACACCGCCCGGGTGCTCGGCCGGATGTTCGACGGCATCGAGTACCGCGGGCACGGCCAGGCCGTCGTCGAGGAACTGGCCGCCCACGCCGGCGTGCCGGTCTGGAACGGCCTCACCGACGAGTGGCACCCCACCCAGATGCTCGCCGACGTGCTCACCGTGACCGAGCACACCGACAAGCCGCTCACCGAGGTGGCGCTCGCCTACCTCGGGGACGCCCGCTCCAACATGGGCAACTCGCTGCTGGTCACCGGCGCGCTGCTCGGCATGGACATCCGGATCGTCGCCCCGCGCGCCCTGTGGCCGGACGAGGAGGTGCAGAAGGCCGCGCAGTCGCTCGCCGGGGCGAGCGGTGCGCGGATCACCCTCACCGAGGACGTCGCCGAGGGCGTGGCCGGGGCCGACTTCCTCTACACCGACGTCTGGGTGTCGATGGGCGAGCCCAAGGAGGTCTGGGCCGAGCGGATCGCGCTGCTCAAGCCGTACCAGGTGTCGATGGAGACGGTGCGCGCCACCGGCAACCCGCAGGTGAAGTTCCTGCACTGCCTGCCGGCCTTCCACGACCTGGGCACGGTGCTCGGCCGCCAGCTGTTCGAGGAGACCGGCATGGCCGAGCTGGAGTGCACCGACGAACTGTTCGAGTCGGCGCACTCCGTGGTCTTCGACCAGGCCGAGAACCGCCTGCACACCATCAAGGCCGTCCTGGTCGCCACCCTCGGCGGCTGACCCGGCCCTCCTCCGGCCCTACCGCGTCCCCTCCAGGTTCACGCAGGCGACCCGGTCGGCGGCGCCGTGCGCCCCGGCCGGGTCCCCCGCGTGCAGCACCAGTGAGCGGGCCCCGCCCGGCCGCGGCCGCCAGGCGACCGAGGCGGCGGCGCTGCCCGCACCCCGTCCGTCGGTGCGCAGGGTGAGCCGCAGCTCGTTGCGGTCGTTGGCGTACGCGGGGTCGGTGGACGGGCTCACCGGGTCCACCACGTCCTGGTAGTGCGGGCCGGACGCGGCCGGGTCGGCCCCGCACGCCCCCGTGTGCAGGTGCACCGGGAACGCGTGGCCGGCGGCGACGCCGTCCACGCCCATCCTCAGGACCGTCCGCCCGGGCACCGAGCGGTCCACCACCACCCGCACGTGCGAGCCGTACGGCACCAGGTCCGGCGCGTGGCTGACCGCCACCGGCGGGACGAAGGCGGTGGCGGGGTCGAAGTCGGCCTCGGTGACGGCGACCGGGACGGCGGCGGGCGCCAGCAGGGCGAGCGGGAGCAGCGCGGCGGCGAGCGGAGCGGGCATCGGTGAAACCTCTTCGTGTGGGGGCCGGGAAACCGGACGCCCCGTTCAACGGCGCACCCCGCCCCCGGACACGCACCCGGCCCCGGGTGCGTCCCCGATGCCCGGACACGCACCCGGCCCCGGACGCGTCCCCGATGCCCGGACCCGCCCCGCCCGCGCTACCCGCCGGCCGGGTGGATCCCCCGGATCTCGCAGCGCGGCCCGCTGGCCCGCATCAGCCGCAGGTCGGCGGTGACCAGCGGCACCCCGAACCGCTCCGCCACCGCCACGTACGCGGCGTCGTCCGGCGTGAGGTTGTCCTTCAGCTCCCAGATCCGCCCGAGCAGCGGCTCGACCGGGACCTTGCGGATCGCCAGCCCCGGCAGCCGGGCGGCCAGCTCGCCGACCCGTTCGGCGGTGAGCTCGCGCGCCAGGTAGAGGCCGCGCAGCGACTGCATCACCTCGATGACGACGTGTTCCGGCGCCACCCACTCCCCGCCCGCGGCCAGCTGCGCCCGGGCCGCCTCCCCGCGCCCGCCCTCGTCGGCCAGCGCCAGCACCAGCGCGGACGCGTCCACCACGATCATCGGTCGGCCCCCGAATCCGTTCCCGGCCCGTTCTTGCGGGGTCACCGTACCCGGACGGGGTCGCCGGCCGGGAAGGCGCCCGGCTCCACGTGGAACGACTGGACGGCCTGCTCGGCCTGCTCGGCCTGCTCGGCCCGCTCGGCCTGCTGCGCCGCGTCGGGGGTGATCCGCTCCCGGAAGCCTGCCCCGGGACGGACGCGTGAGCCGGGGCGCGCGTGACGGGGGGTTCGGCGGGGGTTCGGCGAGGATGCACCCGGTGGAGGCAGGCTGGAGGTGGTGCCGACGTGGCGGACTTCGCGGCATGCACTATGGTTTATCTCGACATCGAGATAACTCCGCCGTACGATATATCTCGACATCAAGATACTTGCCGAGAGGCGCTCACCGGCGGTGCGGGCAAGGTCAGCCTAAGTAAGGGTGACCTTACCACCGTGGCGGCCGGATACCGCACGAAGCACCTAGAAGGAGTCAGTCGTGTCCGCGAACAGCTTCGACGCCCGCAGCTCGCTGCAGGTGGGCGACGAGTCGTACGAGATCTTCAAGCTCTCCGCCGTCGAGGGGTCCGAGCGGCTGCCCTACAGCCTCAAGGTGCTGCTGGAGAACCTGCTCCGCACCGAGGACGGCGCGAACATCACCGCCGACCACATCCGGGCCCTCGGCAACTGGGACGCCGACGCCCAGCCGAGCCAGGAGATCCAGTTCACCCCGGCCCGTGTGATCATGCAGGACTTCACCGGCGTGCCGTGCGTGGTCGACCTCGCCACCATGCGCGAGGCCGTCAAGGAGCTGGGCGGCGACCCGGCCAAGATCAACCCGCTGGCCCCGGCCGAGCTGGTCATCGACCACTCCGTCATCGCCGACAAGTTCGGCACCCCGGACGCCTTCGTCCAGAACGTCGAGATCGAGTACGGCCGCAACAAGGAGCGCTACCAGTTCCTGCGCTGGGGCCAGACCGCCTTCGACGAGTTCAAGGTCGTCCCGCCGGGCACCGGCATCGTCCACCAGGTGAACATCGAGCACCTGGCCCGCACCGTCATGGTCCGCGGCGGCCAGGCGTACCCCGACACCTGCGTCGGCACCGACTCGCACACCACCATGGTCAACGGCCTGGGCGTGCTGGGCTGGGGCGTCGGCGGCATCGAGGCCGAGGCCGCCATGCTCGGCCAGCCGGTCTCCATGCTGATCCCGCGCGTCGTCGGCTTCAAGCTGACCGGCGAGCTGCCGGCCGGCACCACCGCCACCGACCTGGTGCTCACCATCACCGAGATGCTGCGCAAGCACGGTGTGGTCGGCAAGTTCGTCGAGTTCTACGGCGACGGCATCGGCGCCATCCCGCTGGCCAACCGCGCCACCATCGGCAACATGTCGCCGGAGTTCGGCTCGACCTGCGCGATCTTCCCGATCGACGCCGAGACCATCAACTACCTGAAGCTCACCGGCCGCGACGAGCAGCAGCTCGCCCTGGTCGAGGCGTACGCCAAGGAGCAGGGTCTCTGGCACGACCCGTCGCACGAGCCGGTCTACTCCGAGTACCTGGAGCTGGACGTCTCCACCGTCGTCCCGTCGATCTCCGGCCCGAAGCGCCCGCAGGACCGCGTCGTCCTGGCCGAGGCCGCCGAGCGCTTCGCCGAGGCGCTGCCGGCCTACTCGGCCGAGGCCTCCAAGCCGACCGCCGTCGCCGTCCCCGACGGCTCGTCCTACCAGATCGACAACGGCGCGGTCGTGATCGCCTCGATCACCTCCTGCACCAACACCTCCAACCCCTCCGTCATGCTGGGCGCCGCCCTGCTGGCGAAGAAGGCCGTGGAGAAGGGCCTGACGGTCAAGCCCTGGGTCAAGACCACCCTGGCGCCCGGCTCCAAGGTCGTCATGGACTACTACGAGAAGGCCGGCCTGCTCCCGTACATGGAGAAGCTGGGCTTCAACCTGGTCGGCTACGGCTGTGTCACCTGCATCGGCAACTCGGGCCCGCTGCCCGAGGAGGTCTCGGCCGCGGTCAACGAGTCCGACCTCGCCGTCGTCTCGGTGCTCTCCGGCAACCGCAACTTCGAGGGCCGGATCAACCCCGACGTCAAGATGAACTACCTGGCCTCCCCGCCGCTGGTGGTCGCCTACGCCCTCGCCGGCAACATGAACGTCGACCTCACCAAGGACGCCCTCGGCCAGGACGCCGACGGCAACGACGTCTTCCTCGCCGACATCTGGCCGTCCGAGCAGGAGGTCGCCGACACCGTCGCCGCCTCCATCGACCAGGACATGTTCGACAAGGGCTACCAGGACGTCTTCGCCGGTGACCACCGCTGGCAGTCGCTCCCCGTCCCGACCGGCAACACCTTCGAGTGGGACGCCGAGTCCACCTACGTCCGCAAGCCCCCGTACTTCGAGGGCATGGCCAAGACCCCGAGCCCGGTGACCGACATCGCCGGCGCCCGCGTCCTGGCCAAGCTGGGCGACTCGGTCACCACCGACCACATCTCCCCGGCCGGCAACATCAAGCCCGGCACCCCGGCGGCGCAGTACCTGACCGCCAACGGCGTCGAGAAGCGTGACTTCAACTCCTACGGCTCGCGCCGTGGCAACCACGAGGTCATGATCCGCGGCACCTTCGCCAACATCCGTCTGCGCAACCAGATCGCGCCGGGCACCGAGGGCGGCTACACCCGCGACTTCACCCAGGCCGACGGCCCGGTGTCGTTCATCTACGACGCCTCGCAGAACTACCAGGCCGCCGGCATCCCGCTGGTCGTCCTGGCCGGCAAGGAGTACGGCTCCGGCTCGTCCCGCGACTGGGCCGCCAAGGGCACCGCGCTGCTCGGCGTCAAGGCCGTCATCGCCGAGTCCTACGAGCGCATCCACCGCTCGAACCTGATCGGCATGGGCGTCCTGCCGCTGCAGTTCCCGGAGGGCGAGAACGCCGACTCCCTCGGCCTGACCGGCGAGGAGACCTTCTCCATCACCGGCGTGACCGAGCTCAACGAGGGCCGCACCCCCGCGACCGTCAAGGTCCAGGCCGTCGGTGCGGACGGGACCAGCAACGAGTTCGACGCGGTCGTGCGCATCGACACCCCCGGTGAGGCGGACTACTACCGCAACGGCGGCATCCTGCAGTACGTGCTGCGCAGCCTGATCAACGGCTGAGCACCGCACTGAGCGCCGAGGAGGCCGGACCGCACCCGCGGTCCGGCCTCCTCCGCTTCGCCCGGACGCCGCCCGGGCTTTGCCGGCTTTTTGCATAGTGCGCCGACCGGACCGGACCCCTTGTGCGACGCGGTCGCTATGGACTAAACCTCTGTTCCAGCTTGGTCCAGACCAATTGACGCTGCTTCAGAGAATAGGTCCGGTATGCCCATTCGCCGCCCCGCCCTGCTCGCCGCCGCCACCGTCGCCGCGCTGCTCGCCTCCACCGCCGCCACCGCCACGGCCACTGCCGCCGATGCCAAGGGCCCCAAGCTCAAGGGCCAGCGGGTCGGTTACTTCACCTCGTGGGGCGCCGACAGCCTCGCCAAGCGCGTCCAGGAGTCCGGCCAGGCCGGCAAGCTCACCGTGATCAACTACGCCTTCGGCAACGTCTCCGCCGAGGGCACCTGTTTCCAGAGCAACGAGCCCGGCCAGGGCGACGCCTGGAACGACTACCAGCGCGCCTTCTCCGCCGCCGACTCGGTGGACGGCGTCGCCGACGCCCCGGGCCAGGCGCTCAAGGGCCACTTCAACCAGCTGCGCAAGCTCAAGGCGCAGAACCCGCAGCTCAAGGTCGTCATCTCGCTGGGCGGCTGGAGCTGGTCCAAGTACTTCTCGGACGCCGCCGCCACCGACGAGGCCCGCAAGAAGTTCGTCTCCTCCTGCATCGACCTCTACCTGAAGGGCGACGTGCCGCAGCTGGCCGGCTCCCCGGAGGGTGGCGCCGGCGCGGCCGCGGGCGTCTTCGACGGCATCGACGTCGACTGGGAGTACCCGGGCGGCGGCGGTGACGAGGGCAACGTGGTGCGCCCCGAGGACGGCCGCAACTTCACCCTGCTGATGGCCGAGTTCCGCAAGCAGCTCGACGGGCTGGCCAAGGAGCGCGCCCAGGGGGCCAAGGGCAAGGACAAGAAGCCCGAGCACTACCTGCTGACCGCCGCCGTCGCCGCCAACGAGACCGTCGCCGACCGGCTGGAGCTGCCCGAGCTCGCCGGCTCCGTCGACTGGCTCAACCTGATGACCTACGACCTGCACGGGCCGTGGGAGGGCAAGGGCCCGACCAACCACCACTCCCCGCTCTACTCCGACCCCACCGACCCGGACGCGCGCCAGCGCAGCGCCGACAAGGCCGTGGACCACTACGCCCAGCGCGGCCTGCCCTCGCAGCAGACCGTCCTCGGCACGCCGTTCTACGGCCACGGCTGGACCGGCGTGCCGGCCGGCAACCGCAACGGCCTCTTCCAGAAGGCCACCGCCGCCGTGCCGGACCTCACCTACAAGGAGCTCAACGCGCTGGCGGGCTCCAAGACCTACGTGGACCGCGACCACGGCGCGTCCTGGAAGTACGACGGCAACACCTTCTACAGCTTCGACTCGGCCGAGGTGCTCACCGAGAAGGCCCGCTACGCCCGCTGGAACGACCTGGCCGGCGTGATGGTCTGGTCGCTGGACGGCGACGACGCGCAGGGCAGCGCGATGGCCGCCCTGGACAAGGGCCTGCGCGGCAAGTGAGGCCGCGCTGACCCCGCGATGACCGCGGGCCGGGCCCGCCGCGACGCGAGTGTCGCGGCGGGCCCCGCCCGTCCGGTGCGCTCAGCCCCGGTCGCAGGCCTGCGCCCGCAGCGCGCGGGCCAGGTCGTCGCGGCGCTCCAGCACCAGCCGGCGCAGCGCGGGCGCCGCGTCCGGGTGGCCGCTCAGCCAGCCGTCCGCCTCGGCCAGGGTGGCCTCGTCCACCTGCGCCTGCGGGAAGAAGCCGCCGACGATGCGCATCGCGATCTCGATGGTCCGCTCGGCCCAGACCCGCTCCAGCAGCTTGAAGTACGGCGCGGCGTAGAGCGCGGTCAGGTCGCGGTGCGCGGGCACCGCGAAGCCGGCGATGTTGGCCTCGACCAGCGCGTTGGGCAGCTCGTCGGAGTCGACCACGGCGGACCAGGCGGCGGCCTTGGCCTCCGGGGTGGGCCGGGCGGCCAGGCACTGGGTGTGCTGGCGGCGCCCGCTCGCCGTGTTGTCGGCGGCCAGCTCCCCGGCCAGCTCGTCCTCGCCGGCCTGGCCGGCCGCGGCCAGCGCCAGCCACAGGGCCCAGCGCAGCTCCTGGTCGACCTCCAGGCCGTCGATCCGGGCGGTGCCGGCCAGCAGGCCGCGGACCAGCCCGAGGTGCTCGGAGCCGTTGGCGGTCTGCGCCAGGAAGCGGGCCCAGGCCAGCTGGTGGTCGCTGCCGGGGGCGGCGGCGCGCAGTTCGCGCAGCGCGCCGTCGGCGAGCAGCCGCCCGCCCTCGCCGCGCCAGGCCGGGTCGGCGTAGAGGTCGACGGCGCCCTTGGCCTGGGTGTGCAGTGACTGCAGGACGCCGATGTTGGCCTCCTGGCCGGCGAACCGCAGCACCAGCGCCACGTAGTCGCGGGCCGGCATCAGGGCGTCCCGGGTGAGGTTCCACACGGCGGACCAGGCGAGCGCGCGGGCGAGGTCGTCCTTGATGTCGCCGAGGCCGCCGCGCAGGGTCTGCAGCGACTCCTCGTCGAAGCGGACCTTGCAGTAGGTCAGGTCGTCGTCGTTCAGCAGGACGAGCGCGGGCCGGGGGCGGCCGGCGGCCTCGGCGACGACGGTGCGCGCGCCGGTGACGTCCAGCTCGAAGCGGGCGGTGCGCACCAGCGCGCCGTCGGCGTCCCGGTCGTAGAGGCCGACCGCGATCCGGTGCGGGCGCAGCACGCCGCCGTCCTGGAGGACGGCGAGCTCGGTGATCCGGCCCTCGGCGTCGGCGGTGAGCTGCGGGGTGAGGGTGTTGACGCCGGCGGTCTGCAGCCAGGCGGCGGCCCAGGCCTTGAGGTCGCGGCCGCTGGTCTCCTCCAGGATGTCCAGCAGGTCGGCGAGTTCGGTGTTGCCGAAGGCGTGCCGCTGGAAGTAGCGGCGGGCGCCCTCGAAGAAGGCCTCGGCCCCGGCGTAGGCCACCAGCTGCTTGAGCACCGAGGCGCCCTTGGCGTAGGTGATGCCGTCGAAGTTGAGCTTGGCGTCCTCCAGGTCCCGGATGTCCGCGGTGATCGGGTGGGTGGTGGGGAACTGGTCCTGGCGGTAGGCCCAGGCCTTGCGCTGGTTGGCGAAGGTGACCCAGGCGGACCGGTAGCGGGTGCCGGCGCCGACCAGGCCGTAGGAGCCCATGAAGTCGGCGAAGGACTCCTTCAGCCACAGGTCGTCCCACCAGCGCATGGTGACGAGGTCGCCGAACCACATGTGGGCCATCTCGTGCAGGACGACGTTGGCGCGGCCCTCGTAGGCGGCGTCGGTGACCTTCGAGCGGAAGACGAACTCCTCGCGGAAGGTGACGCAGCCGGGGTTCTCCATGGCGCCGATGTTGTACTCGGGGACGAACGCCTGGTCGTACTTGCCGAACGGGTACGGGTAGGCGAACTGCTCGTGGAAGAAGTCGAGTCCGAGCTTGGTGACGCCGAGGATCTCGTCGGAGTCGAAGTACGGGGCGAGCGACTTGCGGCACATCGCGGAGAGCGGGATGTCCAGCACGGTGCCGTCGTCGAGGGTGCGGCTGTAGTGGTCGCGGGCCACGTGGTACGGGCCGGCGACGACGGCGGTGAGGTAGCTGGAGATCGGCCGGGTCGGCGCGAACTCCCAGGTGCGGGCGGCGCCTTCGGTGGTGACCTGCTCGTGCGCGGCGTTGGAGCGGACGTCCCAGGCGGCCGGCGCGGTGACGGTGAAGGTGAACGGGGCCTTCAGGTCGGGCTGTTCGAAGGTGGCGAAGACCCGGCGGGCGTCGGCCGGCTCGTAGTGGGTGTAGAGGTAGGTCTCGCCGTCCACCGGGTCGGTGAAGCGGTGCAGGCCCTCGCCGGTGCGGCTGTAGGCGCAGTCGGCCTCGACGGTGAGCACGTTCTCGGCGGCCAGGGCGTCGACGTGCACCCGGGCGCCGTCGTAGGCGGCGGCCGGGTCGAGGGCGCGGCCGTTGAGGGTGACGGCGCGCACGGCGGGGGCGAGCAGGTCGACGAAGGTCGACGCGCCCGGTTCGGCGCAGCGGAAGGCGATGGTGGTGGTGGAGCGGAAGGTGGCGGCCGCGGGGTCGGGGGCCGAGGTCACGTCCAGCCGGACGCGGTAGCCGTCCACGGTGAGGATGCTGGCCCGCTGCTGGGCTTCGTCGCGGCTCAGGTTCTTGCCCGGCACGGCGGTACTCCTTTGTCCGGCTCGCACGGTGGTGCGGTCTTCGCTGGTGCGGTGGTGCGGCGCGCTGTGGTGCTGCGGAGGCATCCTTTCACGCCCCCCGCGCGGGTACCATTGCACAACTCGGGCGGCCGGGCCGGAATCAGCGGCGCGGGCCGGGTGTTGCCGCTCGGGGGGCGTGCTCCGATGCGGCCGCGCGGCCCCGGCACACGCACCTCTCCGCACCTCCTCGCACCTCTTCCGGACGATTCGAAGGACGACAGCCGTGACGACTCCCGCTGGTGCCGCCGAGCGCAAGACCGCCGACTTCTGGTTCGACCCGGCCTGTCCGTGGGCCTGGATGACGTCCCGCTGGCTGATCGAGGTCCAGCAGCTGCGCCCGGTGGACGTGAACTGGCACGTGATGAGCCTGTCGGTGCTGAACGAGGGCCGGGACCTTCCGGCGCAGTACCGGGAGCTGCTGGCCAATGCCTGGGGCGCGGTGCGGGTGTGCATCGCGGCCGCGCAGCAGCACGGCGACGAGGTGCTGGGCCGGCTCTACACCGAGCTGGGCACCCGGTTCCACAACCAGGGCCTGCCGCAGGACCGGGCGACCGTCGAGGCGGCGCTGGCCGCGGCCGGGCTGCCGGTGGAGCTGGCGCAGGCGGCGGACACCGACGCGTACGACGAGGCGCTGCGCCTGTCGCACAAGGAGGGCATCACCCTGGTCGGCGAGGACGTCGGCACCCCGGTGATCGCGGTCGAGGGCGCGGACGGCGCGCGGGTCGCGTTCTTCGGCCCGGTGGTGACGCCGATCCCGCGCGGCGAGGCCGCGGCCCGGCTGTGGGACGGCACCCTGCTGGTCGCCTCGACGCCGGGCTTCTACGAGATCAAGCGCACCCGCACCGCGAGCCCGTCCTTCGACTAGGCGCCGCGGCACGCGACCGCCGAGGGGCCCGGTACCGCACGGTACCGGGCCCCTCGGCGTCCGGGCGCCCCGGTCAGCCGCGGGCGGCGTCCCGGCGCTGCTTGAGCAGACCGGCGACGGTGAGCAGCGTGATCAGCACGGCGGCCGCGTACAGCTGCTGCCGGTTGCCCTCGGTGGTGGTCATCAGGGCGAGGATGCCGGCCACGGCGGCCATCGCGATCCAGGTCAGGTACGGGAAGCCCCACATCCGCACGGTGAGCAGCTCGGGCGCCTCGCGCTCCAGCCGGCGGCGCATCCGCAGCTGGACGACGCAGATGAACAGCCAGACGACCAGGATCGCGACGCCGGTGGTGTTCATCAGCCAGGTGAAGACGGTGGCGGGCCAGAACTTGGCGGCCAGGACGGCGGCGAAGCCGAACAGGCAGGAGGCCAGCACGGCCCGTCGCGGCACTCCGCCGCTGACCTTGGCGAGAGCGCGCGGGCCCTGGCCCCGGCCGACCAGCGAGTAGGCCATCCGGGAGGCGCCGTAGATGTTGGCGTTCATCGCGGACAGCAGGGCGATCAGCACCACGAACTGCATGATCGTCCCGGCGCCGGGCACCCCGAGGTGGCGCAGCACGGTGACGTAGGGGCCGTCGGCGACGACCGCCGGGTCCTTCCAGGAGACCAGGGTGACGACCAGCGCCATCGAGCCGATGTAGAAGATCGCGATCCGCCAGACGGCGGTGCGCACGGCGTTGGCGACGTTGCGCCGGGGGTCCGCGGACTCGGCGGCGGCGATGGTGACGGTCTCCAGGCCGCCGTAGGCGAAGACGGAGGCGAGCAGGCCGACGATCAGTCCGCTGACGCCGGTGGGCAGGAAGCCGCCCTGCCCGGTGAGGTTGGCGGTGCCGGGGGCGCCGGGGCCGAGCACGCCGGCCACGCCGAGCCCGCCCAGCACCAGGAAGGCGATGATCGCGGCGATCTTGACGGCAGCGAACCAGAACTCGAACTCGCCGAAGTTCTTCACGGCGGTGAGGTTGCCGGCGCAGAAGAACACCATGAACAGGGCGACCCAGACCCAGGCGGAGACGCCGGGGATCCAGCCGTTGACGATCCTGCCGGCGGCGGTGGCCTCGGCGGCGACGCCGCAGCAGAGCATCACCCAGTACATCCACCCGGAGGTGATCCCGGCCCAGGGGCCGAGCTCCTTCTCGGCGTGCACCGAGAAGGAGCCGGAGGCGGGGCGGGCCGCCGACATCTCGCCGAGCATCCGCATGATCAGCATGACCAGCAGGCCGGAGAGCACGAAGGCCAGGATGACGGCGGGTCCGGCCGCGGCGATGCCCGCGCCGGAGCCGACGAACAGGCCGGCGCCGATGACGCCGCCGAGCGCGATCATCGACAGGTGGCGCTGCTTGAGTCCGTGGGAGAGCTGCCGGTCGTCGGCGGGGGAGGCGGGTGCGGTGGTCCCGGGCGGCGCGGACGGCGCGGAGGTGGGGGCCATGGAGGGTGGATCCAGACTGTTCGACATGCGGTGCGAGCTGTCCAATATCCGGTGACGTGGCTGAGCATGCCAAGAATGTCCGGTTCGGGATCAGCATGCGGACCCCATCGTGACAGTCCGGGCCCGCCCGCTCACGCTCCGTCGCCCCGGTGGGTCGGGACCCGACAAGGAGGGCGGCCGGGGCTTTGTCCGGATCCCTGACGGTGTTCGGCGTGATCGCCGCGTAGGTTCGAGGTGATCACTCACCCGGTCCGCCGGCCCCGGCGGCCGTCCGGATCCCCACCGTGCCGAGGAGAGCTTGATGGCCACCGCCAGCACCCCCGTTCCGAGCCGCGCCGTGCTCGCCGACCTGCTGCCCTCCGCCGGCACCCGCCTCGGCGCCCAGGCCCGCGACCTCGCCCTGGTCGCCGGCGGCGCCGCGCTCACCGGCCTGGCCGCCCAGCTGTCGGTGAACGTCCCCGGCTCCCCGGTGCCGGTCACCGGCCAGACCTTCGCCGCCCTGCTGGTCGGCACCGCGCTCGGCACCCGCCGGGGCGTCGCCTCGCTCGGCCTCTACCTGCTGGCCGGCCTGGCGGGCGTGCCGTGGTTCGCCGAGGGCGCCTCCGGCTGGTCGATGCCCTCGCTCGGCTACGCGATCGGCTTCGTGCTGGCCGCCGGCCTGGTCGGCGCGCTGGCCCGGCGCGGCGCCGACCGCTCGCCGGCGCGCACCGCCGTCGCGATGGTGCTCGGCAGCCTCGCCATCTACGCCGTCGGCGTGCCCTACCTGGCGTTCGCCCTCGACGTCCCGATGGCCCGCGCCGCCGAACTCGGCCTCTACCCGTACCTGGTCGGCGACGCCCTGAAGGCCGCCCTCGCCGCCGGCGCCCTCCCGCTGGCCTGGAAGCTCCTCGGCCGCCGCTGAGCGGCGCCCCGCCCGCCGGACGCGACGCCCCCTGCGGAGCCCGGGTCCGCGCGCATGCCACACTCATGGCATGCGCGTGTACCTGGGCTCCGACCATGCCGGATACGAACTGAAGAACCACCTCGTGGAGTGGCTCAAGGAGGCCGGCCACGAGCCGGTCGACTGCGGGCCGCACATCTACGACGCCCTCGACGACTACCCGCCGTTCTGCCTGCGTGCCGCCGAGCGCACCGCCTCCGACCCGCAGTCGCTGGGCATCGTGATCGGCGGTTCGGGCAACGGCGAGGCGATCGCCGCCAACAAGGTCAAGGGCGTCCGCGCCGCGCTGGCGTGGAGCGAGCAGACCGCCGCGCTCGGCCGCGAGCACAACAACGCCAACGTGATCTCCATCGGCGGCCGGATGCACACCGAGGAGGAGGCGACCAGGTTCGTCGAGGTCTTCCTCAACACCCCGTACAGCGGCGACGAGCGGCACACCCGCCGGATCGACATGCTCAGCGTGTACGAGACCACCGGCGAGCTCCCGCCCGTCCCGGCCCACCACCCGCAGCAGGAGGGCTGACCCCTCCCGTCCGTCCCGGCTCCTCCCGGCGGCCGGTCGCGCCCCGGCGGCGCGGCCGGCCGCCGCGTTCCCCGCGGCCCCGCGCACCGGGGTGCGGAACCGGCCGGACGCCGCCTGGACGGCGGCTGGGGGATCGCTGTGTGATCGGCCACAGCGCGCACTCCGGCGCGCGCCGCGCCCGGCCGTCCGCACGACGGGGCGCGCGCCGCCAGGGCGGTTCGTACGCCCTGTGCCCGTACGCCTCCTGACGCTCCGGACGCCGCCCGCCGCAATCGGCCGAAACCCGCTGACGCGCCCGCGCCACCCCGCCCCCGCCCCCGCCCGGCCCGTCGACGCCGACCGGGACCGCTGGATAGGGTCGGTCCCCATGGCTGGCAGAGCGCCGGGCACACCGCCCCAGACGACTGCGACGAGGCCCGGCGCCGCCCCGGCGTCCGACCCCGTGACGGCCCGGTTGCGCAAGAGGCTCCGCCGGGTCCGCCGAAGGCTGCGCACCGCCGCCGTCGACTGGTTCCGCGGCGGCGCCGCCGACTGGCCGGTGCTGTGCGCCCTCGCGCTGCTGGTCCCGCTGCTGATCCTGCTCAACGTCTGGTGGCCCGCCTGGGCCCCGCCCACCGCACTGGTCCTGCCGATCCTGGCGGCGGCCCTGCTGCTGCGCCCCGGCTCGCTGGTGGTGCTGTACGCGCTCGCCGCGCTCGGCCTGTCCGCCGAGTCGGTCATCCACACCGGCCAGCGGGTGGCCAGCGACCACCCCGAGTCCTACACCTACGGGGTCACCCCCGGCGCCGCCCTGGTGGTCGGCGCGGCCGGGGTCGGCGGCCTGCTGCTGGCCCAGTTCCGCAGCCGGGTCGGCGTGCCCTGGTGGGGCGGCTCGACGATGCTCTTCGACCTGCGCGAGCGGCTGCGGGTGCAGAGCCGGGTGCCCCGGCTGCCGGACGGCTGGCACGCCGACATGGCGCTGCGCCCGGCCGGCGGGCAGTCCTTCTCCGGCGACTTCGTGGTCGCCGACCGCACCGGCCCCGGCCGGCGGGTGCTGGAGGTGGTCCTCGCGGACGTCTCCGGCAAGGGCATGGACGCCGGCTCGCGGGCGCTGCTGCTCTCCGGCGCGTTCGGCGGGCTGCTGGGCTCGCTGCCCGCGCACGACTTCCTGCCCGCCGCCAACGGCTACCTGCTGCGGCAGTCCTGGGAGGAGGGCTTCGCGACCGCCGTGCACCTGGTCCTCGACCTGGACACCGGCGAGTACGAGCTGCTCTCGGCCGGGCACCTGCCGGGCATGCAGCGGCTGGCGGGCGCCGGGCGCTGGGAGGTCAAGGAGGCGTTGGAGGGCCCGGCGCTGGGCATCTACGACGGTGCCAAGTTCGAGGGCGTGCGGGGGCGGCTGAACCGCGGCGACGTGCTGATGCTGTGCACCGACGGCATGGTGGAGGCGCCCGGCCGGGACCTCTCGGAGGGCATGGACCGGCTGATGGGCGAGGCGGACCGGCTGGTGCCGGGCGGCCCGGGAGCGGTCGGCGGCGCGGCCTCCCGGCTGATCGAGACGGTCGCCCGGGACATCAACGACGACCGCGCGGTGCTGCTGTTCTGGCGCGACTGAGCGGCGGGCGGCGGCCCTGCCGGGGCCCCGGTGCGGCGGTGGTGCGAGGGCACGTGCCAACGGCAGCTGCTGTCAAGCCCCGGAGCTGATCTTCAGCCAATTCCGGCGCCCTGCAAGCAGAGCGGACCTGCCGGTTCCGGTCCGGCCCGCCGAACGTTTCCCGGCCGCTCAGCGGCACCCCGCCGACGATTCGCCGGGACGTCCCGGCTATCGTCCCGGTCGGCGGAAACTCGTCTCGCATCGCGGGATATCGGCGTTCGACCGACTGTCAGACCTTTACGCAATCGGCATGGTCGACCACACTGAGTCCGGGCGGGACTGTTCAGGATTCGGGGGATGGGGGGCGTCACATGCGGCACGACGGACACCGTGCGGCCGTACCGGGCGGCCTTCCCTCCGGCCTCGACGTGCCGGACGAACTGCCGTTCCGCCTCGGGACCGTCGGACAGGCCGGGGTCCGGCTTCGCAGGGGTCGTCCGCCGGTGGCGCCCCGCTATGAAAGAACGAGGAAGTGAGTCCGGGTGGCACTCTCCGTCTCCGCGCTGGTCCTGTTCGGCATCATCTGCTTCATCTTCATCCGCCAGAAGCAGCTGAAGGTCGGGCACTTCATCCTGGCCGCCCTGTTCGGCTTCATGCTCAACCAGAGCACGGCGGCCAAGCCGATCCAGGACTTCCTGAGCCAGATCGCCAAGTCCATCTCGAACATCGCCAGCTGACCCCCGGACCGCCGGCCCGCCACGGCCGGTGCTCCGTCACCGGTCGGCGCGCCTCGCCTGACGCCACCGGGCGAACAGGCCTCGCGGGCGCGCCGCCGCCACGGCCGCCGGCCGGGCCGCGAGCCCGCCGGCGCCGGCCGGCGCGGTCGGCGGCGACGCCGGGTCCCCGTGGGCCGTCAGCAGCACGAACAGCCGGGCCCAGCACAGCCGCTCGCCGCGCGGCCAGTCCAGCGCGCGCAGTGCCGCCGACGCCGCCTCGCTGACCTCGCCGTCGATCCTGACCTCGGCCACGTCGTCCCCCGAGCGTCCGCCGAGGAACAGCTTCACCCCGTGCGGCCGCCGCGCCTGCGGCCCGGTCAGCGCCGGCAGCAGCGCGGGTGCCAGCGCCGGCACCACCCGGTTCCCGGCCAGCCAGGCCGCCAGCCGCTCGTTGCCGAACCCGAAGACCGCCGCCGGCCCCTGGACGGCGTGCCAGCCGGGCAGTTCGGGGTGGTCGGCGTGGTCGGCGTGCGCGCCGCGGCCCTCCCGCAGCTCCACCAGCGCGGCCGCCGTGGTGGTGGCCCACATCCGCACCGCGTTCTCCAGTTTCTCCTCCTCGGTCTGGCCGAGGCCGGCCGCGCAGTCCCAGAGCACCGGCGCGTCCGCCCGGCCGAGCTCCAGCGCCCAGCCGAGGTCGACGTGCCCGGCGCCCTCGCCGCCCGGATGCTCCCGCACGGCCACCGCGACCGTCCCCGGGCCGCGCACCACCTCGCCGTCGGCGGTGAACTCCTGCCCGAGGCGCGCCATCTCCCGGACCACGCAGCGCTGAATGACGGCCAGTCGGTCCTGCGGGCGCACGGGGACTCCTCCGCTCACGGGCTCCGAGTCGTCTCGAACGCCGGCTGCCATCGAACTGCTCTCGAACGCCGCCGAGGTTATCGGCCCGCGGGCCCCCCGGGAAACCGCCCGGGCGCCGCCGTGCGGCGCCGGCCCGCAGCCCCCGGCGTGCCGCTCCGGTCGCAGGGATGACCGGTATGCACCATTTTGGGTAGCGAAAACCACCGGCGCCGCCTGGAGGACCCGCATGCCCCGCACCGCCCCGCCGCCCACCGCGCCGACCGCCCTGCCGGCCCGGCTGCTCGCCCCGGACGCCTCCGGGCTGGTCGCCGAGATCGAGGCGTACCTGGCCTCGCTGCCCGCCCCCGCGCGCGCTCCGGCGCCCCACCCGTGGCGCCACGGCCAGGTGCACCGGCCCTGGCACGCCGGCCACCCGCTGCCCCGGGCCACCCTGCTCGACCGGGCGCTGCGCCGCCCCGCCCGCCCCGTCGCGGTCACCGCCGCCGAGCACCTCGCCCTCGCCTCCCGGTACATCGCCGCGCACGGCTGGCTGCAGGGGGCGATGTGGGACGACGCCGGCCGGGTCTGCCTGCTGGGCGCCCAGGCCGCGGTGCTCGCCCACGGCTTCGGCACCCCGGCCACCGTGCGCACCGCCCGGGTCCAGCTGATGGAGGTGCTGCACGCCACCGGCCGCCCGGTGAACTCCCCGGACCAGTTCAACGACCGGCCCGCCACCCGGCAGGCCGACGTCCACCGGCTGCTGGAGCGGGCCGCCGCCCGGGCCGCCCGGCTGGGCCTGTGAGGCCCGACGGGGTGACGGGGGCGAGGGAGTGGCGGGGACGACCGGGGCGGCGGGGAGCGGGCGCTGACGGAGCGCCGGGAACGCGGACGGCCCCGGTGGACGCCGAGCGTCCACCGGGGCCGTTCCTCCTGCTGAGCGGGCGACGAGAATCGAACTCGCGTGACTAGTTTGGAAGACTAGGGCTCTACCATTGAGCTACGCCCGCGCGATCCTCCGGCCGTCACCGGACGGAAGGTCGGGAACAGCGTACCTGGTCCGGTCGGCTGCGTGCACACCCCGTTCCCGTGCGGGCCCCGGAATATCCCGGCGATCCGGCAGGGCCCGGCGTGTACGCTTCCTCTCGGCACCACGGGGTGTGGCGCAGTTTGGTAGCGCGTCCGCTTTGGGAGCGGAAGGCCGTCGGTTCGAATCCGGTCACCCCGACCGTGCGCAGGGTCTCGCCCACGGCGGGGCCCTGTTGTCGTTTGCGGGGCCGTTCGGGCATGGTGACTGGTTGATTTTTCACCGAACCTGGAGAGCCCCCGATGAGTGCGACGAGCCCGGCCCCGCCGGCGCGGCGGATGAACCCCAAGATCGCGGTCGGCGTCGTCTTCGTCGCCTCGCTGTTCATGACGATCATGGACGGCACGATCGTCAACGTCGCCCTGCCCGCCATCGGCCGTGACTTCGGCACCGACCCGGCCGGGGTCGGCGTGGTCAACGTCGGCTACCTGGTCAGCCTGGCCGTCTTCGTGCCGCTCTCCGGCTGGCTCGGCGACCGCTTCGGCACCCGCCGGGTCTTCCTGTGCGCGCTCGCCCTGTTCACCGCCGCCTCGCTGCTCTGCGGCACGGCCGGCTCGCTCTCCGCGCTCACCCTGTACCGGATCCTCCAGGGCGCGGCCGGCGGCCTGCTCACCCCGGTCGGGATGACCATGCTCTTCCGCGCCTTCCCGCAGGAGGAGCGGATGCGCGCCACCCGGGTGCTGATGCTGCCCACCGCCGTCGCCCCGGCCAGCGGTCCGGTGCTCGGCGGCTGGCTGGTGGACAGCCGGTCCTGGCACTGGGTCTTCACCGTCAACGTGCCGGTCGGCCTCGCCGGGCTGGTCTTCGGCCTGCTCTTCCTGCCCGACTACCGCGTCGAGCGGGCCGGGCGGTTCGACGTGGCCGGCTTCCTGCTCGCCGCCGTCGGCTTCGGCGGCGCGATGTACGCGCTCTCCGAAGGGGCGTCCGAGGGGTGGGGGAGCGCGCGGATCCTCGCCCCGGCGCTCGCCGGGCTGCTCGCCCTCGCGGCCCTGGTCGCGGTCGAGCTGCGCCGCCCCGAGCCGATGCTCGACCTGCGGCTCTTCCGGGACCGGATCTTCCGCACCGTGAACCTGCTCTCGCTGTTCTCCGGCGCCGCCTTCCTCGGCATGCTCTACCTCTTCCCGCTGCTGATGCAGAACGCGCTCGGGATGGACGCCCTGCACAGCGGGCTGATGGTGTTCCCCGAGGCGCTCGGCGTGATGCTCGCCTCCCAGGTGTCGGCCCGGCTCTACCCGCGGGTCGGCCCGCGCCGGATGCTCGCCGCCGGCGCCGCGGTGGTGGCCGGCTGCCTGGCCCTGATGGCGGCCATCGGGCCGGAGAGCAACCTGTGGGCCGTGCGCGGGCTGCTCTTCCTCACCGGCTTCGCGATGTCGCACGTCTTCATGCCGAGCCAGACCGCCGCCTTCGCGACCGTCCCGGCCGCCGCCACCGGCGCCGCCTCCACCCTCTACAACGCCCAGCGGCAGATCGGCTCGGCGCTCGGCGTGGCCGTGCTCGGCACCGTGCTGACCGCCGTCGGACCCCTCGCCGCGGACGCCTCGGGTACGCCCGTGGCGAACCTCACCGCCTACCGCGCGGCCTTCCTGACCGCGGCCGCGCTGGCCCTGCTGGCGGCCGTGATCGCGCTGCGGGTGCGGGACTCCGACGCCGCCGCGACCATGCGCCCGGCGGCCGCCGGCCCCGCCGGGGGCCGTTCCGCGGCCGCCGGCCGGACCGCCCCGGACGACGCCCCGCGGGCCGCCCCGCAGACCGCCGCGAAGAGCGCCGGAGGGGCCTGAACGGGCCCGGACGGCGGCGTCCTGGCGTCCGCCTTTCGTGGTACCGGTAGGATGGGGCGCTGGCGGTAGTCCCTGTGGCGTCCACCCAGGTCAACCGCACGAGGGCGAGGAGTCACGCTCACCGTCCACCCCCCACGGGAGATGCAGCTCCAACCGCCCATCGCCCGTCTCGCCCGACCCGCTGGAAACCGGCCCCGGCCGGCGTCCGGGGAGGGGCGCAGGCAACCTGACCGCAAGCCCATAGGAGACCTAACCGTGAAGAGCGCCGTCGAGACTCTGAACCCGACCCGGGTTCGACTCACCGTCGAGGTGCCCTTCGAGGAGCTCAAGCCCAGCCTCGACGCGGCGTACAAGAAGATCAACCAGCAGGTCTCGGTCCCGGGCTTCCGCAAGGGCAAGATCCCGAACCGGGTCATCGACCAGCGCTTCGGCCGTGGCGCCGTGCTGGAGGAGGCCGTCAACGACGCCCTGCCGCGCTTCTACACGCAGGCCGTCGACGAGGGCAAGATCGAGGTCCTCGGCCAGCCCGACATCACCAACATCGAGGGTGTCGAGACGATCGCCGACGGCGGTGACCTCAAGTTCACCGCCGAGGTCGACGTCCGTCCGGAGATCACCCTGCCGGAGTTCTCGTCCATCGAGGTGACCGTCGACCCGATCGAGGTCTCCGACGAGGACGTCGCCAAGTCCCTGGAGCAGCTGCGCGAGCGCTTCTCCTCGGTCAAGGACGTCGAGCGCGCCGCCGCCGCCGGTGACATCGTGGTCGTCGACCTGGAGGCCAAGGTCGACGGCGAGGTGCCGGAGGACGGCACCGCCGCCGGCGTCAGCTACGAGATCGGCTCGGGCCGTCTGATCGACGGCATCGACGAGGCCGTCGTCGGCCTGGAGGCCGGCGGCACCGCCACCTTCACCACCGAGCTCAAGGGCGGCACCCAGGCCGGCAAGACCTCCGAGGTCACCGTCACGGTCACCGCCGTCCAGGAGAAGGAGCTGCCCGAGCTGGACGACGAGTTCGCCCAGCTGGCCAGCGAGTTCGACACCCTGGAGGACCTGAAGGCCGACTCCCGCAAGCGCCTGGAGCGCATGAAGGAGTACGACCAGGCCACCCAGGCCCAGGAGAAGGTGCTCGACGCGCTGCTCGGCCTGGTCGAGATCGAGTTCCCGGAGAAGCTCCTCAAGGACGAGATCGAGACCCGCAAGCACAACCTGGAGCACCACCAGCTGGAGCCGATGGGCCTCACCCTGGCGAGCTACCTGGAGACCCAGGGCAAGTCGGAGGAGGAGTACCTCGCGGAGCTGGAGGAGCAGGCGAAGAAGGGCATCAAGACCCAGTTCGTCCTGGACCAGATCGTCGCCGACGAGGAGCTCAACGTCTCCCAGGAGGAGCTGACCGAGCACCTCATCCGCCGCGCCGCCGGCTCGGGCCTCACCCCGGACCAGTTCGCCCAGCAGGTCGTCCAGGGCGGCCAGGTTCCGCTGCTGGTCGGCGAGGTCGCCCGCGGCAAGGCGCTGGCCACCGTGGTCGAGGCCGCCAAGGTCGTCGACACCGAGGGCAACGAGATCAACTTCGACGACGACGAGGCCGACGAGTCGGCCGAGACCGTCGAGGCCCCGGCCGCCGAGGCCGAGGCCGAGGAGAAGACCGAGGCCTGACCGCCGCGGTCGCCTCGCTCGCCCGGGGCGTGAGCGCGGGCCCGGACGCCGTACGGTGTCCGGGCCCGCGCCGTTCCCGGCCCCGGGGGCGCCGCGGCCGCGAACCCTGCGCTCACAGCGAACAGTTCTGCGTGAGGGATTCAGCGGCCCGGCCTGCGCGTTAGGGTCCATGGACAGCAACAATCACGACGTGATACCCGGAAGCTGTGCGACATCGTGACGGCCGTGGAGCGACCGTCCAAATCGACTGAGCAGGTGGCTAAGTGACGTACCCGCAGATGCAGATGCCCGGCCCGATGGCGCCGCACGCCGCCGCTGGTGACGTGCTGGGCGGCCTCGGCGACCAGGTCTACAACCGGCTGCTCAACGAGCGGATCATCTTCCTCGGCCAGCAGGTCGACGACGACATCGCGAACAAGATCACCGCCCAGCTGCTGCTGCTGGCCGCGGACCCGGACAAGGACATCTTCCTCTACATCAACTCCCCGGGCGGCTCGATCTCGGCCGGCATGGCGATCTACGACACCATGCAGTACATCAAGAACGACGTCGTCACCATCGCGATGGGCATGGCGGCCTCGATGGGCCAGTTCCTGCTGACCGCCGGTGCCAAGGGCAAGCGCTTCTCGCTGCCCAACGCCAACATCCTCATGCACCAGCCCTCCGCCGGTCTCGGCGGCTCGGCCACCGACATCCGCATCCAGGCCGAGCAGCTGCTGCGCACCAAGAAGCGGATGTCCGAGCTGATCGCGTTCCACAGCGGCCAGTCCTTCGAGCAGATCACCCAGGACTCCGACCGCGACCGCTGGTTCACGCCGGAGGAGGCCCTGGAGTACGGCCTGATCGACGCGATCATGCACAGCGCCGCGGACGTCCCCGGCGGCGGCGGCACCGGCGCCTGAGCCCGGCCCGGGCCCACGAGACCACAGCCACAACGCTCCGGAGGACCAGAACACCCATGAACATCCCCAGCCTGTCGGCCGCCAAGGCCCGCGTCGAGGACATGCGGGCCGAGGGCCGCTACATCGTCCCGCGCTTCGTCGAGCGCACCTCGCAGGGCATCCGCGAGTACGACCCGTACGCCAAGCTGTTCGAGGAGCGCATCATCTTCCTCGGCTCGCAGGTGGACGACGTGTCGGCCAACGACATCATGGCGCAGCTGCTGTGCCTGGAGTCGATGGACCCGGACCGCGAGATCCAGATGTACATCAACTCGCCCGGCGGCTCGTTCACGGCCCTGACGGCCATCTACGACACCATGCAGTACGTCAAGCCCGACATCACCACCGTCTGCATGGGCCAGGCGGCCTCGGCGGCGGCCGTGCTGCTGGCGGCCGGCACCCCCGGCAAGCGGATGGCGCTGCCGAACGCCCGCATCCTCATCCACCAGCCGTACACCGAGACCGGCCGCGGCCAGGTCTCCGACCTGGAGATCCAGGCCAAGGAGATCTTCCGGATGCGCGAGCAGCTGGAGGAGATGCTGTCCAAGCACTCCAACCGCACCGTCGAGCAGGTCCGCGACGACATCGAGCGCGACAAGATCCTCACGGCCGAGGAGGCCGTCGAGTACGGTCTGGTCGACCTCGTGATCTCGACCCGCAAGGCCTCGCTGACCTCCTGAGGCCGGCACCCCCTCCCGGCCCGTCCGCGGGCGGGGAGGCCGCCGGGGGCGGGGCGTGCGACCGGCTCGCGCGCCCCGCCCCCGGCGCACCGGCGGCTGCTCCGACGGCATCTGTTCGGTATCAATTCGCCCAGGGCGTAGGGCAGACCCGGCGAAGAGGGCGGAATCGGCGGCGCGGCAGAGTACCGTCGGATAGCGAGACCGATCGCCGTCGGCGTCGACGGTCCACAGCACCAGGCCCCGGAACTCCCGCGGGGCCCCTGGCGAAGGGGAAGCACCTCGTGGCACGCATCGGAGACGGTGGCGACCTGCTCAAGTGCTCGTTCTGCGGCAAGTCGCAGAAGCAGGTGAAGAAGCTGATCGCCGGCCCAGGCGTGTACATCTGCGACGAGTGCATCGACCTCTGCAACGAGATCATCGAGGAGGAGCTCGCCGAGACCTCCGAGGTGCGGTTCGAGGAGCTCCCGAAGCCCCGCGAGATCTACGAGTTCCTGGACCAGTACGTGGTCGGCCAGGACCTCGCCAAGAAGGCCCTGTCGGTGGCGGTCTACAACCACTACAAGCGGGTCCAGGCGGGTGAGGCCGGCCGCAGCGGCGGCAACGGCCGTGAGGACGCCATCGAGCTGGCGAAGTCCAACATCCTGCTGCTCGGACCGACCGGCTCCGGCAAGACGCTGCTGGCGCAGACCCTGGCCCGGATGCTGAACGTGCCGTTCGCGATCGCGGACGCCACCGCGCTCACCGAGGCCGGGTACGTCGGCGAGGACGTCGAGAACATCCTGCTGAAGCTGATCCAGGCGGCCGACTACGACGTCAAGAAGGCCGAGACCGGGATCATCTACATCGACGAGATCGACAAGGTCGCGCGCAAGAGCGAGAACCCGTCGATCACCCGGGACGTCTCCGGCGAGGGCGTGCAGCAGGCGCTGCTGAAGATCCTGGAGGGCACCACCGCCTCGGTGCCGCCGCAGGGCGGGCGCAAGCACCCGCACCAGGAGTTCATCCAGATCGACACCACCAACGTGCTGTTCATCGTGGGCGGGGCGTTCGCGGGCCTGGAGCGGATCATCGAGGGCCGGGCGGGGGCCAAGGGCATCGGCTTCGGCGCGAACATCCGCTCCAAGCGGGAGCTGGACGCCAGCGACCACTTCCGCCAGGTGATGCCGGAGGACCTCGTCAAGTTCGGCATGATCCCGGAGTTCATCGGCCGCCTCCCGGTGATCACCAGCGTGCACAACCTGGACCGCGAGGCGCTGCTGCAGATCCTCACCGAGCCGAAGAACGCGCTGGTCAAGCAGTACCGCAAGCTCTTCGAACTGGACGGCGTCGAGCTGGAGTTCTCCCGGGACGCGCTGGAGGCGATCGCCGACCAGGCGATCCTGCGCGGCACCGGCGCGCGCGGTCTGCGGGCCATCATGGAGGAGGTGCTGATGTCCGTGATGTACGAGGTGCCCTCGCGCCAGGACGTCGCCCGTGTGGTGGTCACCGGGGACGTCGTCTCCAAGCACGCCATCCCGACCCTGGTGCCGCGCGACATGATCAAGCGGGAACGGCGCGAGAAGAGCGCCTGACCCGGCCCGCCCGGTCACGACGAGGGCCCCGGTACCGCCGCGCAGGCGGTGCCGGGGCCCTCGTGCGTGCGGGCTACTTCGGGATCTCGGCGACGGCGCGCAGCGCGCGGGTGTCCGCGGCGAGCTTGTCGAGGTCGGGGCGGGCGCCCTCCGTGGCCGGCGGGGCCATCGTCAGGACGAGGCTGCTGGAGTCGGCCCAGGCGCAGACGCCCAGGTCGGTGCCGTCCTGGGAGGCGACGCCGCAGTCCATGCTGCCGCCCTTGGGGCCCGGGTCGACGGCGTGCCGGTCGCTGAGCGTGGTGCCGTCGGACTGCAGTCCCTTGAACATGGCGTTGAGCTCGGTCTTCGGGGCGAGCACCTTGCCGTAGGCGCCGAGCACCACGAGCTTGGGGTCCTCGGCGGAGTCCTGGTAGACGGCGCTGACGCCGGTGGGGTGCCAGGAGCCGTCGCCCTTGCCGAGCTCGGTGGTGATGGCCTGCTCCATCTGCCGGGCGACCTCGTTGTTCTCGTCCTTGGTGAGGCCGTTGAACGTGGCCGGCAGGACGATCTTCTGGGTGCCGGCGTTGGAGGTGACGTCGAAGACGAAGTACGCGACGGCGCCGCCGATGAGGACCAGCACGAGGACGAAGACGCCGACGAGTATGCCGAGGGTGCGCCGGGAGCGGCGCGGCGGCGGGGCGGGGAAGGCGCCGTACGGGGCGTAGCCGGGCTGGCCGGGAGGGCCCGGCTGACCGGGCTGCGGCGGGACGGCGCCGTAGGGCGGCGGGGTCTGCGGCGGGGCGGGCGGGCCGCCGTAGGGCTGCCCTCCGTAGGGCTGGCCGCCGGGCGGCGGCGGGGCGCCGTAGGGGTTCTGCTCGGACACGGAGGCCCTCCCTGGGACGGTGGTGCCGGGCTTGCGCGCTGGCTCGGACGAATGTCCGGCACGTTATCGCACCGGTGTGTCACCCGTTCGGGTAAACGGCCGTGGACGTCCTGCGGCGGGTCGTGGTGTCCGCGGACCGAAAGCGGTTCGTCCCCCGGTTCCCGGGTTACGTAAACTGTCCGTCGTGACCGACACCACGAACCAGCGCCCCGTGAGCACGCACGCCGGGGACGAAGCAGCCACCCTCCCGACGACCTTCGCCCCGGCGGACGTAGAGGGCGAGCTGTACGAGCGCTGGGTAGAGCGCGGTTACTTCACCGCCGACGCCACGAGCGACAAGCCTCCGTACACCATCGTCATCCCCCCGCCGAACGTCACCGGTGCGCTGCACCTGGGCCACGCCTTCCAGCACACGCTGATGGACGCGCTGACCCGCCGCAAGCGCATGCAGGGCTTCGAGGCGCTCTGGCTGCCCGGCATGGACCACGCCGGCATCGCCACCCAGAACAAGGTCGAGCAGCAGCTCGCCGAGTCCGGCCTCTCCCGCCACGACCTGGGCCGCGAGGCCTTCGTCGAGAAGGTCTGGGAGTGGAAGGCGAACTACGGCGGGAAGATCCTCGGCCAGATGCGCCGCCTCGGCGACGGCGTCGACTGGTCGCGCGAGCGCTTCACCATGGACGAGGGCCTGTCGCAGGCCGTCCAGACCATCTTCAAGCGGCTCTTCGACGACGGTCTGATCTACCGCGCCGAGCGCATCATCAACTGGTGCCCGCGCTGTCTGACCGCGCTGTCCGACATCGAGGTGGAGCACGAGGAGGTCCCCGGCGAGCTGGTCTCGATCCGCTACGGGGACGGCGAGGACGCGATCGTCGTCGCCACCACCCGGGCCGAGACGATGCTGGGCGACACCGCGGTGGCCGTCCACCCGGAGGACGAGCGGTACCGGCACCTGGTCGGCCGCACCATCAAGCTGCCGCTGACCGACCGGGAGATCCCGGTCGTCGCGGACGAGCACGTCGACCCGGAGTTCGGCACCGGCGCCGTCAAGGTGACCCCGGCGCACGACCCCAACGACTTCGCCATCGGCCAGCGCCACGACCTGCCGAACCTGAGCGTCATGGACGAGCGCGGCGCGATCACCGTGCACGGCCCGTTCCTCGGCCTGGACCGGCTGGAGGCCCGTTCGGCCGTCGTCGGCGCGCTGCGCGAGCAGGGCCGGATCGTCGCCGAGAAGCGTCCGTACATGCACGCCGTCGGCCACTGCTCGCGCTGCCACACGGTGGTCGAGCCGCGGCTGTCGCTGCAGTGGTGGGTCAAGGTCGAGCCGCTGGCCAGGGCGGCCGGCGACGCGGTCCGCGACGGCAAGGTGGAGATCCACCCGAAGGAGCTGGAGCGCCGCTACTTCGACTGGGTCGACAACATGTACGACTGGTGCATCTCGCGCCAGCTGTGGTGGGGCCACCGGATCCCGGTCTGGTACGGCCCGGACGGCGAGGTCGTCTGCGTCGGCCCGGACGAGCAGCCGCCGTCGGGCGAGGGCTGGCACCAGGACCCGGACGTCCTGGACACCTGGTTCTCCTCCGGCCTGTGGCCGTTCTCCACGCTGGGCTGGCCGGAGAAGACCGCCGACCTGGAGAAGTTCTACCCGACCGACGTCCTGGTCACCGGCCACGACATCATCTTCTTCTGGGTCGCCCGGATGATGATGTTCGGCCTCTACGCGATGGACGGCGAGGCGCCGTTCCGTACGGTCGCGCTGACCGGTCTGGTCCGCGACGAGTTCGGCAAGAAGATGTCGAAGTCCTCCGGCACCGCCGTCGACCCGCTGGACTGGATGGACGCCTACGGTGCCGACGCGGTCCGCTTCACCCTGGCCCGCGGCGCCAACCCGGGCGCCGACGTGCCGATCGGCGAGGACTGGGTCAAGGGCGCGCGCAACTTCTGCAACAAGATCTGGAACGCGACCCGGTTCGCGCTGATGAACGGCGCGACCGTGGACGGCCCGCTGCCCGCTCCGGAGCAGCTGACCGCGGTGGACCGCTGGATCCTGTCGCGGCTGAACGCGACCGTGGCCGAGGTCGACGCGCTGTACGACGACTACGAGTTCGCCAAGGCCTCGGACGCGCTGTACCACTTCGCCTGGGACGAGGTGTTCGACTGGTACGTCGAGCTCTCCAAGACCACCCTGGCCAAGGGCGGCGCGCAGGCCGAGGCCTCGCGCCGGGTGCTGGGCGAGGTCCTGGACGTCACCCTGCGGCTGCTCCACCCGGTCGTGCCGTTCGTCACCGAGGCGCTGTGGACCACGCTGACCGGCGCCGAGTCGGTGGTCGTCGCCGACTGGCCGAAGGACAGCGGCTTCCGGGACGCCGCGGCCGAGGCCGAGGTCGCCACGGTGCAGCAGGTGGTCACCGAGGTCCGCCGGTTCCGTTCGGACCAGGGCCTGCAGCCGGCCCAGAAGGTCCCGGCGCGGCTGGAGCTGGCGGGCACCGTGCTCGCCGTCCACGAGGACGCGATCCGTTCGCTGCTGCGGCTGACCGTGCCCGAGGAGGGCTTCGCGGCCACCGCCTCGCTGCCGGTCGCCGGCGCGACCGTGGCGCTGGACCTGTCCGGCACGATCGACGTCGCGGCGGAGCGCAAGCGCCTCGCCAAGGACCTCGCGGCGGCCGAGAAGGAGAAGGCGCAGTGCGGCGCCAAGCTCGGCAACGAGGCCTTCCTGGCCAAGGCGCCGGACGACGTGGTCGCCAAGATCCGGGGCCGTCAGGAGGCCGCCGAGGCGGACATCGCCCGGATCACCGCCCAGCTCGCGGGGCTGCCCCAGGGCTGACACGCCGACGGTTCCCGGGAGCCGCACCCCGCCGACGCGGGGTGCGGCTCCCGGCGTTTTTCCTCAGGTCGGAAAATCGTGCGGCCCAATAGCCCAATCCGTTGGTCCCTTCCGGCGAATAATCGTCCCGGACCGGGTGGGGTCCTATTCCGCCCGAATTCATTCCTGTCTTGCCCGCGCGCGCTCGCGGAAGTTTCCAGGTCGACTGTGTACGGTGTGCTTCGAGTTCCGCACGGCGAGGAGTTGACGGGAGGGCATGGACGTGATGGTGACCGAGGAGCTGGCCGGCGAACTGCCTGCCGAGGCGGTCGAGGAGGCCAAGGGACGGGCGGCGGCCCTGCTGCTCGCCTTCCGGCACGGCAACCAGCTCGCCTTCGACCACGCGTTGGACCGGCTGTTCGAGGAGCACGTCGAGCGCGAGGTGACCACGTTGCTCACCTGGATCGCCGCCGAGGCGGTCCGCAAGGCCTACGCCCCCGAGGTCGGCGACCGGGTGCTGCGGGCGATGGCCCGGCGCGCCCCGCGGGACACCGGCGCCGTGCACATCGACGAGGAGGGCGTGGACGCCGCCCGGCTGATCGAGGCGGTCGCGCAGGGCTCGGTGGCCGAGGTGCGCGGCCTGGTCGCCACCACCCCCGACACCACCTTCCTGCTCGGCGGACTGCTCCAGGGCGTGGCGATGATGCTGCCGCTGCTGCCCGAGGGCGAGCTCGCCGGGATCACCGCCGAACTGCGCCGCCGGCACGGCGGCGCGCCCGTGGGAGTGCCGGAGGCCCGGGCGGGGGTCTGAACCCCGCCCGGGCCCCGCGGCCGCGCGTGCGCCGGTTACGGCATCGCGTGCAGGTGGGAGCCGACGGTGGAGGCGATGCCGCCGCCCGCCTTGGCGTCCCAGTTGGTCGACCAGGTCATCGCCCCGCCGATCCCGGGCCACTTGGTGTCGGGCTTGAAGCTGCCGCAGTTGGTGCCGGCGGCCAGGCAGTCCAGTGCGTTGTTGACCACGCTCGGGCTGACGTAGCCGCCGCCGGCCGCGCTGGTGGAGGCCGGGACGCCGAGGCCCACCTGGTCGGGCCGCAGCCCGCCCTTCAGCTGGATGCAGGCCAGGGCGGTCAGGAAGTTGACGGTGCCCTGGGAGTAGACCTGGCCGTCGCAGCCCAGCATGGCGCCGGAGTTGTAGTACTGCATGTTGACGATGGTGAGGATGTCCTTCACGTTCAGCGCCAGCTTGAAGTACTCCATGCCGGTGGACTGCATGTCGATGGTCTGCGGCGCCATGGTGAGCGTGAAGCCGGCTCCGGCCTTGGCGGCCAGCGTGTGCAGGGCCTGGCCCATGTAGGTGGAGTTGATGCCGTTCTCCAGGTCGATGTCCACGCCGTCGAAGCCGTAGGTCTGCATCAGGGACCAGGCGGTGTTCGCGAAGTTGGCGGCCGCGGAGGCGCTGCTGACGGAGACGGAGCCCTTCTCGCCGCCGACCGAGAGGATCACCTTCTTGCCGGCCGCCTTCTTGGCCGCGATGTCGGCCTTGAACTGGGCCTCGGTGTAGCCGCCGAGCCGGGAGGAGAGCGTCGGGTCCAGGGCGAAGCCCAGGCCGCCGGCCGTGCCGGTGGCCTCGGCGAAGGAGACCGCGATGATGTCGTACGCGGCCGGGACGTCGCTGATCCGCTGCACGGTGGCGCCGTTGTCGAAGTTCTGCCAGTAGCCGGTGAGCAGGTGCTTGGACGGCGGCCGCGGCGTGGTGGCGGTGGGGGAGGGCGTGGTGGTGTCGGTGGGCGAGGGGCTGCCCGGGCCGGTCGGGGTGGGGCTGGTCGCGGTGGGGCTGGGCTTCGGGTCGCCCGGGCCGAGCAGGGAGACGTCGTCGGCCAGGAAGGCCGGCTGCCCGTACCAGCCGTGCAGGTAGACGGTGACGCTGGTGGTGTTCGCCCCGGTGGTGAAGGTGGTGCTGAGCTTGGACCAGGTGGTGCCGCCGGGCGTCCAGGTGCTCGGGTCGGTGCCGCCGGTGCCGCGGGCGCCGAGGTAGACGTACGAGCCCTGGACCCAGCTGCTCAGGGTGTAGGTCGAGGACGGCTTGACCGTGACGGTCTGGGTGCACTCGCCGGTGCCGCTGCCCTCGGGGGTGGAGCGCAGGGCGCCGGTGCCGGCGTGGACCGTGGTGGTCTCCGGCGCGCCGGCCGTACAGGTCCAGCCGTTGAGGCGGTTGGCGTCCTCGAAGCCGCCGTTGGTGATCAGTTCGACGTCGCCGGGCGCCGCCTGGGCGGTACCGGAGCCGCCGGCGAGGACCAGACCGCTGAGGCCGATGGCGACGGCGCTGGCGCCGGCGAGCATCGAGTGGACGGCGCGCGGGCGCCGCTGTCGGGCAGGTGGCATGACTCCATCTCCTGTGGGGGAGGCCGGCGGCTCTCGTGGGGGAGAACCGTCCGGGTGTCGATGGGGACGCGTGCGGGAGCTACCGACAACTCAAGTCCCTGTCGGGATCGGAGACTTGCCCTCACAAAATGGAGTAGACCAATTCGGCTGTCAAGAGGGCCCCGGTCCGGGGCCGGTCCACGGCCGGTCCGGGGCCCGGTGTCAGGCGGCCGCCGGCACCGCCGCGGCGGGCTCCTCGGCCAGCCGTGCGGTCAGCCGCGCGATCCGGGCGGAGGCCAGGCCGTCGCCGTAGGGGCTGGGGGCGGCCGCGAGCCGGGCGAGCCGCTCGGGGGTGTCGGCCAGCCAGGCCCGGGCCAGCCCGCCGAGCTCGGCGCCGGGGGCCACCAGCGCGGCGAAGCCGGCCTCGACGGCCTCCGGCCGCTCGGTGGAGCGGCGCACCACCAGCAGCGGGCGGCCGAGCACGGTGCACTCCTCCTGCACCCCGCCGGAGTCGGAGACCAGCAGTGCGGCGTGCCGGGCCAGGCCCAGGAAGTCCGCGTAGCCGACCGGTCCGGTGACCGCGATCCGCTCCAGCAGCCCGTCCAGGGCGAACCGCTCCACGGCGGCCCGGGTGCGCGGGTGCATCGGGAACAGCACCGGGGTGCCGCGGCGGGCGATCCGGTCGAGCTCGGCGAGGACGGCGCCGAGCGCCTCGGCGGTGTCGGTGTTCTCCGGCCGGTGCACGGTGGCCAGCACGTAGCCGTCCGCGGTCAGGCCGTGGGCGGCGAGCAGGGCGGCCCGGGCGGCGGCGTGCGGCAGCGAGCTGCGGACCACCTCGACCACGGTGTTGCCGGTGAGCGCGATCCGCTCCTCGGCGAGGGACTCGGCGCGCAGGTTGGCGGCGTTGTCGGGGGTGGCGGCGCACAGCAGGTCGGCGATGTGGTCGACCATCACCCGGTTGTGCTCCTCGGGCATCGCCCGGTCGAAGCTGCGCAGCCCGGCCTCGACGTGCACCAGCGGGATGTCCCGGGCGTTGGCGGCGAGCGCGCCGGCCAGGGTGGCGTTGGTGTCGCCCTGGACGACGACGGCGGCCGGGCGGTCCTCGGCGAAGGCGGCGTCGAGCTGGCCGAGCGAGCGGGCGATCTGGCCGGCCCGGGGGCGGCCGCCGACGCCGGTGAGCAGCTCGGGGCGGGGCAGGCCGAGGTCGCGCAGGAAGCGGCCGGACATCGCCTCGTCCCAGTGCTGGCCGGTGTGGACCAGGCGGGTGGCGGGGCCGAGTTCGTGGATCAGCGGGGCGAGCTTGACCAGTTCGGGGCGGGTGCCGAGGACGACGGCGACGCTGCCGGGCGCGAGCGGGCTCTCGGCGGCGGGCTTCGGGGACGGGTACGGGGTCATGGCGCGAAGGCTCCGTTCGGGTCCGGGGGAGGGGAGGGGGAGGGCGGGGGAGGGGGCGGCTCAGGATTCGAGCGCGGTGGGGGCGCCGAGGGCGACCTTCTCGGCGTTGCGCCGGGTCTTGGCCCAGCCGTTGCGGCCGAGCAGCAGGCGCACGGCGGCCCGGGTGGCGACCACGAAGAGGTGGTAGGCGTAGAGCCAGACCAGCAGGCCCCAGAGCAGCCCGGCGGCCCGGCCGCGGCCGGGGTGGACCAGCCGGCGGTAGGCCGGGCCCCAGAGGACCATCGGCAGGGTGGCGAGCACGAAGGCGAGCGCCATCCACGGGCCGTAGCGCAGCTGGAAGTCGGCGGTCTCCTCGGGGAAGAGCGCCAGTCCCGCCCCGGTGATCGCCAGCGACAGCGGGGTGAGGACGACCAGCAGCACGCAGACCACCGGCTGGAGGAAGGTGTAGAGCACCTCGGCCTTGCCGGCGGGCCGGTAGTGCGGCGAGCGCAGCACCCGGCCGGTGTAGCGCAGGCACTGCATGTTGCCCTGGGCCCAGCGGGTGCGCTGGGTGAGGAAGCGCCGCCAGGAGACCAGGGCCTCCTGGGAGACGTTGGCCTCGGTGACGTGGGTGAGCCGCCAGCCGGCCAGCCGCAGGTCGAGGCCGGACTCGTAGTCCTCCAGCAGGGCGCGCTCGGGCCAGGGGCGCCCGTCGCGGCCCTCCTCGGCGGTGAGCGAGTCCAGGGCGGTGAGTCGCACGAACTGGCCGTTGCCGCCGAGGCCGACGCTGCCGGTGCGCCGGCGCAGCAGCTGCATGCCGGCGTTGTTGGCCTGGAACTCGACGTCCTGCATCCGCACCAGGGCGCGGGCCACCGCGTTGGCGGCGCGGCCGCGGCCGGGCAGCGGCCGTTCGTCCTCGGCGTTGCGCATCCGGACGCCGATCTGCACGGCGCCGGTGTCGGGGCGGCCGAGGGCGCGGTCGTTGCAGACCTGTTCGAGGGTGCCGGGGTCGAGCTGCCCGTCGGCGTCGACGACGCCGAGGACCACCCGGGAGCGGTCGGTGCCGGGCGGCAGCCAGGCGGAGATCTCCCGGTAGGCGGCGTTGAGGGCGGCGCCCTTGCCGATCCGGGCGTGGGGGCGGCGGCGCTGGACGAGGTGGACGCGCCCGTCGCCTGCGGCGGCGGCGAGCACCAGGTCGCGGGTGGCGTCGTCGCTGTCGTCGTCGATCACCCACAGGTGGGCGGCGGGGGCGACGGCGCGCAGGCCCGCAAGGGTCTGGGTGACCACCGCCTCCTCGTCGCGGCAGGGGATCACCAGATGCCACTGGAAGGCGGCGGGGTCGCCGGGCTCGGCCGGGCCGTTGTGCCGCAGGGCGTGCCGGGAGCCGGCCCAGTAGACCAGGAAGCGGCCGAACACCAGGACCATGTAGCAGAGCAGGGCCAGCGAGATCAGCCCGCCGAGCTGGAGGAAGCCCTCGCGGCGCATCTCGACGAACTGGCGAAGGGCGTCGGGCATGGCGCAGTGCTCCTCATGATCAAAGGTGATTTGTCTCCCTGGGGTGCGAATCAATGCTTCTTTGCGGTCTGATGTCGCTAAATCGATAGTACGCAGGGGAAGCCGGCCAACTCGGGCAAAGTGGTCGTTCTCACCCCGTGAGGAGTGCGGGGCCCGGCTCCGTAGACTGTGGTCGTGAGCGACAAGGCCGACCCGAACCCGTACACCCTGCGCCCCGCCGACGGCGGCACCGGCGACGCCCTGCGCGACGTCGAGACGGCGCTCTCCGAGCGCTGGCCGGAGAACAAGCTGGAGCCCTCGCTCGACCGGATCGAGGCCCTGATGGACATCCTGGGCCAGCCCCAGCGGTCCTTCCCCTCCATCCACGTCACCGGCACCAACGGCAAGACCTCCACCGCCCGGATGATCGAGCAGCTGCTCGGCGCCTTCGAGCTGCGCACCGGCCGCTACACCAGCCCGCACGTGGAGAGCGTCACCGAGCGGATCACCCTGGACGGCGCCCCGATCACCCCCGAGCGCTTCGTCGAGGTCTACCGCGACATCGAGCCCTACGTGCGGATGGTCGACGAGCGCGAGCCGGTCGCGATGTCCTTCTTCGAGGTGCTCACCGGCATGGCCTACGCCGCCTTCGCCGACGCGCCGGTGGACGTCGCGGTGGTCGAGGTCGGCATGGGCGGCTCCTGGGACGCCACCAACGTCATCGACGCCCCCGTCGCCGTGATCACCCCGATCGGCCTGGACCACACCGACAAGCTGGGGGAGACCACCGGCGAGATCGCGGTCGAGAAGTCCGGGATCATCAAGCCCGGCGCCGTCGCCGTCGTCGCCCAGCAGCAGCTCGACGCCGCCCAGACCGTCCTGCGGCGCGCCGTCGAGGTGGACGCCACGGTCGCCCGCGAGGGCATGGAGTTCGGCGTCATCCGCCGCGAACTCGCCGTCGGCGGCCAGCTGGTGACCCTGCGCGGGCTCGGCGGCGCGGAGTACGAGGACGTCTTCCTGCCGCTGCACGGCGAGTACCAGGCGCACAACGCCGCGCTCGCGCTGGCCGCCGTCGAGGCGTTCTTCGGCGTCGGCGGCGCCCGCGGCGGGCAGCTCGACGCGGACAAGGTCCGCCAGGCGTTCTCCGGCGTCACCTCCCCGGGCCGGCTGGAGGTCGTCCGGCGCAGCCCCACCATCGTCCTGGACGCCGCCCACAACCCGCACGGCGCCCGGGCCACCGTCGCCGCACTCACCGAGTCCTTCGGCTTCACCCGGCTGGTCGGCGTCGTCGGCACCAGCGGCGACAAGGACGTGGCCGGCGTGCTGGAGGCCTTCGAGCCGGTGCTCGCCGAGGTCGTCGTCACCCAGAACTCCACCCACCGCGCGATGGACGTGGACGCGCTGGCCGCGCTCGCGGTCGAGATCTTCGGCGAGGAGCGCGTCCAGGTCGAGCCCCGGCTCGACGACGCCATCGCCGCCGCCGTCACCCTGGCCGAGGAGGAGGGCGACCTCGGCGGCGCCGGGGTGCTGGTCACCGGTTCGGTCATCACGGTGGGCGAGGCCCGCCTGCTGCTCGGGAGGAAGTGACGATGAGGACGCTCTGCTCCTCGACGCTGATCGGCGAGGCCCTGGTGGTGCTCTTCGCGGCCCTGGTCGCGATGCAGCTCTCCGACGTCTCCAGCGCCGCGCTGTGGTCCGTCAGCGGCATCGCCATGGCGCTGTGCCTGCTGCTCTGCGGCATGATCACCCGCCCCGGCGCGGTGGCCGTCGGCTGGGGCCTGCAGCTCGCGCTGATCGCCAGCGGCTTCGTCGTGCCGACCATGTTCGGGCTCGGCGCGGTCTTCGCCGGACTCTGGTGGTGCTCGGTGCACTACGGCCGCAAGATCGACGAGATCAAGGCCGCCCGGGCCGCCGCCGCGGCCGCCTGAGGGCGCCCCGGACCGGGTCCGGGGCGTTCGCTCACGCAAGGTAACCTCTGCGGTAGTCGCACGGCGCACGCGGCATCCGCGCGTGCGCGCCGATCCGTGCGCGCCGAACCGCGCGTGCGCGCCGAACCCGAATTCCCCAGGAGACGCCCCGTGTCCCAGCGCACTCTCGTCCTGCTCAAGCCCGACGCCGTCAAGCGCGGCCTGGCCGGCGAGATCATCAGCCGCATCGAGCGCAAGGCCGGCTGGCGCCTCGCCGCCGTCGAACTGCGCACCTTCGAGCGGACGACGCTGGAGCAGCACTACGCGGAGCACGTCGGCCGCCCGTTCTACGAGCCGCTGCTGGAGTTCATGACCTCCGGCCCCTCCATCGCGCTGATCGTCGAGGGCGAGGAGGTCGTCGCCGGCATCCGCATGCTGGCCGGCGCCACCAACCCGCTGGAGGCCGGGGCCGGCACCATCCGCGGCGACTACGCGACGATCACCCGAGAGAACCTCATCCACGCCTCCGACTCGGTCGAGTCCGCCGAGCGCGAGATCAAGATCTTCTTCCCCTCGCACGCCTGATCCGAGCGGGCAACCACGGCCACCCGGAGCCGTTCCAGGGACCTTCGGAAGGCCCCGGTCGGGACCATTGGCCCGGCCGGGGCATTCTTATCGGGAAATAGGGAACCAGGCCCTCCGACACGGCGTCCCAATGCCCGGAGAAGCGATCACGCCCCGGACAATGGACGGTATGCCCCACGTCGACCTCCGTGCCGACCGGCGTGACTACGATGGACGCGACTCAAGGGCCCGGTAAGGCAGCTCAGCTGGTCGCCGCCCACGTGTGGGCGCGCACACCGTCCACCCCACAAGACTCCGAGCCCGGGAAAGGCACCCCACCCCATGGCGAGCAACCTGTCGTTCATCGGCCGCGACTTGGCGATCGACCTCGGAACTGCCAACACGCTGGTGTACGTCAGGGGCAAGGGCATCGTCCTCAACGAGCCGTCCGTCGTCGCGGTCAACACCAACACCGGGGGCATCCTCGCCGTCGGCGCCGAGGCCAAGAAGATGATCGGCCGCACGCCCGGCAACATCGTCGCCATCCGCCCGCTCAAGGACGGCGTGATCGCCGACTTCGAGATCACCGAGCGGATGCTGCGCTACTTCATCCTCAAGGTGCACCGCCGCCGCTTCCTCGCCCGCCCCCGGGTCGTCGTCTGCGTCCCCTCCGGCATCACCGGCGTCGAGCGCCGCGCGGTCATCGAGGCCTCCCTGCAGGCCGGCTGCCGCCAGGTGCACATCATCGAGGAGCCGATGGCCGCCGCCATCGGTGCCGGACTTCCCGTCCACGAGCCCACCGGCAACATGGTCGTCGACATCGGCGGCGGCACCACCGAGGTCGCCGTCATCTCGCTCGGCGGCATCGTCACCGCGCAGTCCATCCGGGTCGCCGGCGACGAGCTGGACAACGCCATCGTCCAGCACATCAAGAAGGAGTACTCGCTGCTCCTCGGCGAGCGCAGCGCCGAACAGATCAAGATGAGCATCGGCTCCGCCTTCGGCCTGGAGGGCGAGAAGGACGAGCATGCCGAGATCCGCGGCCGCGACCTGGTCAGCGGGCTGCCCAAGACCGTCGTCATCTCCGCCGCCGAGGTCCGCGAGGCCATCGACGAGCCGGTCAACTCGATCATCGACGCGGTGAAGACCACCCTCGACCAGTGCCCGCCCGAGCTGGCCGGCGACGTCATGGACCGGGGCATCGTGCTCACCGGCGGCGGCGCCCTGCTGCGCGGCCTGGACGAGCGGCTGCGCCGGGAGACCGGCATGCCGATCCACATCGCGGAGAACCCGCTGGACTCCGTCGCACTCGGCTCCGGCAAGTGCGTCGAGGAGTTCGAGGCGCTCCAGCAGGTACTCGACGCCGCGCCGCGCCGTTAGCAGAACGACACACCAGCCGAACTGACGGGCCGCCGCCCGGGTCCACAGCCCGGGCCGGTGGCCAGGGGCACGAAGGGGCAGTACCAGCACCGTGAGGGACACACGAGAGAGCCGGCTGCTGCTCATCCTGCTGGTGGCCGTCGCCTTCGCACTGATCACCGTCGACATCAAGGGCGGTGAGAGCTCCCCGCTCGGCGGCGCCCGGCGCGCGGCCGCCGCCGTCCTCGGCCCGGTCGAACGCGGCGCCGCCACCGCCGTCGACCCGGTCGCCGACACCGTCCGGGCCTTCCGCGACGCCGCCTCCAACAGCGGACGCACCGACCAGCTCGCCCGCGAGAACACCGAACTGCGGCAGAAGCTCGCCTCCTCCGACATGGCCGGCGGGCGCACCCAGCAGCTCGACGACCTGCTGCGCACCGCGGGCGCCGGCGGCTACACCGTCAAGGCCGCCCAGACCATCGCGATCGGCCCGGCCCAGGGCTTCTCCTGGACCATCACCATCGACGCCGGCAGCGACGACGGCCTCACCCGCGACATGACCGTCATCAACGGCCAGGGCCTGGTCGGCCGGATCACCACCGTCGCCCCGACCACCGCCACCGTGCTGCTCGCCTCCGACCCCGGCTTCACCGCCGGCACCCGGCTGGAGGGCACCGGCGAGATCGGCTTCGCCGCCGGCGGCGGCACCAGCGCCATGAAGGTCTCGCTGCTCAACGGCAAGGCCCAGGTGAAGGAGGGCGACCGGCTGGTCACCTTCGGCTCCCAGAGCGGCCGTCCGTTCGTCCCCGGCGTCCCGGTCGGCAAGGTCGTCCAGGTCGAGGCCAACCCCGGGCAGCTCACCAAGACGGTCCTCGTCGAGCCCTTCGTCCAGTTCACCCGGCTCGACCTGGTCGGGGTGGTCGTCGTCCCGCCGCGCACCGACCCGCGCGACGCCGTCCTGCCGCCGGCCCCCGCGCCGGCCGCCCAGGGCCAGGCCGCCGCGGCGGCGCCGGCCGGACCGGCCGTCCCCGTCGTCCCCGCCGCCCCGGCCGCCGTCCCGCCCGCCACGCCCACTGGGGGGAACTGAGCCATGCGCCTCGCCCGCATCCCCGTCTCCGCCGTCCTGATCCTGCTCGGCCTGCTGCTCCAGGTCAGCGTCCTCGGCCGGCTGCAACTGCCCGGGGCCACCCCGGACGTCCTGCTGCTCGTGGTCGTCGGCCTCGCCCTGGTCTACGGACCTTCCGGCGGCTGCCTGGTCGGCTTCGCGGCCGGCCTGCTCGCCGACCTCGCCCCGCCCTCCGACCACGCCATCGGCCGCTACGCGCTGGTGCTCTGCCTGATGGGCTACGCCGCCGGGCTGCTGCGCCCCGAGCACGGCCGGCAGCGTTCGGTCTCCAGCGCGCTGCTGGTGGTGGCCGGGGCCGCGATCGCCTCCACCCTGCTCTACGCGATGGTCGGCGCGCTGGTCGGTGACACCGCCGCCCGGCACGTCGGGCTCGGCCAGCTGGTGATCACCGCCCTGCTCTACGACCTGCTGCTCGCCCCGTTCGTGGTGCCCGTCGTGATGCTGGTCGCCCGCCGCTTCGGCAAGGACCCGCTGAGCGTCGCCGAGGACGACGAGGGCGGCCCCGGGCTCGGCACCCTGGCCCGCTACCGCACCACCCGCGACACCACGGGCGGTGTGTCGTTCAAGAAGAAGCGCCTGCTCGGCGCGGGGAAGCGCCCGTAGCCCCGGCGCCGTCCCGGCCCGACCAGCCCGCCCGACCCCGTTCTGTTTTGGAGCGCACGAGACGTGAGCAACATCCCCGAGACCGGCCGTACCCGGCGGGTGACGATCCGTCTGGTGGTGCTGCAGATCCTGGTGCTCTCGCTGCTCGCCACCCTCGGCGGCCGGCTGTGGTACCTGCAGATCCGCAACGCCAGCGTCTACACCGCCAAGGCGACCGGCAACCACATCCGCGAGGTCGTCGAACCGGCCGTGCGCGGCGAGATCCTGGACGCCTCCGGGCGCATCCTCGCCGGCAACGAGACCAAGCTGGTCGTCTCGGTCAGCCGCACCTCGCTGCTGCAGCAGAAGGACGGCGGCAAGGAGGTGCTCACCCGGCTCGCCGAGGTGCTCGGGATGCCCGCCAAGGACGTCCAGGAGAAGGTCCGGCTCTGCGACGCCAAGACCGCGCAGCCCTGCTGGAACGGCTCGCCCTACCAGCCGATCCCGGTCACCAAGGAGGCGACCACCCAGCAGGCGATGCAGATAATGGAGCGCCGCGAGGACTTCCCCGGCGTCACCGCCCAGCCCACCGCCGTGCGCCACTACACCGGCGTCGAGGGCGCCAACCTCGCCCAGGTGCTCGGCTACCTCTCGCCGGTCACCGACGAGGAGGTCTCCAGGACCGCCGACAAGGCCGGCCTCGACCGCTACCTGCCGGCCGACCAGATCGGCCGCGCCGGGCTGGAGTCCGTCTACGACCGCGACCTGCGCGGCACCGCCGGCATCACCAAGCTGGAGGTGGACAACCTCGGACGGGTCATCGGCACCGCCGACCAGGCCGCCCCGCAGACCGGCAACAACCTGGTGACCAGCATCGACGCCCGGGTGCAGAAGGTCGTCGAGGACAACCTGGCGCAGGCCATGGCCGACGCCCGCAAGACCTTCGACAAGGTCACCAACCGCAACTACGAGGCCGACTCCGGCGCCGCCGTCGTGATGGACGTGCACACCGGCCGGATCGTCGCGATGGCCAGCGCCCCCACCTACGACCCCAACCTGTGGCAGGGCGGCATCAGCGGCAAGGACTACCAGGCGCTGACCAGCAAGGAGTCCAACTTCCCGCTGCTGAACCGGGCCATACAGGGTCAGTCGGCCCCCGGCTCGACGTTCAAGGTGATCTCCACCGCCGCCGCCGTCCAGGCCGGCTACCCGATCGACGGCCGCTACGACTGCCCGAAGAGCATGACCATCGGCGGCCGGGAGTTCAAGAACTTCGAGAGCGAGAGCTTCGGTTCGATCTCCCTGGAGCGGGCCCTGGAGGTCTCCTGCGACACCGTCTTCTACGGCCTGGCCTACGACCAGTGGATGAAGGACGGCGGCATCAAGCCCAAGAAGGACCCGGGCGACTGGTTCTTCAAGACCGCCCACCAGTTCGGCCTCGGCGCCAAGACCGGCATCGACCTGCCGAGCGAGGTCCCCGGCCGGGTGCCCGACCGCCAGTGGAAGCAGTCCTTCTACGACAACAACAAGGACGCCTGGTGCCGTCAGGCCGAGAAGGGCGGCACCAGCTTCTCCGACCAGATCGCCCGGGAGAACTGCGTCGACGGCTACCAGATGCGCGCCGGTGACGCCGTCAACTTCGCGATCGGCCAGGGCGACACCCTGGTCACCCCGGTCCAGATGGCCCGGATCTACGCGGCGCTCGCCAACGGCGGCACCTTCTACCGGCCCACCGTCGCCAAGGCCGTGATAAGCCCGGGCGGGGAGCTCGTCCGCGAGATCGCCCCGCACGAGGACGGCCGGCTGCCCGGCGACCAGAAGCTGCTCAGCTACATCGACCAGGCCACCGCGGGCGTCGTCACCAGCGGCACCGCCGCCTGGAAGTTCACCGGCGCGGGCTGGCCGCAGGGCAAGATCGAGCTGCACGCCAAGACCGGCACCGCCGAGGTCGAGGGCAAGCAGACCACCTCGTGGCTGACCACCTACAGCCGCGACTACGCGGTCGTGATGACGATAAGCCAGGGCGGCACCGGCTCCGGCGGTTCCGGTGACGCGATCCGGCGGATCTACCAGGCGCTGTACGGCGTCGACGACAAGGGCAACATCGACCAGGGCAAGGCGCTGCTCCCCACGCCGCAGGCCGAACTGCCCAAGTTCAACCCGGACGGCACCGCGATCATCAAGCCGGCCTCGTTCGCCGACGGCGGCACGGCGCCCGCCGACCCCGGGGTGAGCGGCGCCTCGCCGCGGGTCTTCCTCGACCCGGCGCAGCCCGGCGGCACCGCCCCGGTGCCCGTGGCGGCGGTGGCTGCCGTCGAACCCACCCGCTCCACCGGAAGGGGCCGGGCATGACCTCCTACGGCTCGTACCGCCAGCTGCGCCTCGTGCCGCAGCGCGGCGGGGTGCCCAAGGCGCTGGCCAAGGACTCCCCGCTGTGGCGGATCGACTGGATACTGCTGCTGGCCGCGGTGGTCCTCTCGCTGGGCAGCTCGCTGCTGGTCTGGTCGGCGACCCGGGGGCGGGACACGCTCACCCACGGCGACCCGCAGTACTTCCTGTTCCGGCACCTGACCAACGTCCTGATCGGGGCGCTGCTGTGCGCGGTGGTGATAGCGATAGGGAGCCGGCGCTTCCGGACGGTCGTGCCGTTCCTGTACGCCGGTGTGATCGTGCTGCTGCTGGCCACCCTCAGCCCGCTCGGCTCGACCATCAACGGCCAGCACTCCTGGATTCAGCTGGGCGGCGGCTTCTCGGTGCAGCCGGCCGAGTTCGCGAAGCTGGCGATCGTGCTGTCGATGGCGGTCGTGCTGTCCGACCAGGTGGACGCGGGGGAGCGGGAGTTCCCGGCGAACAAGGCGGTGTTCCGCGCGCTGGTCTGGGCGACGCTGCCGATGGCCATAGTGATGCTGATGCCGGACGCCGGTTCGGTGATGGTGATGGCCGTCATCGTGCTGGGCATCCTGCTGGCCTCCGGCGCGGCCAACCGCTGGGTCTTCGGGCTGATCCTGGCGGGCGTCGGCGGCTGCGTGGCGGTCTGGAAGCTCGGGGTGCTGAGCAAGTACCAGATCGACCGCTTCGCGGCCTTCGCCAATCCGGCGCTGGACCCGTCCGGGGTCGGCTACAACACCGCGCAGGCCCGGATCGCGATCGGCTCCGGCGGGCTGACCGGCAAGGGCCTGTTCCACGGGACGCAGACCACCGGGCAGTTCGTGCCGGAGCAGCAGACCGACTTCGTGTTCACGGTGGCCGGTGAGGAGCTGGGCTTCCTCGGCGCGATGGCGATCATCGTGCTGCTCGGCGTGGTGCTCTGGCGGGCCTGCCGGATCGCCCGCCACGCCACCGACCTGTACGGCACCGTCGTGGCGGCCGGGGTGGTCGCCTGGTTCGCCTTCCAGGGCTTCGAGAACATAGGGATGTGCCTGGGCATCATGCCGGTGGCCGGCATCCCGCTGCCGTTCGTCTCCTACGGAGGCTCGTCGATGTTCTCCACCTGGGTGGCGATCGGGCTGTTGCAGGCGGTGCAGAGCCAGCGGCCGATAGCGGCCTGAGCGGTTGACGAGCGCCGGGGGCCGGTCCGGGGAACCTCCCCGGGCCGGCCCCCGGCGCTGTGCTGCGGCCACCGGGAGCCCCGGCCCGCGGCGCCCCCAGGCGCGCTACCCGGCCGGGGGCAGCAGCAGGTCGGCGGCGGCGAACACCGCCCGGGTCTGGTGGGCGACCTGGGTCTCCACCGGCACCCAGCGGGCGCCCAGCCGGTGCAGGCCCTCCAGGCTCGCCGCGACGATCCCCCGGGCCCGGACCCGGGCCGCGTCCGCCGCCGGACCGCCGCTGTCCGCCAGCAGCCGCAGCAGCATCGAGGCGATCCGCAGCGGCACCCGCTCGGCCGCGATCCGCGCCGCCGTCACCCGGGACACCGTCAGCGGCGCCGACGACCAGGCGGCGAGCCAGTCGTCCACCACCGGGCGGCAGACCGCCAGGTTGAACTCGACGGCGCGCAGCAGCGGTCCGTACGCCACCCCCGCGTGCGGCGGCACCTGCGGCAGCAGGGTGGTCAGCTCGGCGACCCGCCCGCCCAGCCGGTCCGCGCAGGCCCCGACGGCGGCGCGCACGTCCGGCGCCGGGCGGGCGTCGCCGACCGCGTCGACCGCCCACATCGGCACCTCCAGCACCGCCGTCGTGCCGCCGTACCGGCCCGCGTACGACCAGGTGGACAGCTCCGGGCGGTCCGGCAGCGGCTGACGGCGGCGGCCCGGCGGCGGCATCACGTAGCTGCCCGGGGCCGGGCTGTCCCAGCCGACCGCGTCGTAGGAGTCGACGTCCAGCGGGATGCCGCCGCGCGCCACCGAGCGGGCGAAGCGCTCCGCGAGGGCCGGCAGCGGCCGGGTGAGCTGCACGAACGCGCCGCCGAAGTCCACGCCGTGCAGCGAGCACTGGAGCACCGGGCGCAGCTCGTCGATCAGCCCGGTGAGCACCCGGCTCTCCGGCATCGGCGCCAGCGGGCCGTCCGGGTGCGGCAGCAGCTCCGGCTGCTCGTGGAAGGCCGGGCGGAAGAAGTGCTCGTAGTGCCGGGCCGCGGTGAGGGGACCGGTCAGCCAGCCCTCGTTGAGCGCGGCGCCGTCCGGGTCCAGGCAGAGCAGGACGTGCCAGCCGACCCCCGGCCGGGGCGGCAGCTCCAGCACCCGCTCGGCCAGCCGCACGGCGGAGGCCACGCCGACCGGCTCGTTGGGGTGCGGACCGCCGACGGCCAGCACCGTGTGCTCGCCCTCGTCCACCGAGAGCAGGACCAGCGGGCGCCCCGCCCGGGAACGCCCCACCTCGCGGACCCGGCAGCGCCCGGGGTGGCGGCGGGCCAGCCGGCGGGCCGCGGCGACCGCGCGCGCCGCCGTCGGATAGGTCCCGGTGTCCTGTGGCGGGGCGTCGATCCGGCGCGTCCGCCGGCCCGTGTCGGCCATGACTCTCCTGTCCTCGGGGGGCGGGCGGGGCGGCGCGGCCGGGGGCTCGGCGGGAGCGCGGCGCGGGGTCGCGCCGGGTCCTCCCGGCACGGCCGGTGCGCGCGCGGCCGACTCCCTCGTTCCGGGGACGCACAGGACCTTCCGGTGGAGCCTTGCCAGTACCGCACGCGCCCTCGGAGCGTGTCAACAGTCGTCGGGCACCCGCGGTGGGGCCGCGGTGGGCCCGCGGTGGGCCGCCGGTGGGGCCGCGTTCACGTGCCGGGATCCCGGCCCCGGACCGTCCGGGTGCGGTGGATCCGGGCCCTCGGCCGGACCGGGGCGCACGGCGGTTCGGCTACCCTTGAGGGTCACCCCTCCCAGCCGTCGCCCCCGCCAAGTGCGCGGCGGTCCCGAACGTCGTAAGGGTTCCCACTACACATGACTGTCGAATCGGTCTTCCCACGCCTGGAGGCCCTCCTCCCGCACGTCCAGAAGCCGATCCAGTACGTCGGCGGCGAGCTGAACTCGACCGTCAAGGACTGGGACGCCTGCGACGTCCGCTGGGCGCTGATGTACCCCGACGCCTACGAGGTCGGCCTGCCCAACCAGGGCGTCATGATCCTCTACGAGGTGCTCAACGAGCAGGAGGGCGTCCTCGCCGAGCGTACCTACAGCGTCTGGCCGGACCTGGAGGCGCTGATGCGCGAGCACGGCGTCCCCCAGTTCACCGTGGACGCCCACCGGCCGGTGCGCGCCTTCGACGTGTTCGGGCTCTCCTTCTCCACCGAGCTCGGCTACACCAACATGCTGGCGGCGCTCGAACTGGCCGGCATCCCGCTGGACGCCCGCGACCGCACCGACGAGGACCCGGTCGTGCTGGCCGGCGGCCACGCCGCGTTCAACCCCGAGCCGATCGCGGACTTCATCGACTGCGCGGTGATCGGCGACGGCGAGCAGGCCGTGCTCGACATCACCCGGATCGTCCGGGAGTGGAAGGCCGAGGGGCGCCCCGGCGGCCGCGACGAGCTGCTGCTGCGCCTCGCCCGCACCGGCGGGGTGTACGTGCCGAAGTTCTACGACGTCGAGTACCTGGCCGACGGCCGGATCGGCCGCGTCGTGCCGAACGCCCCCGGCGTGCCGTGGCGGGTCTCCAAGCACACGGTGATGGACCTCGACGAGTGGCCCTACCCGAAGCAGCCGCTCGTCCCGCTCGCCGAGACCGTCCACGAGCGGATGTCCGTGGAGATCTTCCGCGGCTGCACCCGCGGCTGCCGCTTCTGCCAGGCCGGCATGATCACGCGCCCCGTGCGGGAGCGAAGCATCACCGGCATCGGCGAGATGGTCGAGCGCGGGCTCAAGGCGACCGGCTTCGAGGAGGTCGGCCTGCTGTCGCTGTCCTCCGCGGACCACACCGAGATCGGTGACGTCGCGAAGGGCCTGGCGGACCGCTACGCCGACGACAAGATCGGCCTGTCGCTGCCGTCCACCCGCGTCGACGCCTTCAACATCGACCTCGCCAACGAGCTCAGCCGCAACGGCCGCCGCTCGGGCCTCACCTTCGCCCCCGAGGGCGGCAGCGAGCGCATGCGCAAGGTGATCAACAAGATGGTGTCGGAGGAGGACCTCATCCGCACCGTCGCCACCGCCTACGGCAACGGCTGGCGCCAGGTGAAGCTGTACTTCATGTGCGGCCTGCCCACCGAGACCGACGAGGACGTGCTCCAGATCGGCGAGATGGCGAAGAACGTCATCCAGAAGGGCCGCGAGGTCACCGGCCAGAACGACATCCGCTGCACCGTCTCCATCGGCGGCTTCGTGCCCAAGCCGCACACCCCGTTCCAGTGGGCCCCGCAGCTGTCCGCCGAGGCCACCGACGCCCGCCTGGCCAAGCTGCGCGACTCGATCCGCGGCGACCGCAAGTACGGCAAGAACATCGGCTACCGCTACCACGACGGCAAGCCCGGCATCGTCGAGGGCCTGCTCTCGCGCGGCGACCGCCGGGTCGGCGCGGTCATCCGCGCGGTCTACGAGGACGGCGGCCGCTTCGACGGCTGGCGCGAGCACTTCTCCTACGACCGCTGGATGGCGAGCGCCGAGAAGGGCCTGGCCGGCACCGGCGTCGACGTCGACTGGTACACCACCCGCGAGCGCGGCTACGAGGAGGTCCTGCCCTGGGACCACCTGGACAGCGGTCTCGACAAGGACTGGCTCTGGGAGGACTGGCAGGACGCCCTGGAGGAGGTCGAGGTCGACGACTGCCGCTGGACGCCCTGCTTCGACTGCGGCGTCTGCCCGCAGATGGACACCCACATCCAGATCGGCCCCACCGGCAAGAAGCTCCTCCCGCTCACCGTGGTGAACAAGTAGGCAGCAGCCTTCGGGACCCCCGGCGGACGCGTCCGCCGGGGGTCCCGGTGCATCCGGACATTCCGGTGGCGGCCGGGCCCGGGGGCCGGGCGCCGACCGGGGGTGGGGCGAGGGGCGGGCCGGGGCGCGTACCCTTTGAGGTGACAGCGTCCGGACGGCGGGGGGAAACGCCCTCCGCCCGGACGGGAAAAACTGACGAAGGACTGAGCGACCCTGGCACGCCGTACGCCCGACGGTCCCCCGCCCGCGCCGACGGTGCAGCGGATCCGTCTCCGCTACACCAAGCGCGGCCGGCTCCGCTTCACCAGCCACCGCGACTTCCAGCGCGCCTTCGAGCGCGCCCTGCGCCGGTCGGCGGTGCCGATGGCCTACTCGGCCGGCTTCACCCCGCACCCCAAGGTGTCCTACGCCAACGCCGCGCCGACCGGTGTGGCCAGCGAGGCGGAGTACCTGGAGATCGGACTCGCCGCCCCCCGCGACCCGGAGGAGCTGCGCGTCCTGCTGGACGAGTCGCTGCCCAAGGGCCTCGACGTGATCGACGCGGTCGAGGTGCGCACGTCCAGCTTCGTGGAGCGCCTGGAGGCCTCCGAATGGCGGGTCCGGCTCGACGGGGTCGAGCCGCAGGAGGCGGCCCGCGCCGTCGCGGCCTTCCTCGCCGAGGAGCGGGTCGAGGTCGAACGCCTCACCAAGAACGGCGTCCGGGTCTTCGACGCGCGCGGCGCGGTCGCCGCGATCGAACTCCTCCCGTCGCAGGTCGACGATGGTGCGGACACGGCGGGCGAAGAGGCCCACGATGTTCGGACCGGGCGTCCCTGTGCGATACTGCGCCTGGTAGTACGACACGCCACACCCGCCGTACGACCCGACGACGTGTTGTCCGGTCTCCGTGCGACGGCCGACCTGGCGCCGCCGGTCCCCGCAGAGGTGACCAGGCTGGCGCAGGGGCCGCTCGACGAGGGGACCGGCACGGTGACCGACCCGTTGGCGCTCGACCGCGCCGCGGCCCCGGCCGGCCCTGTGGCCACCGGCGAGCCGCGCGCAACCGCGTCCGCCTAGCGGGCGGAGGCCGGGTCCAGTTCCCGCTGGGCCCGCTGGTCCTCCAGGCCCCCGCGGCTCCCCAGGGGAGCGAGCGTCGTCGAAGCACAGGCCGGCCTCTTGCGGCCCGCCGACCCCGACGGTCGGTGGGCCCGAGGACCCCGTCCGGGAGCCACCCGGGGTTGGGGAACGGCGCAGCTTGGGAAAACCTCAGAAGACTGGTCAGACCAGAAGACTTTCGACACCCCGCCGAGCGCGGGGCGCCGAGCGAGACTACGAGCCCCTGTGCGGCCTCGCGTCCGCGCGGCGGCACCGTGAAAGGGTCCGGCCCGAGCATCGTCGCGATGCCGGCCGGCCACCGGTGCCGAGCCGTGCCCGGACGCGGAGCCCGGGGGCCTGACGGGAGATCCACCCGCATGCTCGACAACACCGATCCGCAGCAGTCTGCGGCCACGGAACCGAACGACACCGCCGCGACCGGCGGCGACAGCGCGTCCGCCGCGCCGCCGCGCCGGCGCCGCCGGGCGGTGTCCCGCCCCGCGGGAGCGCCGCAGGGCGCGGCCGCCGAGAGCGCCGAGACGGTCGTCGCGGCCGAGGAGCCGGCGCAGACCGCCGCCGCGCCCGAGCCGGCCGCCGAGCCCGAGCCCGCCGCCGCCGAGCCGGCCGCGGAGAAGCCGGTGCGCGCCCGCCGCACCCGCAAGCGCGCCGAGGCGCCCGCCGGTGCGCCCGAGGCCACCGCCATCGTGGTCACCGGGCCGGAGGCCGGGGAGCCGGCGGCCGCGCCGAAGAAGGCCGCGAAGAGCGAGAAGGCCGCGAAGGCCGAGGCGCCGGAGACGGCCGAGGCGCCGGAGAAGCCCGTGCGGGCCCGCCGGACCCGCAAGAAGGCCGAGGTCGCGCCGGCCGAGGAGCCGGTGCAGGCCGTCGCCGAGCCCGCCGTCGCGCCCGAGCCGGCCGTCGCGCCCGAGCCCGCCGCTGAGCCGGTGGCCGTCGAGGCGCCCGCCGAGGAGGCCCCGGCCGCCCCGGCGCGCCGCACCCGCCGCCGCCGGGTCGTCGAGGCCGCCCCGGTGGTCGAGGCCGCGCCCGCCGTCGAGGAGCCGGTCGCCGAGGAGCCGGCGGCCGAGGAGCCGGTCGCCGAGGAGCCCGAGGCCGAGGAGACCCCGGCCGCCCCGGCGCCCGCCGCCGAGCCGCCCCACCGGGTGCGCCGCCGCGCGGTGCGCCCGTCCACCGCGATCTTCCAGGCGCCGGTCTTCCAGGAGCCCGCCCCCTACGTCGCCCCCGCCGCGCCCGCCGCGCCCGCCGCCTCGACGGCGGCCCCGCAGCAGGCCGCCGTCGAGGCGCCCGCCGCGCCCGCCGAGCGCGAGGAGGAGGACGAGTTCGAGTACAGCGGCGTCGGCCGCCGCCGCCGCGTCCGCACCTCGGTGCGGGTGCAGACCCCGGCCCGCCAGAAGCCCGCCGCCCAGAAGCCCGCCGCCGAGAAGCCTGCGGCCGCCAAGTCCGCGGCCGCCAAGTCCGTCGCGGCCAAGCCCGTCGTGGAGGAGCCGCCCGCCGAGGCGCCCGCCGTCGTCGAGGCCCCCGTCACCGGCCCCGAGGCCGAGGACGAGTGGGAGGACGGCCGCCCGTCGCGCCGCCGCCGCCGCGGCGGCCGGCGCCGCCGTCGCGGCGAGGCCGAGGAGGCCGAGGCCGAGACGGCCGAGACCGAGCAGCCCGCCGCCGAGGAGCCGGTCGGCGAGGACGAGGACGAGGACGACGACCTGGCCGCCGGCCTGTCCTCCTCGCGCCGCCGCCGTCGCCGCCGCCGTCGCAGCGGTGAGGCCGGCGCCGTCGAGACCGCCGAGACCACCGAGGACGGCGTCCGCACGGTGGTGAAGGTGCGCGAGCCGCGCCGCCGCTCCACCGAGCCGTCCTTCGACCCGGACGAGGTGCAGTCCATCAAGGGCTCCACCCGCCTGGAGGCCAAGAAGCAGCGCCGCCGCGAGGGCCGCGAGCTGGGCCGCCGCCGGGTGCCGATCATCACCGAGGCCGAGTTCCTGGCCCGCCGCGAGTCGGTCGAGCGCGTCATGGTGGTGCGCCAGAACGGCCAGCGCACCCAGATCGGCGTCCTGGAGGACGGCGTGCTCGTCGAGCACTACGTCAACAAGGAGCAGGCCACCTCGTACGTCGGCAACGTCTACCTGGGCAAGGTCCAGAACGTGCTGCCGTCCATGGAGGCCGCCTTCGTCGACATCGGCAAGGGCCGCAACGCGGTGCTGTACGCCGGTGAGGTCAACTTCGGTGCGCTCGGCGGCCACGGCGGCCCGCGCCGGATCGAGTCGGTGCTGAAGTCCGGCCAGTCCGTGCTGGTGCAGGTCTCCAAGGACCCGATCGGCCACAAGGGCGCCCGCCTGACCAGCCAGATCTCGCTGCCCGGCCGCTACCTGGTCTACGTGCCCGAGGGCTCGATGACCGGCATCTCCCGCAAGCTGCCGGAGAACGAGCGCGCCCGGCTGAAGCAGATCCTCAAGAAGATCGTCCCGGACGACGCGGGCGTCATCGTGCGCACCGCCGCCGAGGGCGCCTCCGAGGAGGAGCTGACCCGCGACGTCCAGCGGCTGCAGCAGCAGTGGGAGGACATCCAGAAGAAGGCCGCGACCGGCAACGCCCCCGCGCTGCTGTACGGCGAGCCGGACATGACGGTCCGGGTCGTGCGCGACATCTTCAACGAGGACTTCACCAAGGTCATCGTCTCCGGCAACGAGGCGTGGAACACCATCCACGACTACGTCGCCAACGTGGCCCCGGACCTCGCCGGGCGGCTCCAGCGCTGGACCTCCGAGGTGGACGTGTTCGCCACCTACCGGATCGACGAGCAGCTGATGAAGGCGCTGGACCGCAAGGTCTGGCTGCCCAGCGGCGGTTCGCTGGTGATCGACCGCACCGAGGCGATGGTCGTCATCGACGTCAACACCGGGAAGTTCGTCGGCCAGGGCGGCAACCTGGAGGAGACGGTCACCCGGAACAACATCGAGGCGGCCGAGGAGATCGTGCGCCAGCTGCGGCTGCGCGACCTCGGCGGCATCATCGTGATCGACTTCATCGACATGGTCCTGGAGTCCAACCGCGACCTGGTGCTGCGCCGGCTGCTGGAGTGCCTGGGCCGGGACCGGACCAAGCACCAGGTGGCCGAGGTCACCTCGCTGGGCCTGGTGCAGATGACCCGCAAGCGGGTCGGCCAGGGGCTGCTGGAGTCCTTCTCCGAGCCCTGCGTGCACTGCAACGGCCGCGGTGTGATCGTCCACATGGAGCAGCCGAGCGCCCACGTGCACGCCGGTGGCGGCGCGGCCGCCGTCGAGGCGGGCCCGGGCGGCGGCAAGCGCCGTCGCCGGGGCAAGGGCGGTGCGGCGCACGAGGAGCCGCAGGCCGTCGAGGCGGTCGTGCCCGCCGAGGCGGCCGAGCCGGAGGAGGCCGTCGAGGCCGCCGTCGAGGCGCCGGTCCGCGAGGAGATCGAGGGCCAGCTGGCGATCGAGGTGCCGGGCGTCGAGGAGGCGCCGGCCGAGGCCGCCGCCGAGCCGGCCGAGGCCGCGGCCCCGGTCGTCGAGGCCCCGGCCGCTCCGGCCGCTGCTCCCGCCGGGCGGCCCCGCCGCCGGGCGGTGCGCAAGGCCACCGCCCCGGCCGGTGCGCCGGGCGAGGCGGAGATCGTGGTGCTGCAGGCCAAGGCCGAGGCGGCGCTGCAGTCGGCCCTCGCGGCCGTCAGCCCGGCCGCCGAGGCCCCGGCCGGGGAGCAGCCGGCCGAGGCGCAGGTCGCGGCCGTGACCGAGGAGGCGGCCGCGCCGGCCGCCGTCGAGGCCGCGGGCGAGACGGTCACCGAGCCGGTGGCCGAGGCCCCCGCCGAGGAGCCGGCCGTCACCGCGCCGGCCGCCGAGGAGCCCGTCGCCACGGAGGAGCCCGCCACCACGGAGGAGCCCGCCGAGGAGGCGCCGGCGCCGAAGAAGCGGGCGGCCCGCAAGACCGCCGCGAAGAAGACCACCGCCGCCAAGAAGACGACGGCGGCGGCGAAGAAGACCACCGCCCGCAAGACCGCCACCAAGCGGACGAGCGCGGCGGCCAAGAAGGCGGCGGCCGCCGAGGGTGATACGGCGGCCGAGTAGTGCCCGGCCCGGGGCGGACACCCTCCGCCCCGGGCCCGTACGGGCCGGTTTGCCCCCGCGGCGGCCGGTCCGTATTCTTGACCACTGGCGTGTCTACGCCATGCTCCCGAGCACATCACCTCCCGGTCCTCGCGAGAGGCCCACGGGAGAGGTCCCCTGTGTCCGTACCCAGGTGGCTGGCATCAGGAGCTCCGACCGAGTTGGGAAAGTAGGTACCGCATGTACGCGATCGTTCGCGCAGGCGGCCGCCAGCACAAGGTCGCCGTCGGCGACGTGCTGGAGATCGACCGTATCGAGGCCAAGCCGGGTGACTCGGTGGAGCTCTCCACCATCCTGGTGGTCGACGGCGAGGCCGTCACCTCCGACCCGTGGGTGCTGGCCGGCGTCAAGGCCCACGCCGAGGTCGTCGACCAGACCAAGGGTGACAAGATCGTCATCCTGCGCTACAAGAACAAGACGGGCTACCGCCGTCGCCAGGGTCACCGCCAGCAGCACACCGCGGTGCGCATCACCAGCATCGACTCGGTCAAGTAAGGGGATAGCCAGATGGCACACAAGAAGGGCGCAAGCTCTACCCGCAACGGCCGTGACTCGAACGCCCAGCGCCTCGGCGTGAAGCGCTTCGGCGGCCAGGTCGTCTCCGCCGGCGAGATCCTCGTCCGCCAGCGCGGCACCCACTTCCACCCGGGTGCCGGTGTCGGCCGCGGTGGCGACGACACCCTGTTCGCGCTGACCGCCGGTGCCGTGCAGTTCGGCACCCGCCGCGGCCGCAAGGTCGTCAACGTCGTGGCCGTCGAGGCCTGAGTCACACCTGACTCACACTGAAGGGTGGGCCGGAATGTTCCGGTCCACCCTTCGCGCTTTACCGCAGGCAGAACCATCTTCTTTCACATCGGAGGCACACCCATGACCACCTTCGTGGACCGCGTCGAACTCCACGTCGCCGCGGGCAGCGGGGGCCACGGCTGCGCCTCCGTGCACCGCGAGAAGTTCAAGCCGCTCGGCGGCCCGGACGGCGGCAACGGCGGCGAGGGCGGCAGCGTCATCCTCACCGTCGACGCGCAGGTCACCACCCTGCTCGAATACCACCACTCGCCCAAGCGCAAGGCCACCAACGGCAAGCCCGGCGCGGGCGGCCACCGCACCGGCGCCGACGGCCAGGACCTCGTCCTCGCCGTGCCGGACGGCACCGTCGTCCTGGACAAGCAGGGCAATGTGCTGGCCGACCTCGTCGGCCACGGCACCAGCTTCGTCGCCGCCCAGGGCGGCCGCGGCGGCCTCGGCAATGCCGCGCTCGCCTCCGCCCGCCGCAAGGCCCCCGGCTTCGCGCTGCTCGGCGAGCCCGGCGACGCCCGCGACATCGTGATGGAGCTCAAGTCCGTCGCCGACGTCGCCCTCGTCGGCTACCCGAGCGCCGGCAAGTCCTCGCTGATCTCCGTGCTCTCCGCCGCCAAGCCGAAGATCGCCGACTACCCGTTCACCACCCTGATCCCCAACCTCGGCGTGGTCACCGCCGGCGACACCGTCTACACCATCGCCGACGTCCCCGGCCTGATCCCCGGCGCCAGCCAGGGCAAGGGCCTCGGCCTGGAGTTCCTGCGGCACGTGGAGCGCTGCTCCGTCCTCGTGCACGTCCTGGACTGCGCGACCCTGGAGCCCGGCCGCGACCCGCTGAGCGACCTGGAGACCATCGAGGCCGAACTCGCCCAGTACGGCGGCCTCGACGACCGGCCGCGGCTGGTCGCCCTCAACAAGGTCGACGTGCCGGACGGCCAGGACATCGCCGACCTCACCCGCGCCTCCCTGGAGGAGCGCGGCTACCGCGTCTTCGAGGTGTCCGCCGCCTCCCGCAAGGGCCTGCGCGAACTGAGCTTCGCCATGGCGCAGATCGTCGCCGAGGCGCGCGCCGCCAAGCCGGTCGAGGAGTCCACCCGGATCGTGCTGCGCCCGGCCGCCGTGGACGACGCCGGCTTCACCATCACGGAGGAGGACGGCGCCTACCGCATCCGCGGCGGCAAGCCCGAGCGCTGGGTGCGGCAGACCGACTTCTCGAACGACGAGGCCGTCGGCTACCTCGCCGACCGGCTGGCCCGCCTCGGCGTCGAGCAGGAGCTGTGGAAGATCGGCGCGCACGAGGGTGACACCGTCATCATCGGCCCCGACGAGAACGCCGTCGTCTTCGACTGGGAGCCGACCATGGCCGCCGGCGCCGAGATGCTCGGCCGCCGCGGTGAGGACCACCGCTTCGAGACCCAGCGCCCGGCGGTCGACCGCCGCCGCGAGAAGCAGAAGGGCAAGGACGCCGCCGAGGCCGAGTACCTCGCCTTCGAGGCGCTCTCCAGCGGCCGCCAGGCCGCTATCGAGGGCGACGACGAGGACTACTGAGCCGGCCCGCCCCGGGACACCGACAGGCCCCCGCCACCCGTGCCAACGGGCGGCGGGGGCCTCCGCGTTGACGCGCCGCCGGCCGTCCGGCGGCCGGGCCGGGCGCGGTCCGGCGGGCGGAACGCGATGCCGTCCGCCGGCGCCGATCGCGTAGATTGCGGGGGACAGGCCGGGCCCGCGCCCGCCGCCAGCGCACCACACCGGAAGGGCGAACCCGAGATGAGCGAGGACGAACTGCGGGCGGAGGTGCTGACCGCGCGGCGCATCGTCGTCAAGGTCGGCTCCTCCTCCCTGACCACGGCCGCCGGCGGCATCGACGCCGACCGGGTCGACGCGCTCGTCGACGCCCTCGCCAAGGTCCGCACCCGCCCCGACGCCCCCGAGATCGTGCTCGTCTCCTCCGGCGCCATCGCCGCCGGCCTCTCCCCGCTCGGCCTGGAGAAGCGGCCCAAGGACCTCGCCCGCCAGCAGGCCGCCGCGAGCGTCGGCCAGGGCCTGCTGATCGCCCGTTACACCGCCTCCTTCGCCCGCTACGGCCTGCGCGTCGGCCAGGTCCTGCTCACCGCCGAGGACGCCAGCCGCCGCGCCCACTACCGCAACGCCTACCGCACCCTCGACCAGCTGCTGGCGATGGGCGCGATGCCGGTCGTCAACGAGAACGACACCGTCGCCACCGCCGAAATCAAGTTCGGCGACAACGACCGGCTGGCCGCCCTCGTCGCCCACCTGGTCCGCGCCGACCTGCTCGTCCTGCTCTCCGACGTCGACGGCCTCTACGACGGCGACCCGTCCCGCCCCGGCACCAGCCGGATCGGCCAGGTCGCCGGACCGCACGACCTCGACGGCATCGAGATCGGCAGCGCCGGCAAGGCCGGGGTCGGCACCGGCGGCATGGTCACCAAGGTCGAGGCCGCCCGGATCGCCACCGGCGCGGGCATCCCCGTCGTGCTCACCGCCGCCAGCCACGCCGCCGACGCGCTGGCCGGACGCCCCACCGGCACCCTGTTCCTGCGCACCGGCAGCCGCTCCTCCGACCGGATGCTCTGGCTCGCCCACGCCAGCAGCCCGCGCGGCGCCCTGCACCTGGACGCCGGCGCCGTCGACGCCGTCGTCTCCGGCGGCGCCTCGCTGCTGCCCGCCGGGGTCACCAAGGTCGACGGCGAGTTCGCCGCGGGTGATCCGGTGGACCTTCTTGCCGAAAACGGCCACATCGTGGCGCGCGGACTGGTCAACTTTGATGCGAGGGAGTTGCCCCGCCTGCTCGGCCGGTCCACCCGGGACCTGGCCCAGGAGTTCGGCGCCGCCTACGAGCGGGAGGTCGTCCACCGCGACGACCTGGTCGTCCTGCGCGGCTGACCCGCCGCCGGACCGCCGGAAGCGCGGGCGGCTCCGCACGGGGAGCACGCCCGGCCACGGGCGAGGAGGGGCGCGGTCGTACGCGCGCCGGCCGGGGCCGGCGGGTACGACGACACGACATCGCCGAACAGGAGGCCGCCGGTGGAACGCAGGCGCGAGGCAGCGCTGACCGGAGGGACCGCGGGCCGGCGGCTGACCAGCATCGACGGCGGCGCGGACGACGGCGCCGCCGGGCCGGCCGGTCCGCCGCCCCAGGGGCCCGGCACGGTGCACCGGCTCCGCACGGAGCGGCGCCCCGGCGCCGAACCGCCCGTCGGACCCGACCAGGCCCGGCTCTGGCACGTGGTGCTCAGCGTGGCCGGCTCGATCACCCCGCTGTCCGAGCTGCGGGCCGGCCTCGAACGGCTGGCGCACGACCACTCGTTCTTCCTGACCGCGCGCTACGCCGCCGACCACGCCGAGATCCGCTACTGGGAGCAGGCCCGCGACCTGCACGACGCGGCGGCGATCGCGCTGCGGCTGTGGGGCGAGCACAAGGTGACGGCCAAGCTGCCGCCGTGGGAGATCGTCGGCCTGGAGGTGGTGGACCGGGCGACGTACCACAAGCGCGTCGCCGAGGGCTTCGCCGGCCCGCCCCCGCAACTGGGCGGGGTCCACCCGTACTGAGGCTACTGAGGGGGAGAACGGCGAGCGAGGCCGGCGCCGGAAGGGGTGTCTCATCGGGTGAAATGGGGCGGGGGAGGGCCGGAGCGCTCCACTACGCTGGGCGCATGAGCAGCGACCTCGCCACCGCCGACAGCCCCGTCCTCGCCGTAGCGCGCCGAGCCCGGGAGGCGGCCGCCTCGCTCGCCCCGCTGCCGCGCGGCACCAAGGACGCCGCGTTGCGGGCGGTCGCCGACGCGCTGGTCGCCCGCGCCGCCGAGATCACCGCCGCCAACGCCGAGGACGTCGAGCGGGCCCGCGCGGCCGGCACCGCCGAGTCGGTGATCGACCGCCTCACCCTCACCGCGGAGCGGATCGCCGCCATCGCCGCCGACGTCCGCGCCGTGGCCGGCCTGCCGGACCCGGTCGGCGAGGTCGTGCGCGGCTACACCCTGCCCAACGGCCTGGACGTGCGGCAGGTCCGCGTGCCGCTCGGCGTCGTCGGCATCATCTACGAGGCCCGCCCCAACGTCACCGTCGACGCCGCCGCGCTCTGCCTGAAGTCCGGCAACGCCGTGCTGCTGCGCGGCTCCGCCTCCGCCTACCGCTCCAACACCGCGCTGGTCGCCGTGGTGCGCGACGCGGTCGCCGCCGCCGGGCTGCCCGCCGACGCGGTCCAGCTCGTCCCGGGCGAGAGCCGGGACTCCGTGCAGGAGCTGATGCGCGCCCGCGGCCTGGTCGACGTGCTCATCCCGCGCGGCGGGGCCTCGCTGATCCGCACCGTCGTCGAGGGCTCCACCGTGCCCGTCATCGAGACCGGCACCGGCAACTGCCACGTCTACGTCGACGCCGAGACCGACCTCGCGATGGCCGTCGGCATCCTGCTCAACTCCAAGGCGCAGCGGGTCAGCGTCTGCAACTCGGCCGAGACCCTGCTCGTCCACCAGGACGTCGCCGACGCCTTCCTGCCGCTCGCGCTCGCCGCGCTCGCCGAGGCCGGGGTCACCGTGCACGGCGACGACGCGGTGCTCAAGGCCGCCGAGGGCTCGGCCGCGACCGTGCTGCCCGCCACCGACGAGGACTGGGAGGCCGAGTACCTGTCGTACGACATCGCGGCCGCCGTCGTCCCCTCGCTGGACGCCGCCGTGGCGCACATCCGCCGCTGGACCTCCGGGCACACCGAGGCCATCGTCACCACCTCGCAGGCCGCCGCCCGCCGCTTCACCCAGCTCGTCGACTCCACCACGGTGGCCGTCAACGCCTCGACCCGGTTCACCGACGGCGGTGAGTTCGGCTTCGGCGCCGAGATCGGCATCTCCACCCAGAAGCTGCACGCCCGCGGACCGATGGGCCTGCCCGAGCTGACCAGCACCAAGTACATCGTCACTGGTGACGGCCACGTCCGGGGCGGGGCGACGCCGACCGTGGGCGGCGCCGCGGCCGCCGGCTGAGCCCGTCCGGGCCGTCCGGCGCCGGCCGGCCGTCACACGGGTGACGGACCAACTGCCCCGAGCCCCAGACAAATCGCCCGCCCGGTAATACGCTGAATCCGTGGCTGACGATGTGGGGGGCTTGCCGTACCCCGACGGTGCCGACCACGGTGGTGCGGACGACGAGTTCGCCACCGTGGTCTTCGACGAGGCGTTCGTGCGGTCCGCCGCCGTGCACGAGCCGACGGCCAAGGAGCGGCAGCTCGCCGCCGCCGAGGCCCGGTTCGAGCCGGACACGACGGGTCCGGGCTGGGCCTATGACGTCCCGGCCGGGGACGGACTGCCGCTGGAGCTGCGGCCGTACCCGAGCCGGCTCGACGACGACCACCTCTACCCCGATCCGTGGACCGGCCCCGGCCGGGCCTCCGGGAGACGGCGCCCGCGGCGCTGGCGCCCGGGGGGCTTCGACCCGGTCGGCGCGGGCCGCGGCCGGTACGTCGCCCAGCAGCGCTGGCACCGCCCGGTGGCCTGGGTGCTCGCCGTGATCATGGGCGTGAGCCTGGTCGCGGTGGCGGTCGCGGCGATCTACCAGGGCGTGGGCGGGGCCGCCGGTACGCCCCGGCGGCCCGAGTCCGGCAGCAGCAGTCCCGGGGCCGACCCGGCGCCGCCGCAGGTCGAGCCCTCGCTCGTGGTCACCGCGCCGACGGGCTGAACCGCGGGGTGGCGGGGGCGGCGCGACGGGGCGACCGGAGGCGGCCGTGACCGGTCACGGTGGGTTCGCGGTGAACTGCCGCAGGCCCCTCGTGGAGGGGCGAGGGTGCGCCTTACCCTGGTGTCATGGGTGACCCGCGTGAGCCTCCGGAGGGTGCGCCCGAGGGTGGTTCCGGAAACGAGGACGAGTACCGGTCCGTCGTCTTCGACGAATCGTTCGTCCGGGCTGCCCGGATCCAGGAGCTGTCGGCCCGCGAGCGGCTGTCCGGCGCGTTCGGCCGGCCCACCCGGTCGAAGGTCCGGCTGGGCCCGCTCGGCACCGTGCCCCGGCAGGCGCTCGCCCTGCTGCTGGTGATCCTGCTGGCGTTCGGGGCCGCCGTGTACTTCGGCGTCAGTTCGCCGGTGCGGCCCACCGCCCGCCCCCAGGGCAGCCAGCTGACCGTGAGCCTGGTGGCGCTGACCCCGGCCTCGCCGGTCCACGCGGCCGCCGACCCGGCCAACCCCTTCGCCGGCCTGCCGCCGGGCTACAGCGACGGCGCGGTCGGGCTGGGCACGCCGGCCGGGGCGGCGAGCGGGCACTTCTCCCGGGTCGAGGTGACCAAGGCGCTCGACACCGTGCAGCGCTACCTGGTGGCCTCCTCGCTGTCGCCGGCGGTGCTGGTCCAGGGGTCGACCGCGGAGGTGCGGGCCTTCGTCACCCCCGGTGAGCAGGCCCAGTTCGACGCGAGCGTGGTCCAGCCGGTCGACGACCGGCACCACGCGCTGACCGGCTGGCTGGTCCGCTTCGACCCGGCGCACGTCGCGCTGGCCGCGGACACCGTGAAGGTGGCGGGCGCGATGCGGATCGACGAGGCGGACAGCGGCACGCTGCGGATCACCACCGACCACACCTTCGTCTACGCGCTGAAGGCGGCCGGGGCGCCGAGCGGGGCGCCGGTGACCCTGGAGACCGTGCGGCGGCAGCTGACCTTCGAGTTCGACCGGGTCGACCTGGCGGCGGCGCAGCTGCGGCTGGTGGACTCGGTGCTGCAGGCCGGGCCGGCGCCGTGCGACGGCTCGTTGGCCGGGGTGGTGCAGCCGGTGCTGGCGGGCACGGAGGCCACCGCGCCGCCGGCGGTGCCGCAGACGGTGGACCCGGGCAACCACGCGCGGCCGGCCTGGCAGGTGTGCGGGGTGCTGGCGGGCAGCTGAGGCCGCCGGCGGCCCGACGGCCCGACGGCCCCCGGCCGGGTGGCGGGAGGCCGTCGGGCCGTCGGAACGTTTCTGCGGGCGGTGCCTCAGCCGTTGTCGCCCGAGCCGCCGTCCTTGCCGTTGCCGTTGCCGTTGCCGTTGGCACGCCCGGCCCCGGTGAAGGTGTCGCGCAGCTTGCCGCCGACCGAGGCCGCGCCGCCCGCCACGTCGCGGATGAGGCCCATCAGCGGGTCCTTGCTCTCCTTCACCGAGGTCGTGTAGTGCTCGGCGGCGGCCCGCCACTGCTCGCCGACCGAGGTGTCAGGGTCGTCGGTGCGGCGCGGGTAGGCGCCGGCCAGGATGGAGCGGTACTCCTCGCTCTCGGCCCACTTCTTCAGCTGGGCGACCCGGACCACCGCGAACGGGTGGCTCTGCGGCAGCACCTGCAGCAGCTTGAGCACGCCGTCGCGCAGGTCGCCGGCCTTCTCGTACTCCTCGGCCTGCTCCAGGAAGGCGTCGACGTTCATCTCGGCGAGGTTGTGGCCGCCGGCCAGCTTCATCAGCGCCCGCATCGAGGCCTGGAGGTCCTGCCCGGCCAGCAGGCCGGCCCGGTCGCTGGAGAGCTCGGCCTTGCGGAACCACTCCTTGAGCGCGGTGACGATCGCCATGATCGCCAGGTTGCCGAGCGGCACCCAGGCTATCCGGGCGGCGATGTTGGTGAGGATCATCAGCATCGTCCGGTAGACGGCGTGCCCGGACATCGCGTGGCCGACCTCGTGGCCGATCACCGAGCGGAGCTCCTCCTCGTCCAGCAGCTCCACCAGGCCGCTGGTCACCACGATCACCGGCGTGTCGATGCCGATGCAGTAGGCGTTGACCGTCGGGTCCTGGGTGACGTAGAGGTCCGGCACCTTCTCCAGGTCGAGCACGTAGGCGGCGTCGCGGACCATCTCGTGCAGTTCGGGGAACTGCCGCTCGGAGGTCTTCACGGCGGTGGCCAGGAACATCAGCCGGATCGAGCGCTCGGAGACGAGGCCGGCGAGCTTCTTCAGCACGTCGTCGAAGCCGGTCAGCTTGCGCAGCGCGACGAGCGCCGAGCGGTCCGCCGGGTGCTCCCAGGCCCGGGTGGAGATCTCCGGGAAGCGCTGGCGGCGCCGGCTCGGGGTCTTCGCGGTCGTGTCGGTCATGTGTGACTGCCTCCCTGTCGACGGTGGCCCCGGTCCCCGGCCGGCCCCCGCTGGTCTTCGTCTGCAACGACTGTCCGGACAACGTCCGCGGTTGCGCACTCGTCCCCGACGGTGTGTCCCAAGTGGCGCGGCGGCCGTCCGGGGCGGCGCGGACGGCGCCCGCGGGGGCGGTGGGCGGCGCGGGTGTGAGGGCGGTTTACCCTGAATGCCCGGGAGAGCCGGGCCACCTCAGGCCGCGGCACCGCGCAGTCCGAGGAGCCCGCAGATGTCCACCGCCGCCCTTGCCAGCCTGGCCGCCCCGATCTCCTCGGAGAACGGCCCCGGGCTCTTCCTGCGGATCATCGTGGTCGCGTCGTTCGTCGGCGTGGGCCTGCTGGCCTGGATCCTGCTGCGGGCCGGCCGCAACAACTGACAGCGGCCCGCCGGGCCCCGTCCGCCCGCCGCCGCCGGGCCCCGGCTCACGGCGCTTCAGCCGCGGTGGGCCGCCGAGCGGTTGCCGTGTAACCCCCCGTACGATGACGGGTGGGCCCTCACCGGTCCGCACCACACCCCTGCCCGCCATCCGAGCCGAGAAGGTCCCGCCGACCATGAGCACTGCCGCCGCACTCCCCGTCCTGAACCTCCTCGCGAACGAGGGCGAGGGGGGCAACCACGACAGCCTCAACCCGTACCTGACGGGTGGCGCCGCGCTGTTCGTCCTCCTGGTGCTGCTCTTCGTGACCACCCGCTTCAACCGGGACCGCTGACCCGGCCGACGGTGGCCCGGGGTGCGGCACCGCCCCCGGGACGCCCGTCACCCGGCCGTTCCCGCACCGCAACGGGCGTCGCGTAAGGTGTGGCGCCATGGGAGAGCAGACCGGGGATCCCGGAGCACCGGCGCGGGACAAGCGCCGTCTCGGCGTGATGGGCGGCACCTTCGACCCGATCCACCACGGGCACCTGGTCGCCGCCAGCGAGGTCGCCAGCGCGTTCCACCTGGACGAGGTGATCTTCGTCCCGACCGGGCAGCCGTGGCAGAAGAGCGACCGTGAGGTCAGCCCGGCCGAGGACCGTTACCTGATGACGGTCATCGCCACCGCGGAGAACCCGCAGTTCTCGGTCAGCCGCATCGACATCGACCGCGAGGGCCCGACGTACACCGTCGACACCCTGCGCGACCTGCACGCGCTGCACCCGGACGCCGACCTGTTCTTCATCACCGGTGCGGACGCGCTCGCCCAGATCCTCTCCTGGCGGGACTCCGACGAGCTCTTCTCGCTCGCGCACTTCATCGGGTGCACCCGGCCGGGGCACACGCTGTCGGACGCCGGGCTTCCGGTGGGCGGGGTCTCCCTGGTGGAGGTCCCGGCGCTGGCCATCTCCTCCACGGACTGCCGCAACCGGGTCGCCAAGGGCGAGCCGGTCTGGTACCTCGTCCCGGACGGCGTGGTCCGCTACATCGACAAACGGGCGCTGTACGCGCCGCACCGGACCTGATCCCGGAGGGGCCGACCGACGGATGAGCGAGCGCAGGGGATCCCAGGGGCAGCAGCCCGGACAGCCGGACGACTGGGCGGCCGGGCAGTACCAGCAGTACCCGCCGTATCAGCAGCAGAGCGGCTACGGGCAGCAGCAGCCCGGGCCGTACGAGCAGCCGGGCGGGTACGAGCAGTACGACCAGTACGGGCAGCCGGTGCAGTCCGCGCCCCCGCCCTACGGGCAGGGGCAGTACGGCTACCAGGACCCGTACCAGCAGCAGGGGTACCAGCCCTCCTACGAGCAGTCCGGGGGCTACGGGCAGCAGGTGCCGCAGGGGTACCAGCAGCAGGGCGGCTACGGCTACCAGGACCAGTACCAGCAGGGGCAGGACCAGTACCAGCAGGGCTACCAGCAGCCGCAGCCGTCGGTCTACACGACCGCGCCGATGCCGGCCGTCGCCGAGCCAGTGACGCCGCCGGCGGCGGAGCCCGTCGCGCCCGCGCCCGTCCCGCCGCGCCCCCGGGTGCCGCGCCCGGCCGCCGCCGAACCGGCCGCCCCCGCGCGGCCCGAAGCGCCGTCCGAGCAGGTCGGCGGCTCCCGCCCGGCCCGGGCCAGGAGCGGCGCCGCGGCCGGTGCCGGGTCCGCCGAGGACGGTTACCCCACGGGCGAGTTCACCTTCGTCGACGACGAGGCGGAGAAGTCCGAGGACGTCATCGACTGGCTCAAGTTCGCCGAGTCCCGCAGCGAGGTGCGCGCCGAACGCCGCCGCAAGCTGCGCACCCGGCTGATCGGCGCCGCCGTGGTCCTCGCGCTCGCGGCGGCCGGCACCGGCGGCTACCTGTGGTTCACCGGCGGCGACAAGGACAACGCGGCCACCGCCGCCGGACCGCGCCAGGTCAACGTCGTCCACCTGCGCGATTTGCAGGGCAAGGTCTCCAGCGCGCTGCTGGTCAACGACGCCTCCGGCCGCAAGGGCACCGTGCTGCTGCTGCCCGACGCCCTGCGGCTGCCCGGCCCCGGCGACCCGCCGGTCACCACCGTCGGCCAGGCCATGGACACCCTCGGCGCCTCCGGCACCCGCGACGGCCTGACCACCGTGCTCGGCGCCCCGGTCGCCGGCACCTGGCGGCTCGACACCCCGTACCTGGAACTGCTGGTCGCCCAGCTCGGCGGCGTCCGGGTGGACACCAACGCCGAGGTCCACGAGGGCGGCAAGCCGGACGGCAAGGTGCTGGCCGCCGCGGGCAAGAACACCCTGCTCGGCGGGAAGGCCGCGGTCGCCTACGCCACCCTGCAGAACGAGGGCGAGAACCGCGACGCCCAGCTCGCCCGGTTCGGCCAGGTGATGGACGCCGTGGTGCGCACCATGCCGGTCGAGTTCAAGGACGCCAAGGACGACGTGCACCGGATGAACGCGGTGCTCGACCCCTCGCTGCCCGAGGACGCCCTCGCCGGAGTGCTCGCCCAGCTGGCGCAGCTCTCCAAGGACGGCCGGTTCGGCACCACCGCGCTGACCGTCAAGCCGGACGGCTCGCTGGACGAGGCCACCGCCGGCAAGCAGGTCAAGGACGTCCTCGGCGGCACCGTCAAGGCCGCCACCAGCGGCGACGGACCGGTCCGGGTCTCCCTCCAGGACGCCACCGGCAACGACCAGGCGGCCGCCGCGGCCCAGGTCCAGGTGGTCAACGCGGGCCTCACCTTCGTCCCCGGCGGCGCCAAGGGCGCACCGCAGGCGGCCAGTGAGATCCGCTACACCGACGACGCCCGGCAGGCCGCCGCGAAGTCGCTGGCGACCAGCCTCAACCTGCCGGAGACGGCCGTGAAGAAGGTCACCGAGGCGCAGAACGCCGACCTGGTCGTCGTCCTCGGCAAGGACTACGCGCCGCCCAAGGCCCCGTAGCCCGGGCGCGGACGCCCGGCGGGCCCCGGTGGCCCCGGAAATCGGTTCCGGGGCCACCGGGGCGGCGTGAGATCCTGGAAGGCGATCCCCGGCGCGCCGCGCCCGGGGCGCCCCCAAGCCGCCGAGCCGGAAGAACACCGTGACCGCCACTGAGCACAGCCAGGAACTCATCAACGTCGCCGCCCAGGCGGCGGCCGACAAGCTGGCCCACAACATCGTCGCGTTCGACGTCAGCGAGGTGCTGTCGATCACCGACGCCTTCCTGATCGCCTCCGCGAGCAACGACCGCCAGGTCCGCTCGATCGCCGAGGAGATCGAGGACCAGCTGCGCGAGAAGCTGGACATCAAGCCGGTGCGGCGGGAGGGCGAGCGCGAGGGCCGCTGGATCCTGCTCGACTACCTCGACATCGTCGTGCACGTCCAGCACTCCGAGGAGCGCTCCTTCTACTCGCTGGACCGCCTCTGGAAGGACTGCCCCGAGCTGCCGCTGCCGGAGGACGCCCTGGCCTCCCGCAACCGCCCGGACGCCCACACCGACGCGGCCGGCAACGCCGTCGCCCTGGCCGAGCAGGCCCCGGCGGACGACTTCGGCGCCGAGGACTACAGCTGAGCCGGGGGGCGCGGGGTCCGCGCATCGTCTTCTGGCGGCACGGCCAGACCTCCTGGAACCTCGAATCCCGCTTCCAGGGCACCACGGACATCGAGCTGACCGGGCAGGGCGTGCTGCAGGCCCAGCGGGCCGCCCGGCTGCTCTCCGGGCTGCGCCCGGACCTGCTGATCTCCTCGGACCTCCAGCGGGCCCGGCGCACCGCCGCCGAGCTGGCCGCGGTCACCGGCCTGGACGTCGAGCACCACGAGGGGCTGCGCGAGACCTACGCGGGCTCCTGGCAGGGGCTGACCAACGCGGAGATCCGCGAGCGCTACCCCGAGGAGTACGCGGCCTGGACGCAGGGCGAGCCGGTGCGGCGCGGCGGCGGCGAACTCGCGACCGAGGTCGCCGACCGCGCCGTGCCGGTGGTGCTCGACGCGGTCGGCAAGCTGCCCGACAACGGCACGCTGGTCGTGGTCAGCCACGGCGGCACCATCCGCACCATGCTCGGGCGGATGCTCGGCCTGGAACCGGAGCTGTGGGAGTGCTTCGGCGGGCTGTCGAACTGCTGCTGGTCCGTGCTGGGCCGGGGCGCGCGGGGCTGGCGGCTGTTGGAGCACAACGCGGGCACCCTGCCGCAGCCGGTCATCGGCGACGACACCTGAGGTCACCGGCGGGGGTGCGGAGGGGGCACCGGGGGGCGGATTTCGCAGTTCCGGGCCTTTGCGGTTAGAGTCTTCCTCGTTCGCACGGAGGGAACGCGGCCCGGAAGGGAAGCGGGAGATCCGGTCAGCGAGGGGCTGTAGCTCAGTTGGTAGAGCGCTTGCATGGCATGCAAGAGGTCCGGGGTTCAATTCCCCGTAGCTCCACTCCGCACCCGGGGTCCCGAGGGACCACGTGTGTCGCGGGGCTGTAGCTCAGTTGGTAGAGCGCTTGCATGGCATGCAAGAGGTCCGGGGTTCAATTCCCCGTAGCTCCACAGACGAGGAAGGCCGTCACCCGGTGGGTGGCGGCCTTCCGGCGTTCCCGCTGGTCCCGTTGCCCCCGGCCTGCCCGGTGTGCCCGGCGCTCCCCGGGTGCCGCGCGTTGCGGGCTCAGCAGACGGGACCGGTGCGGGAGTGGCCGCACGGGGCGGTCCAGCCGCCCGGCCGCAGCGCCGCCAGCCGCTCCACCCGCGCGCGGTCCTCCGGCCCGTCCGGGGTGTAGACGGCGACGTACGCCTCCGGCACCCCGGGGATCGTCAGGTACGTCGCGTTCAGCCGCATCACCCCCACCCCCGGATGCCGGAACACCTTCAGCGAGGTCGACCGCGAGGACACCTCCTGGCGGGCCCACAGCTCCCGGAACTCCGCGCTCGCCTCCAGCAGCGACCGCACGTACTCCTCCCAGGCCGGCTCGCCGACGTGCCGGCCGTACGCGCCGCGCAGCACCGCGACCATCTGCGGCAGCTGCTCGTCCCGGTTCAGGAAGGGGTTGCAGCAGTCCGGGCTGGTCACCGTGCACCAGAGGCTGTTGAACCGGCCGTCGGTCGTCCGCGTCCGGCCGGCCGCGAACAGCGCCGCGTAGCTGGAGTTCCAGGCCAGCACGTCGTAGCGGCTGTTGGAGACGGCGGCCGGCAGCGGCACCAGCGCGTCCAGGATCAGCTGGGTCGACGGGTCCGGCACCGGATCCGGGTCCGCCGGGCGGCGCTCCGCCACCCCGGCCAGCCGGAACAGGTGCTCCCGCTCGGCGGCGTCCAGCAGCAGCACCCGGGCCACCGCCGCGAGGACCTGCGCGCTCGCGTTGATCCGGCGCCCCTGTTCGAGCCAGGTGTACCAGGTGACCCCGACCCCGGCGAGCTGGGCCACCTCCTCGCGGCGCAGGCCCGGCGTACGGCGGCGCAGGCCGGGCGGCAGGCCGACGTCCTCGGGGGAGACCCGGGCGCGGCGGGCGCGCAGGTACTCGGCCAGCTCGGTGCGGCGGCGGTCGCGCCGCCCGGCGGGGGCCGGGCCGGCGGAGGGCGGGTCGGTCGGGGGCGGGTCGGCCGGAGCCTTGTTCGCAGGGGCGGGCTTGACGGTGCCGGGGGTGTCCACGACGGTCATACCCGCCATGGTGCCGCAGCCCGGAAGGGCGTGACAGGTGCTGCCAGTACCAGGATCGGCAGGCTCTAACCACTGGTACCGGGCCGTCGCGAGGCTCGACGCATGACCGATCTCCAGAGCCGGCGCCGCCCCGCCGGGACCGACTCGCCGGGCGGCGCCCCCGCCGCCGGGCCCGGGACGGCGTCCGTCGCCCGGCCCGGCCTGCTCCTCGCACTCGTCCTCAGCGGCCAGTTCATGGCCGTGCTCGACACCGCCATCGTCAACGTCGCGGTGCCGACCATCCGCACCGACCTGCACGCCTCCGGCGCCGCCCTCCAGTTCGTGGTGGCCGGCTACACCGTCGCCTACGCCGTCCTGCTCATCACCGGTGCCCGGCTGGGTGCCCGCTACGGCTACAGCCGGGTCTTCCAGAGCGGCCTGGCCGCCTTCACCGCCGCCTCGCTGGCCTGCGGACTCGCCCCCGCCACCGGCTGGCTGATCGCCTTCCGGCTGCTCCAGGGCGCGGGGGCGGCCCTGATGGTCCCGCAGGTGATGAGCCTCGTCCAGCGGACCTTCACCGGCCAGGCCCGGATCCGCGCCCTGGGCCTCTACTCGGCCGTCCTCGCCGGCGGCATCGCGGCCGGGCAGGTGCTCGGCGGGGTGCTGGTCGACGCCGACCTGTTCGGCACCGGCTGGCGCCCGGTCTTCCTGGTCAACCTGCCGATCGGCGTGCTGCTGCTGGCGGCCGGCGCCCGGCTGCTGCCGCGGCTGCCCGGCGACCGCGACCGCGGCTTCGACCTGCCCGGCCTGCTGGTGCTCGCCGCCGCCCTCGGGCTGCTCGTCGTCCCGCTGGTGCTCGGCCACGAACTCGGCTGGCCCGGCTGGGGCTGGGCGATGCTCGGCGCGAGCGCGCTGCTGTTCGCCCTGTTCGCAGGCGTCGAGCGGCGGATCGCCCGGCGCGGCGGACAGCCGCTGATCAGCGGGCGGGTGCTCGGCGCGGCCGGGCTGCTGCCCGCCGTCGGCGCGGTGTTCATGATCATGCTGGCGTTCGCCGGTTTCATGTTCTCCTTCGCCCTGCACCAGCAGTCCGGACTCGGGGCCGGCGCCCTGCGGGCCGGACTCTGCTCCGCCCCGATCGCCGTCGGCTTCGGCGTCGCCAGCCTGCACTGGCAGCGGCTGCCCCGGCGCCTGCACGGCGTCCTGCCCCGGCTCGGCACCGCCCTGCTCGCCGTCGGCTACCTGCTGCTCGGCCTGCTGCTGCGCGACGGGGCCGCGATCGGGGCGGGGCCGCTGCTGCTCACCGCCGTCCTCGGGCTGCTGGCCGGCTGCGCCTACGCGCCGCTGTTCGGCCGGGCGCTCGCCCGGGTCGACCCCGCCGACGCGGCGGACGCCAGCGGGGTCGTGGCCAGCGCCGTCCAGCTCGGCCAGGTGGTCGGCATCGCGCTGATCGGCTCGGTGTTCCTCGGCGCGGCCGGCCGGCCGGCGTCGGCCGGGGACTCCGGGCACGCACTGCTGCTCGCCGCGGCCGCCGTGGGCGCGGCCGTCGCGGTCGCCGCCGTGCTCGCCGCCCGGGCGGTGCCGGCCGGGCGGGCGCAGGCCCCGGCCGGGGAGCGGACGAAGGCGCCCGCGGCGGAGCGGCCGGCGGACGGGTAGCCGGGCCGTCCGGGGAACGGATTCGTGGAGCACCCCCGGGACCGTGTAAAGTAGTCGATGTCGCCGAGGGAAACGGAACGGAACCCCCGGTGACATCGCAGGTCAAGGGGCTGTAGCTCAGTTGGTAGAGCGCTTGCATGGCATGCAAGAGGTCCGGGGTTCAATTCCCCGTAGCTCCACAGGAAACGAAGGCCGCCTCCCGGGAACGGGAGGCGGCCTTCGGCGTTCCGCCGGGCGGGGCTCCGGCAGACGGGTCCCGGCGAGCGGGTTCCGGCGACCGGGCCCGGCGGACACGGCTTTTCCGCCGGCTCCCGGCGGCGGCCCCCGGCGGAGCGCTACCGTCGGAGCCATGGCCGATCTGGCACGCAGACGCAACGAGGAACTCGCCCGGATACTCCACCAGCTCGGCTGGAGCCCGGAGCGGCTCGCCCGCGAGGTCAACCTCACCGTCCCGGCCCGGCTCGCGATCAGCTCCACCGCCCCCTACAAGTGGCGCGACCGCGGCATGGTCCCGCGCAGCCCGCACGACCAGGCCGTCTGCGAGGTGCTCGGCCGCACCCTCGGCATCGCCGTCACCTACGAACAGCTCTGGGGCCCGATGGGCGGCCACCGCGGCGCCAAGACCCTCTCCCCGCGCCTGCTGACCGACCCGTGGACGGCCGACACCGCGCAGACCGCGCTGCGCGAGACCGCCGCCGGCGCCGGCCCCGTCCGGCTCACCGACCTCTTCCGCGGCGCCGACCTCGCCGAGGCCGCCCGCCGGCTGGCCACCGCGCCGCCCGCCCCCGGCGGCGACGGCGCGCTGCGCGTCGACCCCGCGGTGATCGGCGAACTCGCCGCCGCCCACCGCGCCAAGCAGCGGCTGGAACGCTCCTGCGGCGGCGGGCTCGTGCTCGACCCCGCCCGCGCCGAACTGGCCATGGTCGCCAAGCTGCTGGAACTCGGCGGCTACGACGAACCGCTCGGCCGGGCCCTGTACGGCGCGGCCGGCCGGCTCGCCCGGCTCGTCGCCTGGGCCGCGTTCGACCTCGGGCACGACGCCGCCGCGCAGCGGGCCTTCGCCGCCGCGCTGCGCGCCGCGCACCTCGGCGGCGAGCGGCGGGACGCGGTGGCGGTGCTCGGCGGCCTGGTGGTGCTGGCCACCTGGAGCCCGGGTGGGCGCGGGCTGGACGTGGTCACGGTGCTCGCCCAGGCGGTCGCGGAGGCCGGGGACGGACTCGGCCCGGCCGGGCGGGCGCTGCAACTCGGCCGGATCGCCCGCGCCCACGGGCGGCGCGGCGACGCGGCCGGGCTCGCCGAGGCGGCGGAGCGGGCGTTCGCGGAACTGGACGGCGACGGCGAGGAGCGGGCGGACCTCGCGGGCATGGTGGGGGAGGGGTATCTGTTCCTGGGCGAGCACGGGCGGGCGCAGCCGCTGCTGGCCCGGGCGGTGGCGGGCCTGGGGCCGGGCCGGGCCCGGGCGCGGGCGCTGCTCATGGTCCGGCTCGCGGACTCGCAGCGGCTGGCGGGCGACGATGCCGAGGCGGCGCGCACCGCGGACCGGGCGCGGGCGCTGGCGGCGGGGATGCAGTCGCAGCGGGTGGCGCGGGCGCTGCGCGGCATCGACGCGGCGTTCCGCTCGGCCGGCCCGGGCGGGAGCGGGGGCGGGGGCGTGCCGGACGGGGCGGACGGGGCGGCGGGGGCGGTGGGTCAGGTCACTGCGGACGGGCCGTCGCGCCGGGCCGCTGCGGACGGGGCGGCGGGCCGGGGCGCCGGGGAGGCGGGGCCGGGCCGGGCCGCCAGGGACGGGGCGGCGGGCGCGTCGGCGGCATCCCCGGGAGGCCGCTGACCCCCTTGCGGTACCCTGAGCCCATGCGAACCGCGCGCCTGCTCCTTAGTCGGCCGCGCTGACCAGGACCGGCCACGCCCGAGGGCGGAGCCGGAGTCGGCGTGGCACCCCCTCCTGCGAGGGGCTTTTTTGTTTTCCGCGCGGGCCCGCCGTCCGGCACCCGCCCGGGCCACGGCCCGGGCGTGCGTCCGGGCCGCAGCCCGGGCACCCGTCCCGCCGACGGCCCGGAACGCCGGTTCGCCAACTGACATCGATGGAGCTTGAAGGACCATGAGCGAGACGACCCCTGCGTCCGGTGCGGCCGACACCGCGACCGCGCCGTTCCGGTACAGCGCCGCCCTGGCGGCGGAGATCGAGTCCCGCTGGCAGGACATCTGGGAGAAGGAGGGGACGTTCCACGCCCCCAACCCGGCCGGTGACCTGGCCGACCCGGCCGCCGCGGACGTCGCCTCGAAGCCACACAGCTTCATCATGGACATGTTCCCCTACCCGTCGGGCGCCGGCCTGCACGTCGGCCACCCGCTGGGCTACATCGCCACCGACGTCTTCGCCCGCTACCAGCGGATGAACGGCTACAACGTCCTGCACACCCTGGGTTACGACTCCTTCGGCCTGCCCGCCGAGCAGTACGCCGTGCAGACCGGCACCCACCCGCGGGTCTCCACCGAGGCCAACATCGCCAACATGCGCCAGCAGCTGCGCCGGCTGGGCCTGGGCCACGACCCGCGCCGCTCGATCGCCACGATCGACCCCGAGTACTACCGCTGGACGCAGTGGATCTTCCTGCAGATCTTCAACTCCTGGTACGACGAGCGGGCCGCCAAGGCCCGCCCGATCGCCGAGCTGGTCGCCGAGTTCGAGAACGGCACCCGTGAGGTCCCCGGCGGCCGCGCCTGGTCCGCGCTGAACGCCGCCGAGCGCGACGACGTGCTGGGCGAGTACCGGCTGGCCTACGCCAAGGAGGTGCCGGTCAACTGGTGCCCCGGGCTGGGCACCGTGCTGTCCAACGAGGAGGTCACCGCCGACGGCCGCTCCGAGCGCGGCAACTTCCCCGTCTTCAAGTCCAACCTGCGCCAGTGGATGATGCGGATCACCGCCTACTCCGACCGGCTGATCTCCGACCTGGACCTGCTGGACTGGCCCGAGGCCATCAAGCTGCAGCAGCGCAACTGGATCGGCCGCTCCGAGGGCGCCCGCGTCGACTTCGCCGTCGGCGAGCGGAAGATCACCGTCTTCACCACCCGCCCCGACACCCTGTTCGGCGCCACCTACATGGTGCTGGCCCCCGAGCACGACCTGGTCGACACCATCGTGCCCGCCGCCTGGCCCGAGGGCACCCGCGAGGCCTGGACCGGCGGCGCCGCCACCCCCGCCGAGGCCGTCACCGCCTACCGGGCCGCCGCGGCCGCCAAGTCCGACGTCGAGCGCCAGGTCGAGGCCAAGGTCAAGACCGGTGTCTTCACCGGCGCCTACGCCGTCAACCCGGTCAGCGGCGAGCCCGTCCCGGTCTTCATCGCCGACTACGTGCTGATGGGCTACGGCACCGGCGCCATCATGGCCGTCCCCGCCCACGACCACCGCGACTTCGCCTTCGCACGCGCCTTCGACCTGCCGATGCGCTGCGTCGTCGAGCCCACCGACGGGCGCGGCGAGGACCCGGCCGGCTGGGACGACGCGTTCGACACCTACGACTCCGTCATCGTCAACTCGGCCCACGACGAGGGCACCGCGGACGGCATCGCGCTGAACGGCCTGAGCGTCGTCGACGCCAAGGCCGCCGTCACCGCCTGGCTGACCGCGCGCGGCATCGGCGAAGGCACCGTCAACTACCGCCTGCGCGACTGGCTGTTCAGCCGCCAGCGGTACTGGGGCGAGCCCTTCCCGATCGTCTACGACGAGGACGGCGTCATGCACGCGCTGCCCGAGTCGATGCTGCCCGTGGAGGTCCCGCAGGTCGACGACTACTCGCCGCACACCTACGACCCCTACGACTCCACCTCCACGCCGAAGACCCCGCTGTCCCGCAACGAGGACTGGGTCACCGTCGAGCTGGACCTGGGCGACGGCCCGAAGACGTACCGCCGCGAGACCAACACCATGCCCAACTGGGCCGGCTCCTGCTGGTACGAGCTGCGCTACATCGACCCGTCCAACCGCGAGCGGGTCGTCGACCCGGCCAACGAGCAGTACTGGCTGGGCCCCACCGAGCAGAAGCCCGGCGGCGGCGCCGACCTGTACGTCGGCGGCGCCGAGCACGCCGTCCTGCACCTGCTGTACGCCCGCTTCTGGCACAAGGTGCTGCACGACCTGGGCCACGTCTCCTCCGTCGAGCCGTTCCACAAGCTGTTCAACCAGGGCATGATCACCGCCGACGTCTACCGCGACGAGCGCGGCTTCCCGGTGCCCGCCGCCGAGGTCGAGGAGCACGACGGCCAGTACTCCTGGCAGGGCGAGCCGGTCAAGCGCGAGGCCGGCAAGATGGGCAAGTCCCTGAAGAACGCCGTCGCCCCCGACGAGATCGCCGACGAGTACGGCGCCGACACGCTGCGCCTGTACGAGATGTCGATGGGCCCGCTGGACGTCTCCCGCCCGTGGGACACCCGCGCCGTCGTCGGCTCCTACCGCTTCCTGCAGCGGCTGTGGCGCAACATCGTCGACGAGGCGACCGGCGAGCTGGTGGTGACGGACGAGGAGCCGGACGAGGCGACGCTGCGCGCCCTGCACAAGGCCGTCGACGGCGTCCGCGCCGACATGGCCGGACTGCGCTTCAACACGGCCGTCGCCAAGGCGATCGAGCTGAACAACTACCTGGTCAAGCGCGGGTCCACGCCGCGGGCGGTGGCCGAGCAGGTGGTGCTGATGGTCGCGCCGCTGGCCCCGCACATCGCGGAGGAGCTGTGGCGGCGGCTGGGCCACGGCGAGTCGCTGGCGTACGCCGGCTACCCGGTGGCCGACCCGGCGTACGTCGTCGACGAGTCGGTGACCTGCGTGGTGCAGGTCAAGGGCAAGGTCAAGGCCCGGCTGGAGGTCGCGCCGTCGATCTCGGACGCCGAGCTGGAGGCGCTGGCGCTGGCCGACCCGGCGGTCGTCGCGGCGATCGGCGGGGCCGAGGTGCGCAAGGTGATCGCGCGGGCGCCGAAGCTGGTCAACATCGTCACCGGCTGAGGCCGGCCGGTCGCGCGGGGCGGGTGTTCCTCCGGGAACGCCCGCCCCGCGGCGTTCCGGGGGCGTCCGGGGGTCGGGGTTCACCCCGAGTCGTCCCTGAACCGCCCCTGAACTCCGGCCCGGCGGCCCTGACCGGCGGCCCGAGGAGCCGGTGGCGGAGCTACGGTGGAACCCTCGGTGGGCCGGTCCGCGTTGGGCCCGGTGGGGTCGGTTCGGCTGGCGGAAGGTGGCGCGTGATGGAGATCCTCGGGGTGTTGCTCGGACTCGCCCTGCTGCTCGGGCTCGGGGTGGTGGTGCTCGTCGTCATCGGTCTGATCAAGGCGGCCCGGACGGTCGGCGAGAAGATGGAACGCCAGGAGGCCAAGGCCCGGCGGGCGGTCGAGAACGTCACCCTCAAGGCGAAGACCTACACCCAGACGGGCCCGCAGGGGCAGATCTCCGCCGTCCGCCTGCGCCTGCGGACCTCGCTGGACGGCACCCGGCAGGTCCTGCAAGGCGCCGTCGGCCAGGACGGGCAGCTCGGCGAGTCGCTGGCGCTGCTGGCCCGGCTGGACGCCCACGCGGCGGAGCTGGACGGCGAGCTGCGGATGCTGGAGCGGGAGCCGGACGCCGGGCGGGTCGCGGCGAAGCTGCCGGAGCTGCGCGAGCGGGCCGAGCGGATCACGCACTCGGCGGAGACCATGCGGTGGGCCGCGCAGGACCGGATGCACCGCTTCGCGGAGGACGAGTTGGGGCGGCTGAGCCAGGAGTGCGAGGACGAGGCGGGGGCGCTGCGGCACTGGGACGCCGCTCCGGGGGCGGGGGGCGGTGCGGGCGGTGCTTCGGGTGCGTCCGGGTCCGCCGGGGCGTCGGCCGGTGCGTCCGGTGCGTCGGCCGCGTCGGCCGGTGCTTCCGGTGCGTCCGGGGCGTCGGCCGGTGGGGCCCGTCCCGGGCTCACCGACGGCCGCGGTGGCCGGCCCAGCGCCGAGGACCTGCTCGGCCTCTCCGACCCCATGGCCAAGCTGGCGCAGCGGCTGCGCAAGCCGTCCTCCGGACCCTCGGCCGGCTGAGCCGGGACCCGGATGCTGCCGTCCGGCCCGGGCGGGGAGTAACCTCCGCCTCATGCCCGCCGACCTCGCACTCGTCACCGACTCCACGGCCTACCTGCCCCAGCACGCCGTCGACCGGCACGGGATCACCGTGGTCCCGCTGAGCGTCGCGGTCGGTGACGAGGTGCGGGCCGAGGGCGTCGAGATCTCCCCGAAGGACGTCGCCGAGGCGCTGCGCGGAAAGCACCGGGTCACCACCTCCCGGCCCAGCCCGGAGTCCTTCGCGGCCGCCTACCGGGCGGCCGCCGAGGGCGGTGCGCGGGGCGTCGTGTCGGTGCACATCTCCGGCGAGCTGTCCGGGACGGCGGAGGCCGCCCGGCTGGCGGCCGCGGAGTCGCCGGTGCCGGTGCGGGTGGTGGACAGCCGGCTGGTCGGCATGGCCCTCGGGTACGGGGTGCTGGCGGCGGCCGAGGCGATCGCGGCCGGCCGGGGCCTCGACGAGGCGGCGGAGGCCGTCGAGCGGCGGACCGCCGGGACCAGCGGCTTCTTCTACGTCGACACCCTGGAGTACCTGCGCCGGGGCGGGCGGATCGGCGCCGCGCGGGCGCTGCTCGGCTCGGCGCTCGCGGTCAAGCCCCTGCTGCACCTGGACGGGGGGCGGATCGAGCCGCTGGAGAAGGTGCGCACCGCGTCCCGGGCGATCGCCCGGCTGGAGGAGATCGCGGTCGAGCGGGCGGGGGAGCGGGAAGTGGACATCGCGGTGCACCACCTCGCGGCGGAGGACCGGGCCGAGCCGCTCGCCGAACGCCTGCGGGGGCGGCTGCCGGGGCTGCGCGACCTGTACGTGGGCGAGGTGGGGGCGGTGATCGGCGCGCATGTCGGGCCGGGGCTGCTGGCGGTGGTGGTCTCGCCCCGCTGAGGGCCGACGGGACGTCAACGACCCGCGCTACTTCTCCCTCCTGCGGGTGAGGTTCTTCATCCACAACCCCCGGGTTCTCCACAGGCATTCGGTAATCTCCGCGTGCCCGCCGGGCGGTTCCTACCGTGCTCCGCATGACGAGCATGCGAATCGGCGCACGCAGGCGCCGGGAGATCCAGCGGGCCAACGAGACCGCGAGCCTGCGGATGGCGGCGCTGCTGCCCGGGGCCGGGGAGCCGCCGGACAGTGAACCGTCGGTGTACGCGGGGCCGCCCGGCGCCGGTGAGCCGCCGCCGGGCGGAGCCGCGCCCCCCGTGCCGGGTGGCCTTGCGTCCGAGCGCGCCGCGTCCGAGCGCGCCGCATCCGAGCGCGCCGCGCCCGACCGTGCCGTGCCCGACGGTGTCGTGCCCGTCGGTGGCGCGCCCCCGTGGCGGGGCCATGCGCTGACGCTCGACCGGCGGGCGGTCGTCGGCCTGCTCGTCCTCCTCCTGCTCACCGTCAGCTACGGCGTCCAGCACTTCTGGCTGGGGCGGCCGCAGCCGGTCGAGGTGCCGGCCGTCGCCGTCGCCCCGGTGCCGTCGACCGCCACCCCCGGGCCAGGCCCGCCCGAGGGGGCGGGCGGAAGCGAGGCTGGCGGCGCGGAGCCGGGCGCCGTCGTGGTGGTCGACGTCGGCGGCCGGGTCGGCTCCCCGGGAGTGCACGTCCTGCCCGACGGCTCCCGGGTCGCGGACGCCCTGCGGGTGGCCGGCGGAGCACTGCCCGGGACGGACACCAGGAACCTCAACCTGGCCCGCGTCCTGGCGGACGGCGAACAGATCCTCGTCGGCGAGCCGAGCACCCCGCCGGGCGCCGGGGCGGGGGCGGGCCCGCCGCCCGCCGGGTTGTCGAAACCGCCGGTCAGCCTCAACCACGCCACCCTCGAACAGCTCGACACCCTCCCCGGCGTCGGCCCGACCCTCGCCCAGCGCATCATCGCCTTCCGTGCCTCCCACGGCGGCGCGTTCCGCTCGCTCGACCAGCTCCGGCAGGTGAGCGGGATCGGCGAGCGCACCTACACGGAACTCCGGCCGCTGCTCACCCTCTGACGGCCCACCACGCCTGCCGTCGCCCTGTCCGCCCCTTCGCGAGAGGAGGTGCCCGCCATCGCCACCGCCGTCCCCACCCCTGCTCCCGGCGCCCTGGCCCCCGGCGCCGCCCCTGGCGCCGAGGCCTCCGCCACGCCGCGTCCGAACGACCTGCGGCTGCTGCTGCCCGCCGTCGCCGCCTGGGTGGTCACGGCGGCGGTCCTCGGCCTGGGGCCCGGGCACGGCGCCGCCCTCGCGGGCGCGGCCGGCGCGTCGGCGCTCCTCGGGCTGGCCCTCCTCGTCCTCCGGACCGGGCCGGACGGCGGCCCGTTCCGGCGCCGGGCCGCCACCGTGACCCTCGCGGCCGTGCTGCTCACCGCGGCCGCCGCCACGACGGCGACCCTGCTGCACACCGCCGACCTGCACCGTGGACCCCTGCCCGAACTGGCCCGCACCGCCGCCCCGGCACCCGAGGCCGGCGTCGACCTCACCGTCACCGGGGACCCGCGGGTGCGCGTCTCCCGCAGCGGCGGCTCCGGATCCGGACAAGCCCTGCTCACCGTGGACGCCGTGGTGGACCGCGTCACCGTTCCCGACGGCGTCCTCCCCGGTGCGCCGGGCCCGCGCACCCTCCGCACCCGCACGCCGGTCACCGTCCTGGTGCGCGGCGCGGACACCGGCGCGTGGGAGCGGCTGCTGCCCTCGACCCGGCTCGCCGCCGAGGTGACGGTCCGTCCGGCGGAGGATCGTGCGGGCGAGTCGGCGGCGCTGCTGGTCGCCCACGGCGAGCCGCGGCACCTCGCGGCGCCCAGCCTGCCGCAGCGGGTCGCGGGGCGGCTCCGGGCGGGGCTGCGCGAGGCCACCGACGGTTTGCCCGCGGACGAGCGAGGGCTGCTGCCCGGCCTCGTCGTGGGGGACACCTCCCGGCTGCCGGACGACCTCTGGGACGCGTTCCGGGACACCGACCTGGCGCATCTGGTCGCGGTCAGCGGGGCCAACCTGGCGATCGTGCTGGGCGTCCTGCTCGGCGCCCCGGGGCGGGCCGGCACCGCCGAACGGAGCGGACTCGCCGCGCTGCTCGGGATCCCGCTGCGCACCACGGCACTGCTCGGCGCCGCCGTCACGCTGGCCTTCGTGACGATCTGCCGCCCGGAGCCCAGCGTGCTCAGAGCGGCGGGGACGGGGCTGATCGGGCTGCTGGCGCTGGCCACCGGCCGTCCGCGGCAGGCGGTTCCGGCGCTGGCGGGCACGGCGCTGCTGCTGGTCCTCCTGGACCCGTACCTGGCGCGCTCCTTCGGCTTCCTGCTGTCGGTGCTCGCCACGACCGGCCTGCTGGTCCTCGGCCCGCGCTGGGCGGACGCCCTGCGGGCGCGGGGCTGGCCGCACCACCTCGCGGGCGCCGTCGGGGCGACGGCGGCGGCCCAGGCGCTCTGCACACCGGTGACGGTGGTGCTGTCCGGCCACGTCAGCCTCGTCGGGGTCCCGTGCAACCTGCTGGCCGAGCTGGCGGTGGCCCCGGCGACCCTGCTGGGCTTCGCGGTTCTGGTGCTCGACCCGCTCCTGCCCGGGCCGGCCCGGCTGCTCGCCGAGGCCGCCGCGGTCCCGGCCGGCTGGCTGGCCGCGGTCGCCCGGCACGGCGCGGAGCTCCCGGGCGGTCAGCTGTCCTGGCCCGGAGGGTGGTTCGGCACGTTGAGCCTCGCCGTCGGCACGGCCGCACTCTGCTGCACGGTGCCCGCGCTGCTGCCCCGGCGGGCCGGGGCGGGCGGGCACGGGCCGCGCGGCCGGTTCCGCGTCGTCGCGGTGGGCGTGCTGCTGCTGGTCCTGCTCGTCGTACTGCTGCGGCCGCCGCTGCTGGCCCGGATCGCGACGGGCTGGCCGCCGCCGGACTGGCGGCTGGTCATGTGTGACGTGGGGCAGGGCGACATGCTGGTGCTGCCGGTGGTTCCGGAGGGCGGGGACCCGCCCGACAGCGCGGTGGTGGTGGACGCGGGGCCCGATCCGCAGGCGGCCGATCGCTGTCTGCGCGACCTGGGGATCACCCGGGTGCCGCTCTTCCTGGCCACCCACTTCCACGCCGATCACGTCGAGGGGCTGCCGGGCGTGCTGCACGGCCGGCGCGTCGCGGCGGTGCAGGGGACGTCGGTGAACGATCCCCCGGCCGAGGCCGCCCGGGTCGCGGACTGGGCGGCGCAGGCCGGGATCCCGCTGACGCGGACCGGTCGCGGTGAGCGCCGGTCGGCGGGGGCCGGGATCCGGTGGGAGGTGCTGTGGCCGGACGGAGAGGAGTCGACGGTGACGTCGGGCGCGAACAACGCGAGCGTCGCGCTGCTGGTGACCCTGGCGGGCGGTGTGCGGATGGCCCTGCTGGGCGATCTGGAGCCGCCGGCGCAGGAGGCCCTGTTGAGCCGGCTGAGGACGGCCGGGAAGGAGAGCAAGGTGGACGTGTTGAAGGTGGCGCACCATGGTTCGGCGTACCAGGACTGGGAGTTGACGGCGGCGCTGAGCCCCCGGGTGGCTCTGGTCTCGTGCGGCGAGGACAACCCGTACGGCCACCCGTCGCCGCGCACGGTGGACCGGTTGCGGACGCTGGGCGCCACGGTGCTGCGAACGGACCGCATGGGGGACATCGCGGTGACGGGCGACACCCCGGGCCGCCTGGGCGCCGCCGTGCACCCGCACGCCGAGCGCCCCGGCCCCGGCCCCCACAAGCCGCGGGCCACCCACGGGGCCGGGCCCGGCGCCTCGGCCGCGGCGCGCACTGGCAACGGCCAGCGCGCGCCGCCCTGGTAACCCCCACCACCTTCCTCCCCGGCCACGTGCGTGGATGGGGTTTGGGGTTGGGGACACGTGGCCGGGGAGGAGGGGTGGGGTGGGGCGGGCCCGGCAGAAACGATTCTTCGCGCCCGGCCCGAGCGGCACGCTCGGGCCGGGCGCACAGCGGGGTGAGCCGTGCGGGTGCCGCGTCGCACCCCGCACGGGGGAGCAGCGCAGTGAGGGGGGAAGGTGGTGTCGCCGCGCTCCGGGCGGGCCCGGAGCGCGGCGACAAGTTGGACATGCGAGGCGTCGTCCATCGCTTCCCAAGGCCGTCAAGTTTCGGCGGTGCAGCTCGAACGGGATTCCGGCGTGGCCCGTGCGACCGTCCAGAAGGTCACGGCGTCATTGCGCGAGGGTGGGCTGATTCGGACTGAGACCGGGATGGGGAGCTTCGTCACCAATCGCACGAAGTAGCCCCGCCCAGGCGAACCCGGACGGGGCCCTTACAGGGCGCTGTTCAGCGAGGGATGGGGACGACGAACCCCCGCGTTGCACCAGCCTGGCCCGCCTGACGGGACCGGCCCCGGACCACCGTCAGCACGTCGTCGGTGATGTCCCGCCTGGTGCTGGGGTCGGTGCTGTCGTACACCCGCCATTGGCCGTCCGGGTCGCCCGGGTCTTCGGGGGAGACGATGCCCCGAATACCCAGTATCTGAAGCGACTTGGACAGCTGCTGGGCTTCGTCTTCGTCCATGCTTTCCGCCCTCTCCGTGTGGGTGGGTTCAGGCTAGTGGGCTTCGCCGCCGCCACCGGAGCAGTGCGACGCGCACCCGCCGGGGTTGATGGGCCCGCAGCCGCCGGGGATCGGGGTGTGGGAGCAGTTGGCGGCGACGGCCACCAGGGCACGGGTCGGGCCGGTCCACAGCTAGTGGTCGGGGGTGTAGCCGGCCTCTGTCGTAGGTGCTCGGACCTTGATCCCTGCGGTACGACATCGGGGTGCGATACGCGCAGGGGGGCGGGTTCACCGCCCAGGAGCAACAGCGTCGGGAGCGAGTGCGGCTGAAGGCCGCTGAGCGGTTCGAACGCGGTGACGGCAACAGGGTGATCGCGGCTGACCTTCGGGTCACCGTACGGTCGGTGGAGCGGTGGCGTCAGGCCTGGCGACAGGGCGGTTCGGCCGGCTTGGAGTCGAAGGGGCCGCAGTCCATGCCCCGGCTCGGCGAGCGGCAGTTCGCCCGGCTGGAGAGGGAGCAGGAGAAAGGGCCGCTTGCTCACGGCTGGGAGGATCAGCGGTGGACGCTGACGCGGATCAAGACGGTGATCGGCCGACGGTTCCACGTCTCTGACACCGTCCAGGACGTGGGAAGCTGATGCGGCGCAACGGCTGGTCGTGTCAGCAGCCGGTCCGGCGGGCGATCGAACGCGACGACGGGGCGGTCGAGGTGTGGAAGAAGCAGGTGTGGCCGCAGGTAGAAGCCTAGGGGCGGCGCTCGGGGCCTGGCTGGTGTTCGAGGACGAGGCCGGAGTCTCGATGACACCGGCGTGGGCCCGCACCTGGGAACGCCGTGGCCGCACTCCCGTCGTCCGGGTGCGCGGCCGCTCCCGCCGACGGGTCTCGATCGCCGCCCTGACTTGCTGCAAGCCCGGCGAGCGGTCCCGGCTGTCTACCGGCCCCGGCTCGACGACGGCCAGGGCCGGGCCAAGGGCCGCAAGAGCTTCGCCTGGAGTGGTTACCGTGACCTGATCGTCGCGGCGCACAACCAGCTCGACGCCCCGATCGTCCTGATCTGGGACAACCTGAACACCCATCTGGCCGCTGGCATGAAGGAGTTCATCGCCGACCAGGACTGGCTCACCGTCTACCAGCTGCCCCGTACGCGCCCGACCTGAACCCGGTCGAGGGCATCTGGGCACTGCTGCGACGCGGCTTCCTGTCCAACGTCGCCTTCGCCAACCCCGATCACCTCGTGTGGACGATCAGGCGCGGCTTACGGAAGATCCAGTACCCGGCCCCAGCTCATCGATGGCTCCCTGACCGCAACCGGGCTGACCACTGCTTTGCCGTGATCTCATTCAACCTCGAAGGATCCTGGCCGCCTCAACGATCGCCCCGCGGTCCGCGAGCGATGATCGGCGAGCCGCCGTCCTGCGGCAGGACGACCAGGAACCGCCAGAGGCCAGTCTCCACATTCGCCAGTCCGATCGTCGCTGCGGATGCGAAAGTCTCGGCTGCGGTCCTGGTGCCCTCAGTCAGCTCGTCGAGCTTCGCGTAGGACTTCGCCAGATCTGCGGAGGGGCCGCTGAGCCACAAACTGACGTTCGCCCCCTTGCACAGCGCGGCGAGCAACTCGTCACGCATCGCGCCCTGAGCCGATTCCAGGACTCGACCGTGAAGGCGTTCCTGCACGCACGGCTGCGTGGGCGACGCCTCAGCCTCCTGGCGACACCGCCGGCACGACTGCAGGGCGTCGGGAACGAAAAGATGCAGATAGCAGGTGGTATACCGCGCGGAGACACCGCACAGCGTCCCACGCTCACCCGCCGCATGCTCGACACCGGGAACGCCGTGCACCTCGCAGGCACCGAAGCGGGTCGGCTCCCGCGCTGTTGCAAACGACCATTCATCGTTCGGGGCATCGACCACCCAGAGAGCATGCCACAGCGGCCTCTCGCCTGATCTTGACCACCGACATCACGAGTTCAACCTGAGTAACGCCCTACCTCGCCCCCGCTCCGCCCACCGATCCACAGTTCTTGACAATTACTCCCTGGCGAGGCTGGTTCAGCCCCCGTCCACGGCCGGGCCCGGAGCGCGGCGACACCAAGGGCGCCCGAAGCGGAGAGCGTGAGCGACCCGTCCGCCCTCGTGCCCCGGAGTGGGAAGTCGGCCCAACCGACTTCCCACTCCCCGCGATCAACACCGCCGACCCGGGAACGGACCCGCCGCAACGCCGCCCCCGAGCAGCGCGCTCGGGCCTCGTCGAGCGAGGCCGGCCGTGGCGGCCGACGGGGCGGAGCACCGGTCGCCGATAGCCGTTCAACTCCAGTGGGGCAACCCGCTTGACGCCCGTTCGCGACCGGGAGCGAGGTCCCGGCGCCCCCTCCTTCGGCGGGTGAGGCTATCCCCCCGGCTGATCGGGGGGTACAGCGGATGGTGCGACACGTCCCTGAGCGGCGAGGGTTGGGGCCATGATCACGCACAAGGCCCTGCTTGCCGCTCTGCTCGTCCCGCTCGGTGCCGTCCTGGCCGTCGCTCCGGCCGCCTCCGCCGCTCCGCCCGCTCCGCCCGCTCCGCCCACCGCGTCGTCCTCCGCCGAGGCCGTCGCGTTCCGTTCACCCGAGGCCGCCCTGGACCGGGTGGCGTACCCGCTGCGCACCACCGAGCCCCGCGGCGGCCTCGCCGACCTGCGCCCGTTCGGCAGGATGGTCGGCGACGCCACCGTGGTGGGGGTGGGCGAGGCCACCCACAGCTCGCACGAGTTCGTCGCCCTCAAGCACCGGGCCTTCCGCTACCTGGTCGAGGAGAAGGGCTTTCGCACCTTCGCCCTCGAAGCCGCCTGGAGCAGCGGACTGCGGATCGATGCCTACCTCACCCGGGGCGAGGGCGACCTGAAGCAGATCATGGACGAGGAGTTCCAGGGCACCTACCACTGGTGGAACAACGCCGAGTACCGCGACCTGTTCCAGTGGATGCGCGCCTACAACATCCAGCACCCCGGCGACCCGGTGCACTTCGTCGGCGACGACAACGGCTTCGCCGGCGCGGAGCTCTACGACAAGGTGAACGCCTACGCCGCCGCAGCCCTCCCCGAACTGGCCCCCCAGCTCACCGAGCTCTACCGGGGCCTGCGGCCGACCACCGACGCCGCCACCTACGTCAACGACTACTCCTCAAAGCCGATGGCCGAACGCAAGGAGCTCGCCGAGCGCACCGGGCGAGCGGTGGAGCTGCTCAAGCAGCACCCCGGAGCCGACGCCGACGCGCACGCCTGGGCCCTTCAGCACGCCACCGCGATCCACCAGATGACCACCGTGTACGCCTTCGACTGGGACGACCCTCAGAGCGTCCCCGGCGCCATGCTCTACCGCGACCGCGTGATGGCGGACAACATCGCCTGGTGGCAGCAGCACACCGGCAACAAGATCATGATATCCGCCCACAACGGTCACATCGCCCTCAAGAGTTACGCCCCGGGCACCTACCCCCGGGTGCAGGGCGACTTCCTGCGCGAGCAGCTGGGCGCGGGCTACCTGAGCGTCGGCCTCAGCTTCAACCAGGGGACGTTCAACGCCTTCGACCACGACGGCGCCCCGCAGCGCTTCACCGCCGTCCCGACCGCCCCCGGCACCGCCGAACACACCCTCGACAAGGTCCGCTACCGCGACTACGTCGTCGACCTGCGCAACACCCCGACCGCGGCCCGTACCTGGCTCGCCGAACCCCACACGATCAAGAACATCGGCGCCACCTACCCCGGCATCGCCGACGCCCCCCAGATCCGCCTCGCCCAGACCCACGACATCCTGATCCACCTCCACCAGGTCGAGGCGGCCCACATGCTCAACTGACACCGGGCAGCGACCCCGAACGAACCTTCCCGAGGCCGACCGAACCCCCCGAGACCTCCGGGAACGACGCACGAGGTGCGGCCCTCGGCCGGAGTGGGGCGGCGGGGGGGGCGCCGGCCCCCACCCGGGGTGAGTGGGGCACGCGCCCCCCCCCCGGTGGGGCGGCCCCGGGGTGGGGGGGCGGGGGGAGCGCCCCGGGCCCAACCCCC
>NZ_JBIBVJ010000001.1:645398-741598 GCF_043080305.1 Kitasatospora sp. NPDC015120 | reverse complement strand
GGGGGGGGGGGGCGCGGGGGGGGGGGGGGGTGGGGGGGGGGGGCCGGGGGGGGGGGCGGGGGGGGGGGGGGGGCGGGGGGGGGGCCCCCCCCCCCACTCCGGGGATCAGTGCTCCTCGCGCCAGCCCTCGTGAGAGGCGGCGACGGTGTCGAGGGCCTGGAGAAGCGCAGCGGTCCATCCCGCCTCGGGCGGTTCGACGACCACCAGCCACTGGGCGTCCTCGGCGTCGTCCTCCCCGGCCAGGGCGTCGCGGACGATGTCGAGCTCGCCGAGGTCCGGATGGTCCGCGCCGATCTCCTCCGCGGCCTCCTCGGCGGCGTCGCGGTCGGGCAGGACGAGCAGTTGCCGGGCGTGCGGGTCGTCATCGGCCGGCAGGTCGGTGGTGGGGTCTTCGGTCACCCGCCCATTCTCCAGGGACGGAGCTGTCCGTCCCCCGTGGGATGCTGGTAGGCGATGGCCAGGAAGAGTGCACCCGACGACCTGCTCGCCCCGCTGACCCTCGCGGTCGGCCAGGAGGAGCTGCTGCTGGACCGCGCGGTCGCCCAGGTGGTGGCCGCGGCGAAGGCCGCCGACCCGGACACCGACGTGCGGGACCTCCCGCCGGGCGGCCTGCAGCCGGGCAGCCTGGCCGAGCTGACCACCCCGTCGCTCTTCGCCGAGCGCAAGGTCATCGTGGTCAGGGCCGCCCAGGACCTCTCCGCCGACTCCGTCAAGGAGGTCAAGGCGTACATCGAGGCTCCCGCCGAAGAAGTGATCATGGTGCTGGTGCACGCGGGCGGCGCCAAGGGCAAGGGCCTGCTGGACGCGGGCCGCAAGGCGGGCGGCCGCGAGGTGGCCTGCGCCAAGCTGGCCAAGGCGAGCGAGCGGCTGGCCTTCGTCCGAGGAGAGTTCCGCACGCTCGGCCGCTCGGCGACGCCGGAGGCCTGCCAGGCCCTGCTGGACGCGCTCGGCAGCGACCTGCGCGAGCTCGCGGCCGCGTGCAGCCAGCTCACCTCCGACGTCGAGGGCGCCATCGACGAGACCGTGGTGGCCCGCTACTACAGCGGCCGCGCCGAGGCGACCGGCTTCGAGGTGGCGGACCTGGCCGTCACCGGCCGGGCCGCCGAGGCGCTGGAGCGGCTGCGCTGGGCGCTGGCGGTCGGCCAGCCGCCCACCGGCATCACCTACGCCCTGGCCTCCGGCGTGCGCAGCATCGGCCGGCTGGCGACCACCGGGCGGAACATGCGCCCGGCGGACCTGGCGCGCGAGCTGGGCATGCCGCCGTGGAAGGTCGAGCGGGTCCGCCAGCAGATGCGCGGCTGGACGGGCGACGCCGTGGCCGCCGCCCTGACCGCGATCGCCCAGGCGGACGCCGCCGTCAAGGGCGGCTCCGACGACCCGGCCTTCGCGCTGGAGCGGGCCGTCGTCGCCGTGGCGAGGGCCGCCCGGGCCGGCTCCCGGACGCCGTCGTACTGAGCCGGCGGGCCGGCACCCCGGCACGGCCCCTCGCGGCCCCTCACGGCCGGCACGGCCCGTCACGGCCCGCCGATCGCCTTGAGCATGTCCCGGGTGTCGTCGAGCATGGCCTTGCGCACGGTCTCGCGGTCCAGCGTGTGGTTCTTGCCGACCTGGTAGTTGTCCGTCCAGTACAGCGAGTACGTCATGGCGCCGTCGCGGACTTGCAAGTAGTAGTTGATGTCGTGGAAGGTCTTGTCCGTGCTGGTCGGCTCGTCGCCGTAGGCGAAGTAGGCCTCCTCGCCCAGGCCCGGAGCGTCGGTGATCTCGTACTTCTGCTGCTCGAAGTAGTGCCGCACGGCGGCGAACTCGGGGACGGAGTCGACCGCCTTGTGCAGCTCGGCCCGGATGTCGAGGGTGGCGTACTCGGGGGTCTCGCTGCCGTCGGGCGTGCGCTTCATCAGGGCGTAGCAGCGCATGACGTCCATGGACTCGCTGCGCCCGGTGTGCTCCAGCGGATAGTTGTCGACCATCTTGTACTTGCCGCGGAACGCGGTGAGCTTGCCCGCGTCGCAGATCCTGTCGACGGCGTGGTAGCCGCGGACGCTCTTCGCGGCCGAGGCGGAACCGCCGTCGACGATGCCGGGCACCAGCACGACGGTGCCCGTCCAGACCACCGACGCCAGGATCGCGCCGGTGAACGCCCACACCGCGTTGCGCCGCAGCCCGCCGCCCCGCCCGCCGCCCGCCGCAGGACCCCCGCCCACCGCAGCACCGCCGGGCGTGCTGGGCAGACCGGGCGGCGGCCCGAAGCCGGGAGGACTGGTCGGCGCCGGCGGCTGCGGCTGCTGCGGGAATCCGGCGAAGCCGGGTCCGCCCTGCGGTGGCGGTGGCGGTGGCGGTGACGGCGGTGTCCCCAATGTGTGCCCCCCTCGGGCCCTCGACGCGGGTGCCGGTCACCCGGGACCCTACCGTTCCCACCGGAGGCCGGGACAGGCACCGCGGAGGTCCGCCCGCCCCGGTCCGTGCGTGCGAAACGCGCACTGCCCGGCCGGTGGGGAACCGGCCGGGCAGTGGTGGGAAGGCCTGCGAGCAGGCACTTCCGGTCAATCTGTGGGCACCGCACCCGCGTGGCGAACGCAGGCCGCGTGCGGTGCGAAGTGTGCTGCGCCTCGGGTTTCCGGGTAGAGGGCCGGGTCGTCCCGAGGGGGGCGGGGCCGTCGAGGCGGCCCCGGGGGCGTCAGGCCTGGGCGGCCGCGTTGACGCGCTTGGTGATGGCCGACTTCTTGTTGGCGGCCTGGTTGGCGTGGATGACGCCCTTGCTCACGGCCTTGTCCAGCGCCTTGGAGGCGGCGCGGGCCAGCTCGGTGGCCTTCTCGGTCTCGCCGGCGGCAGCGGCCTCACGGGCCTTGCGCAGGGCGGTCTTCAGCGAGGACTTGACGGCCTTGTTGCGCAGGCGCGCCTTCTCGTTGGTCTTGTTGCGCTTGATCTGGGACTTGATGTTCGCCACGAAAGAGCCTCAGTCTGTGTCATCGGTTCTGGGGTCCCCCCGGCCGGAGGCTGGGGGAGGGCTGCACCGCGCGGCCGTCGGACCAGCTGAGAGGGCATGCCGAGGCCAGGTGCAGCGCCCAACGCTACCAGGGGCGCCCGGTCCGGCCCAAACCGGGCGCTGGCGCGCGGCCCGCTCGCGGGAAGTGGGAAGATGGGAGGAACTATCTCGATCGGACGACCGTCCGGTCGCCCGGGAAGCCGGTCAGCGATGATCCGGACACCCCCGGCCCCCGGACCAACGGAGAATCGGACCAAGGTGCCCGCGACCCCCAGCAATGTGCCAGAGCCCAGCCGTACCGACCCGGCGCTGATCCGCAACTTCTGCATCATCGCCCACATCGACCACGGCAAGTCGACGCTCGCCGACCGGATGCTGCAGATCACCGGTGTGGTCGACCCGCGGCAGATGCGCGCCCAGTACCTCGACCGGATGGACATCGAGCGCGAGCGCGGCATCACCATCAAGTCGCAGGCCGTCCGACTCCCCTGGGCGCCGAAGACCGGCCCGAACGCCGGCAGCACGCACATCCTCAACATGATCGACACCCCGGGCCACGTGGACTTCACGTACGAGGTGTCCCGGTCCCTCGCGGCCTGCGAGGGCACCATCCTGGTCGTCGACGCGGCCCAGGGCATCGAGGCGCAGACCCTCGCCAACCTGTACCTGGCGCTGGAGAACGACCTCACGATCGTCCCGGTGCTGAACAAGATCGACCTTCCGGCCGCCCAGCCGGAGAAGTACGCCGAGGAGATCGCGCACATCATCGGCTGCGACCCGGGCGACGTCCTGAAGGTCAGCGCCAAGACCGGTCTGGGCGTCGAGGACCTGCTGGACCACATCGTCAACACCGTCCCGGCCCCGGTCGGCGTCGCGGAGGCCCCGGCCCGCGCGATGATCTTCGACTCGGTGTACGACGCCTACCGCGGCGTGGTCACCTACGTCCGGGTGGTCGACGGCCAGCTGAACAAGCGCGAGCGCATCGCCATGATGTCCACCGGCGCGACCCACGAGCTGCTGGAGATCGGCGTCATCTCGCCGGAGCCGAAGGTCGCCGACGGCCTGGGCGTCGGCGAGGTGGGCTACATCATCACCGGTGTGAAGGACGTCCGGCAGTCCAAGGTCGGTGACACCATCACCTCGCAGCACAAGGGTGCCACCGAGGCGCTGGGCGGCTACAAGGACCCGCGCCCGATGGTGTTCTCCGGCCTGTACCCGCTGGACGGCTCGGACTACCCGCTGCTGCGCGACGCGCTGGACAAGCTGCGGCTGAACGACGCGGCCCTGGTGTACGAGCCGGAGACCTCGGTGGCGCTCGGCTTCGGCTACCGCTGCGGCTTCCTCGGCCTGCTGCATCTGGAGATCATCCGGGAGCGCCTGGAGCGCGAGTTCAACCTCGACCTCATCTCCACCGCCCCGAACGTGATCTACCGGGTGATCATGGAGGACGGCACCGAGCACACCGTCACCAACCCGAGCGAGTTCCCCACCGGCAAGATCGCCGAGGTGTACGAGCCGGTCGTGCGCGGCACCATCCTGGCGCCCAACGAGTTCGTCGGCGCGATCATGGAGCTGTGCCAGTCCCGCCGCGGCAACCTCCAGGGCATGGACTACCTGTCCGAGGACCGGGTCGAGCTGCGCTACACCCTGCCGCTCGCCGAGATCGTCTTCGACTTCTTCGACCAGCTGAAGTCCAAGACCCGCGGCTATGCCTCGCTCGACTACGAGCCCATCGGCGAGCAGACCGCCAACCTGGTGAAGGTCGACATCCTGCTGCACGGCGACGCGGTCGACGCGTTCTCCGCGATCGTGCACAAGGACAAGGCCTACGGCTACGGCGTGATGATGGCCGGAAAGCTGCAGAAGCTGATCCCGCGCCAGCAGTTCGAGGTGCCGATCCAGGCCGCGATCGGCTCGCGGGTGATCGCCCGCGAGACCGTCCGCGCGATCCGCAAGGACGTCCTCGCCAAGTGCTACGGCGGTGACATCTCCCGCAAACGGAAGCTGTTGGAGAAGCAGAAGGAGGGCAAGAAGCGGATGAAGATGGTCGGCCGCGTGGAGGTCCCGCAGGAGGCCTTCATCGCCGCGCTGTCCACCGACGCCGAGGCGCCCAAGGGCGAGAAGAAGTAACGGCGGCGGCGCCGCGGGGGCCCGGGACGCACGACGCGTCCCGGGCCCCCGCGCGTGTCCCCGCCGCTCAGCGCAGCGACATCACGACGCTCCTGAGGATCGCCGCCTTGGCCAGCCGCCCGGCCCGCCCGGTGAGCACGGCGGGCCGCATCGAGTCGTCGCCGTGGATGAACTGCAGCAGTCCGTCGCGCCGCCCGAGGCTCAGGCACTGCACGACGTAGCGGAAGGCGAACGGCTGGTCGGTGCGCCCGGTGAGCACCTTGCCGAGGTACTGGCCCTGCGGCAGGGCGGTCGCGCAGCCCATCCGCAGGGTGCCGGTGCCGGGGACGGTGACCTCGGCGGCGTCGCCGATCACGTACACGTCGGGGTGCGAGACCGACCGCAGGTGGTCGTCGACGACCGCCCGCCCGGCGGGGGTGACGGCGAGGCCGGCCTCGGCGGCCAGCGGCTGCGGCTCCATCGAGGCGGCCCAGACGACCAGGTCGGCGTCGATCCGGCCGGCGGCGGTGGTCAGGCCCCCGGCGTCGACGGCGGTGACGGCGGCGTGCTCGTGGATCGCGACGCCGAGTCCGCGCAGCACCTGGTGGACGTGGTCGTGGCCCTTGGCCGAGAACCAGCCGCCGACCTCCCCGGCGGCGACGATCCGCACGGTCCAGCGGGGGTGGGCCTCGGCGAGTTCGGCGGCCAGCTCGATGCCGGTGGCGCCGCCGCCGACCACCGCGACGGTGCCGGGGCGCGGCGCGGTGCGCAGCCGCTCGGCGATCTCGGCGGCCCGCTCCACGGGGTGGGCGTGTTCGGCGGCGCCGGGGACGTCGTGCCAGGCGGTGCGGCTGCCGAGGGCGTAGACGAGGGTGTCGTAGGCGAGGGTGTCACCGTTGTCGAGGAGGACCTTGCGCCCGGCGAGGTCGAGTTCGGTGGCGCGGGCCCGGACGTGCCGCACGCCGCGGCCGCGCAGCACCTCGGCGACGGCGGGCCGGCGCACCGGCAGGCCGGCGCTGGTCTCGTGCTGGCGGATGCGGTGCAGGATGCGGCTCTCGGGGGCGATCAGGGTCACCCGGCCGCGCTTGCCGGCCCGGGTCGCTGCGGCGAGGCCCGCGTAGCCGGCACCCAGTACGACGATCTGCTTCTCGGTCATGTCGTCCGCTCCTTCGTGGCGCCGTCGGTGGCGTCCTCTCGCGTGTCCCCGGGTGGCCGGGGAGCGCTTCTCCGGGTGTTCGGAAGGGGGACGACGGTGCCCGCGGGAGTGTGACGGTGACCTGCGTCACACCTCCGGGTCGGGGGCGGGGGCGTTGAGGTGGGTGAGCTTCTCCGGGTTGACCACGGCGTAGGCCTCGGTGATCCGGCCGTCGGCGACGGCGAAGGCCAGTACGCCGCCGATCACGCCCGGCTGCGCGTACCAGACCAGGCCGGGCTCGCCGTTGACCGACGCGAACGCCAGCGCCTCGGCGGTGACCCACTTGGCGACGAGGCCCAGGACGAGCCGGGAGACCTTCTCGGCGCCGAGCACCGGGCGGGCGCCGGCGGAGACGACGCCGCCGCCGTCGGAGTGCCAGACGATGTCGGGGTCGAGGACGGCGAGCAGGCCCTCGATGTCGCCGCGGACGCTGGCGGCGGTGAACGCCTCGACGGCCTGCCGGTGCTCGGCGGGATCGGCGGCGGTGCGGCGCCCGCCGTCCTTGATCCGGCGCCGGGCGCGGGAGGCGAGCTGGCGGGTGGCGTCGGGGCTGCGCTCCAGGGTGGCGGCGATCTCGTCGAAGCCGACGGCGAAGACGTCGTGCAGGACGAACGCGGCGCGTTCGGCGGGGGTGAGCTGTTCGAGGACGGCGAGCAGCGCGAGCGAGACGGATTCGCCGCGTTCGGCGAGCTCGGCGGGGGAGGCGGGGGCGTCCTGGTAGGAGAGGGACGGCTCGGGCAGCCATTCGCCGAAGTAGGACTCGCGCCGGGCCCGGGCGGAGCCGAGCTGGTCGTAGCAGAGGCGGGTGACGACGGTGGTGAGGTAGGCGCGGGGGTCGGCGACGGCGTCGCGGTCGGCGGCGCGCCAGCGCAGCCAGGCCTCCTGGAGGACGTCCTCGGCGTCGGTGAAGGAGCCGAGCATCCGGTAGGCGACGGAGCCGAGGTAACGCCGGTGGGTCTCGAAGACGTCCGGGCCGTCGGCGGCGGGCCCGCGGGCGTCCGCACCGGTGACGGCGGCGGGTCCGGTGGCGTCCGGCGCGGCGGCGGTTGTCGACGGTTCGTCACTCACGCCCCCACCGTAGCGTCCGCCGCTCCGGCGGCCGCGGGCGCGGGGCCCGGACGCGCAGGGATCGCGGCCCGCCGGGGAGCCCGGTCCGGACGCGCGGGAGCCCGGGCCGGACGCACCGTTCGTCCGCCCCGGGCTCCCCCCGGCGGGCCGTGACGCTACTCGACCTCGGCGACCGCCTCGGCGAACTGCGCCTGGTAGAGCCGGGCGTAGGCCCCGTCGGCGGCGATCAGCTCGTCGTGGCCGCCCTGCTCGACGATGGAGCCGTTCTCCATGACGAGGATGACGTCGGCGTCCCGGATGGTGGAGAGCCGGTGCGCGATGACGAAGCTGGTGCGCCCGGTGCGCAGCCGGGCCATGGCCCGCTGGATGAGCACCTCGGTGCGGGTGTCGACGGAGCTGGTGGCCTCGTCGAGGACGAGGATCGAGGGCTGGGCGAGGAAGGCGCGGGCGATGGTGATGAGCTGCTTCTCGCCGGCGCTGACACCGGTGCCCTCGTCGTCGATGACGGTGTCGTAGCCCTCGGGCAGGGTGCGCACGAAGCGGTCGACGTGGGCGGCCCTGGCGGCCTCGACGACCTGTTCGCGGGTGGCTCCGTCGGCGCCGTAGGCGATGTTGTCGGCGATGGTGCCGCCGAACAGCCAGGTGTCCTGGAGGACCATGCCGATGCCGGAGCGCAGGTCCTCGCGGGACATGGCGGCGATGTCGACGCCGTCGAGGGTGATCCGCCCGGAGCTGACCTCGTAGAACCGCATCAGCAGGTTGACCATGGTGGTCTTGCCGGCGCCGGTGGGGCCGACGATGGCCACGGTCTGGCCGGGTTCGACCTTGAGCGAGAGGTCCTCGATGAGCGGCTTGTCGGGGTCGTAGCGGAAGGCGACGTCCTGGAAGACGACCCGGCCGCGCAGGGTGTCGGGGCGTTCGGGCATGGCCGGTTCGGGGGTCTGCTCGGGGGCGTCGAGGAGTTCGAAGACGCGCTCGGCGGAGGCGACGCCGGACTGCACCAGGTTGGCCATGCTGGCGACCTGGGTGAGCGGCTGGCTGAACTGGCGGGAGTACTGGATGAACGCCTGGACGTCGCCGATGGACAGCGCGCCGCCGGCCACCCGCAGGCCGCCGACGACGGCGATCAGCACGTACTGGAGGTTGCCGATGAGCATCATCGCGGGCTGGATGATGCCGGAGATGAACTGGGCCTTGAAGCTGGAGGCGTAGAGGGCCTCGTTGTGCTCGCGGAAGGTCTCCGCGGACTCCTTCTGCCGGCCGAAGACCTTGACCAGGGTGTGGCCGGTGTACATCTCCTCGATGTGCGCGTTGAGCTGTCCGGTGGACTTCCACTGCTGGACGAACTGGGGCTGGGCGCGCTTGCCGACGCGGGTGGCGACGACGACGGACAGCGGGACGGCGATCAGCGCGATGAGGGCGAGCAGCCAGGAGATCCAGAACATCATGGCCAGCACGCCGACGACGGTGAGCAGCGAGTTGACCACCTGGCCCATGGTCTGCTGCATGGTCTGGCTGATGTTGTCGATGTCGTTGGTGACCCGGCTGAGGACTTCGCCGCGGGGCTGCTTGTCGAAGTAGCTGAGCGGCAGCCGGGCGAGCTTGGCCTCGGTGTCCTGGCGCAGCCGGTAGCCGGCGCGCTGGATGGCGTGGGCGGCGAGGCGGCCCTGGACGACGCCGAAGACGGCGGCGGCGACGTAGATGGCGAGGACCCAGAGCAGGACGTCGCCGATGGCGCCGAAGTCCATGCCCTGGCCGGGGGTGAAGTCGACGGAGGAGAGCAGGTTGGCGAGGTCGCCGTCGCCGCGGGCGCGCAGGTCGTCGATGATCTGCTGCTTGGAGGCGTCGGCGGGGAAGCGGCCGCTGACGACGCCGGCGAAGATCAGGTCGGTGGCGTGGCCGAGGATCCTGGGGCCGATGACGGCGGCGCCGATGCTGAGGACGCCGAGGGCGAGGACGCCGGCGATGAGGGCGCGTTCGGGGCGCAGCAGTTTGAGCAGCCGTTTGCCGGAGCCCTTGAAGTCCATGGACTTCTCGGCGCCCTGGCCGCCCATGAAGCGTCCGGGGCCGGCGGGGCCGCGGCGGGCGGCGGCGGCCTGGGAGTCGCCGGCCGGCCGGGGCGGGGGGGCCTTGTCGGACCCGGGAGCCTTGCCGGGGCCGGCCGCGGATCCGGCCGTGGGCCTGTCGGGGCTGGTCACGCCGCCTCCTGCTCGGTGAGCTGGGAGAGCACGATCTCCCGGTACGTGGGGTTGCCGGCCATCAGCTCGCCGTGGGTGCCGCTGCCGACGACGGCGCCCTCGTCCAGGACGATGATCCGGTCGGCGTCGCGGATGGTGGAGACGCGCTGGGCGACGATGACCACGGTGGCCTCGGAGGTCTCGCGGGCGAGGGCCTTGCGCAGCCTGGCGTCGGTGGCGTAGTCGAGCGCGGAGAAGGAGTCGTCGAACAGGTAGACGTCGGGGCGGCGCACCAGGGTGCGGGCGATGGCCAGGCGCTGGCGCTGGCCGCCGGAGACGTTGCCGCCGCCCTGGGAGATGGGGGCGTCCAGGCCTTCGGGGAGCTGTTCGACGAATTCCCTGGCCTGGGCGATCTCCAGGGCGTGCCAGAGTTCCTCGTCGGTGGCGTCGGGCCGGCCGTAGCGCAGGTTGCTGGCGACGGTGCCGGAGAACAGGTAGGGCTTCTGGGGGACGAGTCCGACGCTGTCGGCGAGCGCCGCGGGGGCGAGTTCGCGGACGTCGACGCCGCCGAGCAGGACCTGGCCGGAGGTGGCGTCGAAGAGCCGGGGGACGAGGCCGAGCAGGGTGGACTTCCCGCTGCCGGTGGAGCCGATGACGGCGGTGGTCTCGCCGGGGCGGGCGGTGATGCCGATGCCGCGCAGCACGGAGGCCTCGGCGCCGGGGTAGCGGAAGTCGACGTCGCGCAGTTCGAGGTGGCCGCGGCGCAGCACCTCGGTGACGGGGGCGGAGGGGGGCACGACGCTGGAGGAGGTGTCGAGGACCTCCTGGATGCGTTCGGCGCAGACCTCGGCGCGCGGCACCATCATGAACATGAAGGTGGCCATCATGACGCTCATGAGGATCTGCAGCAGGTAGGAGAGGAACGCGGTGAGGGCGCCGATCTCCATGTCGCCGCTGTTGATCCGGTGGGCGCCGAACCACAGGACGGCGACGCTGGAGACGTTGACGACGAGCATGACGCCGGGGAACAGGTAGGCCATCAGCCGGCCGACCTGCAGCGAGACGTCGGTGAGGTCCTCGTTGGCGCCGGCGAACCGGTTCTGCTCGTGGTCGTCCTTGACGAAGGCGCGGATGACCCGGATGCCGGTGATCTGCTCGCGCAGCACCCGGTTCACGGTGTCGATCCTCTCCTGCATGCTGCGGAAGCGCGGGCGCAGCCGGCGGACCAGGGCGGCGACGACGACGCCGAGGGCGGGGACGACGGCGAGCAGCAGTCCGGAGAGCGGCACGTCCTGGTTGAGGGCCATGATGATGCCGCCGACGCACATGATCGGTGCGGCGACCATCAGGGTGAACGACATCAGGACCAGCATCTGGACCTGCTGGACGTCGTTGGTGGTGCGGGTGATCAGGGAGGGGGCGCCGAACTGGCCCACCTCGCGGGCGGAGAAGCCCTGGACGCGGTCGAAGACGGCGGCCCGGACGTCGCGGCCGACGGCCATGGCGGTGCGGGCGCCGTAGTAGACGGCGCAGATCGAGCAGACGGTCTGGAGGAGGGTGACGCCGATCATCACGGCGCCCACGCGCAGGATGTAGCCGGTGTCCCCCTTGACCACTCCGCCGTCGATGATGTCGGCGTTGAGCGTGGGCAGGTAGAGCAGCCCGAGGGTGGAGACCAGCTGGAGCAGCACCAGCAGGGTGATCGGTCGGGTGTAGGGGCGTAGGTACGCCCTGAGCAGTCTGATCAGCACTGGCTCACTCTTGTCGTCGGCGGCGGCTTTGGCATCCCAATTCTCGTCGGTCGGGGGTCCGGCACCGGAGATTCCGGGCAAGCGAGCCGGATCTTTGTCCAGTCCTTTGCCGAACGGGCCGGGGTGCGCGCGGGTGCCCTGCACCGCCGGTCCGCGGCGGTGCCAGGTCGGTCCGCCCTCTTACGGAATGACCGGTTTCCCCCTAGGCTGCTGGCAGCCCTCTTGTTACTCGCCGGTACCGGTTCCGGCCGGCAGGGGGCCGGCGACCGCCCCCACGGACGTCACATCCTTCAGACAGACGGCCACCCGCTCCCGGAGGTCCTCGTTGAGTTCCGCGCAGTCCCTGATCGACTCCGGCCGTACCGACATCGTCGCCGGGCGCCCCGCCTCCGTCGCCCACCTGTTCCAGGAACGGGTCGCGCTGACGCCCGGCGGCGAGGCGTACCGCTACCCCGTCCCGGTGGACGAGCACGCGGCGGACAGCACCCCCGGCGCCGAGCAGTGGCGCTCGCTGACCTGGGCGCAGACCGCCGCCCGGGTGCACGCGGTGGCGGCCGGCCTGCTGTCGCTGGGCATCGAGGCCGAGGACCGGGTCGCGCTGGCCTCCTCCACCCGGCTGGAGTGGATCCTCGCCGACCTCGGCAACATGTGCGCGGGCGCGGCCACCACGGCCGTCTACCCGAGCACCAACGCCGACGAGACCGCGTTCATCCTCTCCGACTCCGGCTCCCGGGCCCTGTTCGCCGAGAACGCCGCCCAGCTGGACAAGGTGGTCGCCGAGCTGGACCGGCTGCCCGGGCTGGAGACGGTGATCCTGTTCGACGCGCCGGACGGGGCGCCGCGGGCGGGCCGGCTGCGGGTGATCACCCTCGCCGAGCTGGAGCGGCTCGGTGCCGAGCACCTGGCCGCCCACCCGGACGCCGTCGAGAAGGCGGTCGCCGCCCTCGACAAGGAGCAGCTCGCCACCCTGATCTACACCTCCGGCACCACCGGCCGCCCCAAGGGCGTGCGCCTGGTGCACGACTGCTGGGCCTACGAGGGGCGGGCGCAGGAGGCGAGCGGGCTGCTGGCCGCCGACGACGTGCAGTTCATGTGGCTGCCGCTGTCGCACGTGTTCGGCAAGACGCTGATCTCGGGGCAGATCGCGACCGGCCACGTGATGGCGGTGGACGGCCGGGTGGACCGGATCATCCACAACCTGCCGGTGATCCGCCCGACCATCATGGCCTCGGCGCCGCGGATCTTCGAGAAGGTCTACAACGGCATCGCCGGCAAGGCCCGGGCGGCGGGCGGCGCCAAGTACAGGATCTTCCAGTGGGCGGCGCGCACCGCCCGCGACCACGCCCGCGCGGTCCAGGACTCCCGGGTGGCGACCGGCGTGGGCACCGCCCCGGCGGCGCTGCGGATGAAGCACGCCCTCGCCGACAGGCTGGTGTACGCGAAGATCCGGGCCGCCTTCGGCGGGCGGCTGCGCGGGGCGGTGTCCGGCAGCGCGGCGCTGGCCCCGGAGATCGGCTACTTCTTCGTCGGCGCCGGGGTGCCGATCCTGGAGGGCTACGGCCTGTCCGAGACCAGCGCCGGCTCCTGCGTCAACCGGGCCGAGGACATCCGGGTGGGCACGGTGGGCCGTCCGCTGCCGGGCACCGAGGTGCGGATCGCCGAGGACGGCGAGATCCTGCTGCGCGGCCCCGGCGTCATGCGCGGCTACCACAACCTGCCGGAGAAGACCGCCGAGGTGCTGGAGGCGGACGGCTGGTTCCACACCGAGGACATCGGCGAGCTGTCCCCGGACGGCTTCCTGCGGATCACCGACCGCAAGAAGGACCTCTTCAAGACCTCCGGCGGCAAGTACGTCGCGCCGAGCGAGGTGGAGGGCCGGTTCAAGGCGGTCTGCCCGTTCGTCAGCAACATCCTGGTGATCGGCAACGGCCGCAACTACTGCACCGCGCTGATCGGCCTGGACGAGGCGGTGATCATGCCGTGGGCCGCCGAGCACGGCCTGGCCGGCAAGTCCTACGCCGAGGTGGTCGCCGACCCGGCCACCCACGCGCTGATCGACGGCTTCGTGCAGCGGCTCAACGGCCGGCTCCAGCGCTGGCAGACGATCAAGAAGTTCCACCTGCTGCCGCGCGACCTGGACATCGAGCACGGCGAGCTCACCCCGAGCCTGAAGATCAAGCGCCCGGTGGTGGAGCGGACCTACGCGGAGGCGGTCACCGCGATGTACGCGGGCGCCAACGAGGCCTGATCCGCCCGCCGTCCCGTACGGCCGGGGGGATCACCCCGGCCGTACGGGACAATGGGGTCATGCCCTCCGCACTTCCCGACGGCGAACCGGTGCCGTCCGACGGTTCCCTGCCCGCGCACGCCCTCGACGGGCTGGGCTCGCGGCCGTTCGGCTTCTACCTGCACGTGCCCTACTGCGCCAGCCGCTGCGGCTACTGCGACTTCAACACCTACACCGCCACCGAGCTGCGCTCCTCGGGCACCGTCGCCTCCCAGGAGACGTACGCGGACAACGTGGTCGCCGAGGTCCGGCTCGCCCGGCGGGTCCTCGGCGCGGACGCGCCGCCGGTGCGCACCGTCTTCCTCGGCGGCGGCACCCCGACCCTGCTGCCGGCCCGCGACCTGGTGCGGATGCTCGCCGCGATCCGCGAGGAGTTCGGGCTCGCCGACGGCGCCGAGGTGACCACCGAGGCCAACCCGGAGTCGGTGGACCCGGCGTACCTGGCGGAGCTGCGCGAGGGCGGTTACAACCGGATCTCCTTCGGCATGCAGTCGGCCCGCCCGCACGTGCTGCGGCTGCTGGACCGCCACCACACCCCCGGCCGCCCCGAGGCGTGCGTCGCCGAGGCCCGCGCGGCCGGCTTCGAGCACGTCAACCTCGACCTCATCTACGGCACCCCCGGGGAGTCCGACGACGACTGGCGGGCCTCGCTGGACGCCGCGATCGGCGCCGGCCCCGACCACGTCTCCGCCTACTCGCTGATCGTCGAGGAGGGCACCCGGCTGGCCGCCCGGGTGGGCCGCGGCGAGCTGCCGATGATCGACGACGACGTGCACGCCGACCGCTACCTGATCGCCGAGGAGGCGCTGAGCGCCGCCGGATACTCCTGGTACGAGGTCTCCAACTGGTCCACCACCCCCGAGGGCCGCTGCCGCCACAACGAGCTGTACTGGACCGGCGGCGACTGGTGGGGCGCCGGCCCCGGCGCGCACAGCCACGTCGGCGGCGTGCGCTGGTGGAACGCCAAGCACCCGGCCGCCTACGCCCGGGCCCTCGCCGAGCACCGCACCCCCGCCCAGGGCCGCGAGCGCCTGACCGCCGAGGACCGCCGCGTCGAGCGGATCCTGCTGGAACTGCGCCTCGCCGAGGGCATCGCGCTGGACCTGCTCACCGCCGCCGGCCGCGAGGCCGCCGCCCGTGCCCTCGCCGACGGCCTGCTCGCCCCCGCCCCCTACGAGCACGGCCGCGCCGCCCTCACCCTCCAGGGCCGCCTGCTGGCCGACGCGGTGGTGCGTGACCTGGTGGACTGAGTGTCGTTACCGTGGTGCCAGCCGTCGGAGGGAGCGCGCTGGTGTCCGGGACCAGCGTGCTGCGCGACTACCGGACCAAGCGGGAGCTCTATGCGGAGGGCACCGTTCCGGCCTACCTGATCGTCGATCCGATCAAGGGCGTCTGCGTGCTGCTCACCGAGCCGAGCCGGGCGGGGGCCTCGGGGCTGCCGGACTACGCGGTCGAGCGGACCACCAAGTTCGGCGAGCCCGTGCCGGTCGACCTGGTCGGGGTGGTCCTCGACACGTCGGAGTTCCGGACCTACTCCTGATCCGGGAGGGTGACGAAGTCGATCAGCTCCTCGACGCGGCCCAGCAGCTCGGGCTCCAGGTCCTTGTAGGAGTTCACCTTCGACAGGATGCGCTTCCAGGCGGCGGGGGTGTCCTCGGGCCAGCCGAGGCGGCGGCAGGTGCCGAGCTTGAAGTCCTCGCCGCGGGGGACGGCGGGCCAGGCGGGGATGCCGACGGAGGAGGGCTTCACGGCCTGCCAGACGTCGATGTAGGGGTGGCCGACGACCAGGACGTGCGGGCCGGTGACCCGGGCGGCGATGCGGTGCTCCTTGGTGCCGGGGAGCAGGTGGTCGACCAGGACGCCGAGGCGCCGGCCCGGGCCGGGGGCGAAGCCGGCGACGATCGCGGGCAGGTCGTCGACGCCCTCCAGGTACTCGACGACCACGCCCTCGATCCGCAGGTCGTCGCCCCAGACCCGCTCCACCAGCTCGGCGTCGTGCCGGCCCTCGACGTAGATCCGCGACTCGCGCGCCACCCGGGCCCGGGCGCCGGGGACGGCGACCGAGCCGGAGGCGGTGCGCCCGGGGGTGCGCGCGGGGGCCGGGCCCGAGGGCCGCACCAGGGTGACCGTCCGGCCCTCCAGCAGGAAGCCGCGCGGCACCAGCGGGAAGACCCGGCGCTTGCCGAACCGGTCCTCCAGGGTGACGGTGAAGCCCTCGGCGGTCTTCTCGCAGCGCACCACCGCGCCGCAGAAGCCGCTCGCCGCCTCCTCCACCACCAGGTCCCGCTCGGCGGGCACCTCCGGGGCGGGGGCCTGCTTCTTCCACGGCGGGGTCAGATCGGGTCCGTAATGACGGCTGCGCATTCCACGGAGTCTACGAGGCGTCAGCCGAGGTAGTACGAGGTGTTGACCGCCAGCACCTCGGCGAGTCGCTCGCGCAGGGCGCCGGCATGGCGCAGCGCCAGCGGCTCGGCGCCCGGGGCCGGGCGCACACCGCGGTCGCTGAGCAGGTACACCACCCGCAGGGTGCGCAGGGTGTTGGAGACGGTCGCGGGCACGACGCCGGGCCGGCGCCGTCCGGCGGCGGCGATCGGGTCGAGCCAGGCCAGCGCCTGGTGCTCGGTCAGCTCCGGGCGGGTGAGGACCTGGCCGATCGCCCGGCCGAGGCGGTCGTCCTCCATGGCGTCCAGGACGTGGTCGGTGGGGGCGAGCAGCCGGGCGCCGGCCAGCTCCAGCAGCGGCGCCGGGTCGGCCACCAGCGGGCTGCGGCCGAGGGCGCCCAGCAGGTCGGCGCCGTGCGCGACGGCGTGCAGCCAGCCGAGCTGCGGGTCCCAGCCGCGCAGGTCGCTCTCGGTGAGGTACCAGTGGGCGAAGGCGTCCAGCCAGGCGGGGCGGTGGGCGCCGGCGTCGACGAGTTCGGCGAGGACCAGCGGGGCGAAGGTGCGGGCCTGGATCTCGGGGTCGGACAGCCGTTCGGCCATCTCGTCGCCGAGGGCGAGGCGCTGCTGCGGGGTGAGCAGGGGCACCCAGCGGCACAGCTGCTCGTAGGCGTGGGTGTCACGGGTCTCGGGGTCGGGGGAGCGCAGGGCGGCGCTCACCGCGGCGAGCAGCTCGGGGGTGGGGGCGGCGGTCTCGATCCCGGTCCAGTCGATCATGGTCGGACCCTAGGGGGAGCGGACCGTCGCGGCCATCGGTTTTCACAGCCCCGGCGCGCCCCAGACCGGGAACCAGCGGGTGAGGTCCTTCTCCAGCCGCAGATCGTTGCCGAGCATCGCGTTGACCTCCAGCTCCAGCGGGCTGTCGCGCTTCTCCCCGCCGCCCGGCAGCGGCGCGAACGGGTAGAAGGTGCCGCGCTTGTAGAGGTAGACCAGGGCCAGCGGGCGCCGGCCGGTGGCGTCGCGGAAGCCGACCAGCGAGCAGAGCAGCTGCGGCCCGAAGCCGTTCGCCTCCAGTTCGCTGTTGACCGCGTGCAGGTCGTTGACGAGCTCCGGCAGTTCCCCGGGGGCGTGCCGGGCGAGCAGCCAGGAGTAGCCGTAGTCGTCCGTGGACGCCTCGACGGGGACGCCGCCGCGCCCGGTGTCGGCGTCGAGCAGCGCCCGGACCTGGCGTTCGACCTCGTCGAAGGCCCCGCCCTCGACGGAGGCGAAGCAGACCGAGCCGAGCCCCGTGGGCCGCAGGCCCGCCCCGGCCTCCAGGGTCAGCGCGGCGGACGGCACCCCGAACAGCTGGTCGAGGTCGGGCTTGACGGGCTTGGTGCGGCCGAACAGCGCGTCCAGGATTCCCACGGCGGTCCTTCCGGAAGGAGGGTCAACGGGGCAGCGGGCAGGGGGTCGGCGGGGCAAGGGGTCGGCGGGGCAAGGGGGCAGCGGGTCAGCGGCCGAGCCGCTCGGAGATCCGCGCGAGCTGGTCCAGCCGCTGCTCCAGGGTCGGATGGGTGGAGAACAGCCGGGCGCCGGCCTCCCGGGCGCTCAGCGCGGGGGCGAAGTAGAAGGCGTTGTAGGGCTGCGCCTGGCGCAGGTCCTTGGTCGGGATGGCGGCGATCCGGCCGGTCACCTTGGTGAGCGCGGAGGCCAGCGCGCTGGGACGGCCGGTGAGCTGGGCGGCGGCCCGGTCGGCGGCCAGCTCGCGGTAGCGGGAGAGCAGCCGGGTCAGCAGGAAACTGATCGCGTACACCGCGATCGACACCAGCGGGATGACCAGCGCGACGATCGCGGCGTTGGAGTCGTTGCTGTTGCGCCCGCCGCCCATGAAGCCGCCGTACACGGCGATCCTGGTCATCGCGCCGGCCAGCACCCCGAGGAAGCCGGCCACCGTCATCACGGCGACGTCCCGGTGGGCGACGTGGGACAGCTCGTGGGCGAGCACGCCCTCCAGTTCCTCCGGCTCCAGGCGGCCCAGCAGCCCGGTGGTGACGCAGACCACCGCCTTCTGCGGGTTGCGGCCGGTGGCGAAGGCGTTCGGCATGTCGTTGCGGGCGACGGCGACCCGGGGTTTGGGCATGTCGGCGAGCGCGCAGAGCCGGTCGACGGCGCCGTGCAGCTGCGGGTACTGCTCCGGGGTGACCGGGTGGGCGCCCATGGCCCGTTCGGTGATCCTGTCGCTGAACCAGAACTGGGCGACGAACAGACCGCCGGAGACCAGGACGATGACCGGCCAGGCGCCGCGCAACAGGGCGATCAGCAGCCCGGTGAATCCGACGTACAGGAGCCCGATCAGGAACATCGTCCCCACCATCCGGCCGGTCAGGCCGCGGTCGGGGGCGAAACGGGTGTGCTGGCCCGAGGTCGACATCGCTGTTCCTCCGTTCGCCGTCCGCTTTCGATGCTGCCACCCGGGCGGGCCCGCGGCATCATCCGCGGGCCGCCGGACTGCGGGCAGGATCACTCCGGCCGGGCCGTTCCTGCGGTCGGACCCGGGCCTTACACTGGCAGGTACGGTTCTGGCACTCGGATGGTCGGAGTGCCAAGGCCGGGGCCCTGCGGGGCCGGCCCGGACAGCTCGAATGCGGACACATGCCCCAAGGGCATGTCACAACGGACAACGCGTGAAGACGGAGGTGCGTGCCCCATGGCCGGTGAGGTCCGTCAGCTCGACGACCGCAAGCTCGCGGTGCTTCGCGCGATCGTCCAGGACTACGTGGGGACGGAGGAGCCGGTGGGCTCCAAGGCCCTGGTGGACCGCCACAACCTCGGGGTCTCCCCGGCCACCGTCCGCAACGACATGGCCGCGCTGGAGGAGGAGGGCTACATCCACCAGCCGCACACCAGCGCCGGGCGCATCCCCACCGACAAGGGCTACCGGCTGTTCGTCGACAAGCTGGCCGAGGTCAAGCCGATGAGCGCGCCCGAGCGGCGGGCGATCCGGCACTTCCTGGACGGCGCGGTGGACCTCGACGACGTGGTCGCCCGCACCGTGCGGCTGCTGGCCCAGCTGACCCGCCAGGTCGCGGTGGTGCAGTACCCCTCGCTGAGCCGCTCCACGGTGCGGCACATCGAGCTGGTCGCGCTGGCCCCGGCGAAGGTGATGCTGGTGCTGATCACCAACACCGGCCGGGTCGAGCAGCGGCTGGTGGACTGCCCCGGCACGGTCGGCGAGACCCTGCTGGCGGACCTGCGGGCCCGGATCAACGCGCGGGCCGCCGGCCAGCGCCTGCCGGACGTCCCCGGGCTGCTGGAGGAACTGCCCGCACTGTTCGAGTCGGCCGACCGGCCGACGGTGACGACGGTGCTGGCGACGCTCTTCGAGACGCTCGCGGAGCAGAGCGAGGAGCGGATCATGCTGGCCGGCACGGCCAACCTGACCCGTTTCGGCCACGACTTCCCGCTGACCATCCAGCCGGTGCTGGAGGCCCTGGAGGAGCAGGTCGTCCTGCTCCGCCTCCTGGGTGAGACCGCGGACGCCGGGATGACGGTCCGGATCGGCCGCGAGAACGCCTACGAGGGGCTGAATTCCACGTCGGTCGTCTCGGTCGGTTACGGTTCGGGCGACGAGAGCGTGGCCAAACTGGGTGTGATCGGTCCGACCCGGATGGACTATCCGGGCACAATGGGGGCGGTGCGAGCGGTGGCACGGTACGTGGGCCAGATCCTGGCCGAGTCGTAGGGACGGACCGTTAAGACTCTTAACGGCCGAAGTCGCAAGCACTCTTACAGGCGGAACAAGCGGAGCATTTGGTGGCCACGGACTACTACGCGGTACTCGGCGTCCGACGGGATGCGGGGCAGGACGAGATCAAGAAGGCGTTCCGGCGCCTGGCACGCGAACTGCACCCGGACGTCAACCCGGACCCGAAGACGCAGGAGCGGTTCAAGGAGATCAACGCCGCCTACGAGGTGCTCTCCGACCCGCAGAAGCGTCAGGTCTACGACCTCGGCGGCGACCCGCTCTCGCCCAACGGCGGGGGCGGCGGGGCGGGCGGCTTCGGCGCGGGGGCGGCCGGCTTCGGCTTCTCCGACATCATGGACGCCTTCTTCGGCGCCGCCTCCGGCCAGCGCGGCCCGCGCTCGCGCACCCGGCGCGGCCAGGACGCCATGATCCGCCTGGAGATCACCCTGGAGGAGGCCGCGTTCGGCACCACCAAGGAACTCCAGGTCGACACCGCCGTCACCTGCACCACCTGCAGCGGCGAGGGCGCGGCGCCCGGCACCTCCGCGCAGACCTGCGACATGTGCCGCGGCAAGGGCGAGGTCTCCCAGGTCACCCGGTCCTTCCTGGGCCAGGTCATGACCTCCCGCCCCTGCCCGCAGTGCCAGGGCTTCGGCACCGTCGTGCCGACCCCGTGCCCGGAGTGCGCCGGCGACGGCCGGGTCCGCGCCCGCCGCACCCTGACCGTGAAGATCCCCGCCGGTGTCGACAACGGCACCCGCATCCAGCTGGCCGGCGAGGGCGAGGTCGGCCCCGGCGGCGGCCCGGCCGGTGACCTGTACGTCGAGATCGCCGAGACCACCCACACGGTGTTCCAGCGGCGCGGCGACGACCTGCACTGCACCGTCACCATCCCGATGACCGCGGCCGCGCTCGGCACCCAGGTGCCGCTGCAGACCCTGGACGGGGTGGAGGAGGTCGACATCCGGCCCGGCACCCAGTCCGGCCAGTCCATCCCGCTGCACGGCCGGGGCATCACCCACCTGCGCGGCGGCGGCCGGGGCGACCTGATAGTGCATGTCGAGGTGCAGACGCCCACCAAGCTCGACGCCGAGCAGGAGGAGCTGCTGCGCCGCCTGGCGGTGCTGCGCGGCGAGGAACGGCCCTCCGGCCAGTTCGCGCCCGGGCAGCAGGGGCTGTTCTCCCGGCTGAAGGACGCCTTCAACGGCCGGTAGCCGCCCCGCGCGGGGGTGCCGAGGCTTCCTCGGCACCCCTTTCGCGTCCCCGTCCCCCTTCCCACCCCGGAGGTTCCCCGCATGACCGCGCCCGTGTTCGTCGCCGAGACCGAGCGGATCGCCGCCGTCGCGCCCGGCGCGCCGGTGCTGCTGGACGGGCCGGAGGGCCGGCACGCGGCCGCCGTGAAGCGGCTGCAGCCGGGCGAGGCGGTCACCCTGACCGACGGCCTCGGCCTGGGCGTGGACGGCACCGTCGCACGGGTGCTCGGCAAGGACGCGATCGAGGTGACGGTGGCGGCGGTGCGCCGCGAGCCGGAGCCGACGCCGCGGATCGTCGTCGTCCAGGCGCTGCCCAAGGGCGACCGGGGCGAGCTGGCGGTGGAGACCATGACCGAGGTCGGCGTGGACGTGGTGATCCCCTGGGCGGCGTCGCGCTGCATCACCCAGTGGAAGGGCGAGCGCGGCGGCAAGGCGCTCGCCAAGTGGCGGGCCACCGCGCGGGAGGCCGGCAAGCAGTCCCGCCGGCTGCGCTTCCCCGTGGTCCGCGACGTGATGACCACCCGGCAGCTGGTCCCCGTGCTGGCCGGCGCCGCGTTCGCGGCCGTGCTGCACGAGGAGGGCGCCGAGCCGCTGGCCGGCGCGGCCCTCCCGGACAGCGGGGACCTGGTGCTGGTGGTCGGCCCGGAGGGCGGGGTCTCCCCGGAGGAGCTGGCCGCCTTCGCCGAGGACGGCGCGAAGCCGTACCGGCTCGGCCCGTCGGTGCTGCGCACCTCCACCGCCGGGGTGGCGGCCGGCGCGCTGCTGCTGGGCCGCACCGGCCGCTGGTCCTAGCAGGGCGTCCCCCGCACGGGGCCCCGGTCGGGAAAGTCCGGGCGCGGGGGAGCGGCCCCGTGCCAGGGTGACGGGTGTGAGCGAACCCGAGAGCACCTCCGTGGGCGCCTATCTGCGCCACCCGCACCTGCACGGCGACCTGATCACCTTCGTGGCCGAGAACGACGTGTGGCTCGCCCCGCTGGACGGCGGCCGGGCCTGGCGGCTGACGGCCGATCACGTCCCGGTCCGCCGCCCCCGGTTCTCCCCGGACGGCCGGTACGTCGCGTTCACCTCGGCCCGGGACGGCGCCCCCGAGGTGCACCTCGTGCCGGTGGACGGCGGTCCGTCGCGCCGGCTCACCCACTGGGGCGACGCGCAGACCCAGCTGCGCGGCTGGACGGCGGACGGCCGGCCGATCGCCACCACCGCCGCCGGGCAGGCCTCGCTGCGCCGCACCTGGGCGCACGCCGTGCCGCCGGACGGCGGCGAGCCGGTGCGGCTGCCCTACGGGCCGGTCGGCGGGCTGGCCTTCGAGCCGGGCGGCGGGCGGGTGCTGCTGGTCTCCGCGTTCGGCATGGAACCGGCCTGGTGGAAGCGGTACCGGGGCGGGCGGGCCGGGAAGCTGTGGATCGGCGCCGAGCGCTTCGAGCGCGTCCACGAGGAGCTGGCCGGCAACATCGAGTCGCCGCTGTGGGTGGGCGGGCGCCTCGCGTTCCTCTCCGACCACGAGGGCGTCGGCGCGCTGTACTCCAGCCTCCCGGACGGCTCCGACCTGCGCCGCCACGGCATCTCCCCGGAGGGCTTCTACGCCCGCGACGCCGCCACCGACGGCACCCGGGTGGTCTGGCACAGCGCCGGCGGGCTGTGGCTGCTGGACGACCTGGCCGGCGCCGCGCCGCGCCGGCTCGACGTGCGGCTCGGCGGCCCCCGCACCGGCCGCCGCCCGCGCCCGGTGTCCGCCGCGTACTGGCTGGAGGGCGCCGCCCCGGACCGCACCGGCCGGGCCGGCGCGGTGGTGGTGCGCGGCACCGTGCACTGGCTGGCCCACCGGGAGGGCCCGGCCCGGGTGCTGGACGAGACGCCGGGCGTGCGCGCCCGCCTGGCCCGGGTGGTGCCGGGCACGGCGGGCGAGGACGCCGCGCAGGGCGTGGTCTGGGTGACCGACGCCGAGGGCGAGGACGCGGTCGAGTACGCGCCCGCCGTGCTCGGCACCGAGCGCCGCCGGCTGGCCGCCGGGCGGCTGGGGCGGGTCCGCGCCCTGGTGGTCTCGCCGGACGGCAAGCAGCTGGCGGTCGGCGCGCACGACGGCCGGGTGCTGCTGGTCTCGCTGGCCGACGGGTCCGTGCACGAGCTGGCGCACAGCACGGACGGCGAGGTCAGCGGGCTGGCGTTCAGCCCCGACTCGGCGTGGCTGGCCTGGTCGCAGCCGGCCCTCGGGCCGTGGTCGCTGCGCCAGATCATGCTGGCGAACCTGGCCACCCGGACGGTCTCCGAGGCGACCCCGCAGCGGTTCATCGACACCTCGCCGGCGTTCACCGCGGACGGCCGGCACCTGGCGTTCCTCTCGATGCGCACCTTCGACCCGGTGTACGACTCGCACGTCTTCGACCTGTCGTTCCCCAACGGCTGCCGCCCGTACCTGATCACCCTGGCCGCCGACACGCCGTCCCCGTTCGGGCCGAGCCGGGCCGGGCGGCCGGTCGGCGGCGAGGAGGACGAGCCCCGCGGCAAGCGGGACGCCGGCGAGGAGGCCGGGGCCGACACGCCGCCGGTGACCAGGGTCGACCTGGCCGGCATCGCCGACCGGATCGTGCCGTTCCCGGTGGAGGGCGGCCGCTTCGGCACCCTGCGGGCCGCCAAGGACGGCGTGCTGTGGACGCGCGTCCCGCTGGTCGGCGAGCTGGGCGACGACGCGGCCTCGCCGGAGGACGAGCGCCCGCGCCCGGCCCTGGAGCGCTTCGACTTCCGCAAGCGCCGGGCCGAGCAGCTGGTGGACGCCCTGGACGCGTTCGCGGTGAGCGGCGACGGCACCCGGCTGGCCGTGCTGGACGAGGGCGAGCTGCGGATCCTGCCGGCCGGCCACAAGGCGTCCGGCGAGGACGAGGAGACCGACGTCGACCTGGCCCGGCTGCGGGTGACCGTCGACCCGGCGGCCGAGTGGCGGCAGATGTTCGACGAGAACGGCCGCCTGATGCGGGACAACTTCTGGCACCCGGACCTCTCCGGGGTGGACTGGGCCGGGGTGCTGGCCCGCTACCGCCCGCTGGTGGAGCGGCTCGGCTCGCACGACGACCTGGTGGACCTGCTCTGGGAGGTGCACGGCGAGCTGGGCACCTCCCACGCGTACGTGGTGCCGCCCGGCCGGCCCACCGAGGCGGCCCGCCGGCAGGGCCTGCTCGGCGCCGACCTGGTCCGCGACGGCGAGGTGTGGCGGATCGCCCGCGTCCTGCCCGGCGAGTCCTCGGACCCGAGGGCGCACTCGCCGCTGGCCGCGCCGGGCGTGGCCGTCCGCCCGGGCGACGCGGTCCTCGCGGTCAACGGCCGCCCGGTGGACCCGCTGACCGGCCCGGCGCCGCTGCTGGCGGGCACCGCCGGGCAGCCGGTCGAGCTGACCGTGGCCGGCCAGGACGGCACCGACCGGCGCCACCCGGTGGTCGTCCCGCTCGCCGACGACGAGGCGCTGCGCTACCACGACTGGGTGGCCGGGCGGCGGGCCGCCGTGCGCGAGCTGTCCGGGGGCCGGCTCGGCTACCTGCACATCCCCGACATGCAGACCACCGGCTGGGCGCAGATCCACCGCGACCTGCGCTCGGAGATGGCCCGGGAGGGCGTGATCGTCGACATCCGGGGCAACCGGGGCGGGCACACCTCGCAGCTGGTGATCGAGAAGCTGTCCCGGCGGATCATCGGCTGGGGCGTCGCCCGGGACGTCGCCAGCCCCTCGCCGTACCCCGAGGACGCGCCGCGCGGACCCGTCGTCGCCCTGGCCGACGAGTACTCCGGCTCGGACGGCGACATCGTCAACGCGGCCATCCAGGCGCTCGGCATCGGCCCGGTGGTCGGCACCCGCACCTGGGGCGGGGTGATCGGCATCGACAGCCGCTACTCGCTGGTGGACGGCACCCTGGTGACCCAGCCGAAGTACGCGTTCTGGTCGGAGCGGGTCGGCTGGGGCCTGGAGAACCACGGCGTGGACCCGGACGTCGAGGTGCCCTTCCCGCCGCACGCGTGGGCGGCGGGGGAGGACCCGCAGCTCGCCAAGGGGGTCCGGCTGGCGCTGGAGGCGCTCGCCGGGCGGCCGGCGAAGACCCCGCCGCCGCTGCCCGGGCAGCGCTAGCGGCGCGCCGGGGCGGGAGAGCGGTCCGGTTCTCCCGCCCCGGCCCGGTCCGCCTGGCGTGATCCGGAAGAGAGGGCCTAGCATGCCGCCGTACGCACCGACCCGACCCCGCGAGGAGACCCCGATGGCCGGCGAGCCGCAGCCCGACTGCCTGTTCTGCAAGATCGTGGCGGGCGAGATCCCGGCCACCGTGGTGCGCAAGACCGAGCGGGTGCTCGCCTTCCGGGACATCGCGCCGAAGGCCCCGCTGCACGTCCTGGTGATCCCGCACGCCCACTACCCCAACGCCGCCGCGCTGGCCGCCGACGAGCCGCAGATCGCCGGCGAACTGCTCGCCGAGGCCGGCCGGGTCGCCGCCGACGAGGGCGTCCGGGACTACCGGCTGATCTTCAACACCGGCGCCGGTGCCGGGCAGACGGTCTTCCACGCCCACGTCCACGTGCTCGGCGGCCGGACGATGACCGAGGACATGGTCTGACCCGGTGTCCCAGCGCGAACTCGTCGTCCTCGGCACCGCCAGCCAGGTGCCGACCCGGCACCGCAACCACAACGGCTACCTGCTGCGCTGGGACGGCGAGGGCCTGCTGTTCGACCCCGGCGAGGGCACCCAGCGCCAGATGCTGCGCGCCGGTGTCTCGGCCACCCAGCTCACCCGGATCGCCGTCACGCACTTCCACGGCGACCACAGCCTGGGCCTGGCCGGGGTGATCCAGCGGATCAACCTCGACCGCGTCCCGCACCCGGTGGACGTCTACTTCCCGGCCTCCGGCGAGGTGTACTTCGAGCGGCTGCGCCACGCCACCGCCTTCCACGAGACGGCCGTGCTGCGGCCCCGCCCGATCGAGGAGACCGGCCCGCTGGAGGCGCCCGGCGCCCGCTTCGCGCTGGACGCCGTCCGGCTCTCCCACCCGGTGGAGTCCTTCGGCTACCGGCTGCGCGAGCCCGACGGCCGCCGGCTGGTGCCCGGACGGCTGGCCGCCCTGGGCATCGCCGGCCCGGACGTCGGCCGGCTCCAGCGCCAGGGCGAGATCGGGGCGGCCGGCCGGCGGGTCACCCTGGACGAGGTCAGCGAGCCCCGGCCCGGACAGCGGTTCGCCTTCATCATGGACACCCGGCTCTGCGAGGGCGTGCACGAGCTCGCCGAGGGCGCCGACCTGCTGGTCGTCGAGGCCACCTTCACCGACGCCGACGCCCGGCTCGCCGAGGAGCACGGCCACCTCACCGCCGGCCAGGCCGGCAAGGTCGCCGCCGAGGCGGGCGCCCGCACCCTGGTGCTGACCCACTTCTCCCAGCGCTACCCGGACCTCGCCCAGCACCTCGCCGATGCCCGCAAGCACTTCGACGGCCCGATCGTGCTCGCCGAGGACCTCGCCCGGGTCCCGGTACCGCCCCGGCGCGCGTGAGCGGAGCCCCCCGGCGCGGGCCCGGCGTCCGGACGGCGCGGAAAACGGTTCGCGCCACCCGGGCGGTCTGCCGCAGCATCGTCGGGTGCGGCCCCGCCGCCCGCCGCGTCGATCACGTGCGCGGCGTACCCTGGTGCCCCGGAGAGACCCAGCGGCACCAACGAGACACGGATGGGATGAGGCAGGCCCCAGCGCCGACCTATGAGTGACACATCGCAGACCCGTACCAACGGACAGCCGCGCCCCGAGCCGGCCGACGACGGCCGCGTCAGCGCCCGGATCGTCATCCCCGAGAAGCATCCGATGGTCACCCTGCTGGGAGCCGCCGATTCGCTGCTGCGGGTGATCGAGCAGGGCTTCCCCGCCGCCGACATCCACGTCCGCGGCAACGAGGTGACCGCGACCGGCACGCGCGCCGAGGTGGCCCTCGTCAAGCAGCTGTTCAGCGAGATGATGCTGGTGCTGCGCACCGGCCAACCCCTCACGGAGGACGCCGTGGAGCGCTCCATCGCCATGCTCCGCGGCGCCGCGGACGACCCCGACAGCCCGGCCCCGTCGCAGGTGTTCACCGCGAACATCCTGTCCAACCGGGGCCGGACCATCCGTCCCAAGACCCTCAACCAGCAGCGCTACGTCGACGCGATCGACAAGCACACGATCGTCTTCGGCCTCGGCCCGGCCGGCACCGGCAAGACCTACCTCGCGATGGCCAAGGCCGTCCAGGCCCTGCAGGCCAAGGAGGTCAACCGGATCATCCTGACCCGTCCGGCCGTCGAGGCGGGGGAGCGGCTGGGCTTCCTGCCCGGCACCCTCTACGAGAAGATCGACCCGTACCTGCGCCCGCTCTACGACGCGCTGCACGACATGATGGACCCGGACTCCATCCCGCGCCTGATGGCCGCCGGGACCATCGAGGTCGCGCCGCTCGCCTACATGCGCGGCCGCACCCTCAACGACGCCTTCATCATCCTCGACGAGGCCCAGAACACCTCGCCCGAGCAGATGAAGATGTTCCTCACCCGCCTCGGGTTCAACTCCCGGGTGGTCGTCACCGGCGACACCAGCCAGATCGACCTCCCGGGCGGCACCCGCAGCGGCCTCAAGGTCGTCCAGGAGATCCTGGCCGACGTGCCCGACATCCACTTCTCCGTCCTCACCAGCACCGACGTGGTCCGCCACAAGCTGGTCGGCCGGATCGTGGACGCGTACGAGCGCTGGGACGCCCGCCAGGAGGCCCAGGAGACCGACGAGCGCAGGCTCCCGGTCAAGCCCGCCCAGCGGCGCGGCTCGCGCGCACCCCGACAGTCCCACCGCACCGAAAGCTGAGTAACCAGCCCCTCATGTCGATCGACATCGCCAACGAGTCCGGTTGGGACGTCGACGAGGAGTCCGTCCTCGCCGTCGCCCGCTACGCACTGGACAAGATGCGGATCCACCCGCAGTCCGAACTGTCCGTGATCCTGGTGGACGGGGCGGCGATGGAGGAACTGCACATCCAGTGGATGGACCTCCCGGGCCCGACGGACGTGATGTCCTTCCCGATGGACGAGCTGCGTCCCGGCAAGGAGGGCGAGGAACTGCCGCAGGGCCTGCTCGGCGACATCGTGCTCTGCCCCGAGGTCGCCGAGCAGCAGGGCAAGGCCGCCCCGTCGAAGCACTCGATGGACGAGGAGCTGCAGCTGCTCACCGTGCACGGCGTGCTGCACGTGCTCGGCTACGACCACGAGGAGCCGGACGAGGAGGCCGAGATGTTCGGCCTCCAGAAGGCGATCCTCGACGGCTGGCGGGCCGAGCGGGGCCTCGGCGGCATCTCGCCGGCCCCCACCACCCACTGAGCACGGAGCCCGAACCCCTGTGAGTGGTGAGAGTACGAGTTTCATCCTCGGTGCGGTCCTGCTCGTCGTGCTCGGCTGGCTGGCCGCGTGCGCCGAGGCGGGCATCTCCCGGGTCTCCCGGTTCCGGGCGGAGGAGGCCGTGCGCTCCGGGCGCAAGGGCTCGGCCCGGCTGCTGGCACTGGCCACCGACCCGATCCGCTACCTCAACCTGGCCACCCTGATCCGGGTGGCCAGCGAGATGGCGGCGGCGGTCCTGGTCACCGTGGTGTGCGTGCGCACCATCGACACGACCTGGCAGGCCGTGCTGCTGGCGTTCGGCGTGATGGTGCTGGTGTCCTTCGTGGCGGTGGGCGTCTCGCCGCGCACGATCGGCCGCCAGCACCCGCTCACCACCGCCACCGCGGCCTCCTTCGTGCTGCTGCCGCTGGCCCGGATCCTCGGCCCGATCCCGCGGCTGCTGATCCTGCTCGGCAACGCGCTGACCCCGGGCAAGGGCTACAAGGAGGGCCCGTTCGCCTCCGAGGCGGAGCTGCGGGCCCTGGTCGACCTGGCGGAGAAGAACGACGTCATCGAGGACGAGGAGCGCCGCATGGTGCACTCGGTCTTCGAGCTGGGCGACACCATCGTCCGCGAGGTGATGGTGCCGCGCACCGACCTGGTGATGATCGAGCGGCACAAGACCGTGCGGCAGGCGCTGACCCTGGCGCTGCGCTCGGGCTTCTCGCGGATCCCGGTGGTCGGCGACAACGAGGACGACGTGGTCGGCATCGTCTACCTCAAGGACCTGGTGCGCCGCACCCACATCAACCGGGACTCGGAGGCGGACGAGGTGGGCGCCGTGCTGCGCCCGGCGGTGTTCGTCCCGGACTCCAAGCCGGCCGCCGACCTGCTGCGCGAGATGCAGCAGATGCGCTCCCACGTGGCGATCGTGATCGACGAGTACGGCGGCACGGCCGGCCTGGTCACCATCGAGGACATCCTGGAGGAGATCGTCGGCGAGATCACCGACGAGTACGACCGGGAGATCCCGCCGGTGGAGGACCTCGGCGACGGCTCGTACCGGATCACCGCGCGGCTGCTGGTGGAGGACCTCGGCGAGCTGTTCGGGATCGAGCTGGAGGACGAGGACGTCGAGACGGTCGGCGGTCTGCTGGCCAAGAAACTGGGGCGGGTCCCGATCCCCGGTTCGTCCTGCGAGATCCCGGTGCCGGAGGAGGTGCCGGGCGGGCTGACCGCGATCCGGCTGACCGCCGAGAGCTCGGCCGGGCGCCGCAACCGGATCGGTTCCGTGGTGGCCGCCCCGGTGCGGGCCGAGGTGCGGGCGGCCCGGGAGGGCGGCGAGTAGCGGTCGGGTGCCCGCGGGGCGACCATGGGAGGCATGACGCACCAACTTCGCGCGGAGTACGGCCCGCAGGGGACGGCGGGCGGGGTGAAGGTCTGGCACGTCGTGCGGGAGAGGGATCCGGCGCTCGCGCTGTGCGGCCGGACCATTCCCGCCGAGGCCGAGACCAGGCCGGAGCAGGAGTGGGGGACCGGTCTGCGGGGTTGCCAGCAGTGCGGCTCGCTGTACATGCACGAGGTGCCGCACATGCAGGGGAGCCACCCCTACAGCTAGCCAGGCGTTCGGGCCACCACGGAGGTCGCCATGAAGCTGCAAGACGAACTGCCCGTCGACCACAAACTGGTGCTGGTCTGGCGGATCGGGGCGGGGCTCGGCGGGATCTTCCTGATCGTGTTCGGCTGCCTGGGGCTGGCCGACCACCCGGGCTTCCTGTCCACCCGGGGCGACGAGATCGCCGGGATGTCCACCAACGGCGCGCTGAGCATCCTGTCCATCGTGGTGGGCGCGATCCTGGTGCTCGGCGCGGTCGTCGGCGGGAACTTCGCCGCCAATCTGAACATGGCGGCCGGCGTGCTGTTCATCCTCTCCGGGTTCTACGGGCTGACGGTGCTCGAACGGCCGGACGCCAACATCCTGAACTTCGGCATCCACAACGTGATCTTCGCCTTCGCCTTCGGCGTGGTGATCACCGCGTTCGGGATGTACGGGCGGGTCAGCGGCCACCTGCCGCACGACAACCCGTACTGGCGCAAGCGGGTCGGGGAGGAGGAGGCGCTGCCGACCGGTCCCAAGACCTTCGTGAAGGTGATCCGGCCCGGACCGCCCAACCCGGTCGGGCACTGAGGAGCGCCGCCCGGGCGGCCCGCCGGGGCCTATGCTCCTGGGCATGAGTGACAACATCGTCGAGCTGAACCCCGAAGACAAGAAGATCATCACCCTGGCCCGCTCCGTCCGCGCCCGCAACGGCGTGGCGGAGGGGGCCGCGGTGCGTGACGAGACCGGCCGCACCTACGTGGCCGGGACGGTCGCGCTGGAGTCGCTGCGGCTGAGCGCGGTGCAGACGGCGGTGGCGATGGCGGTGGCCAGTGGCGCGAAGTCGCTGGAGGCGGCGGCCGTGGTGACCGAGGCGGAGCAGCCCTCGGAGGCCGACCTGGCGGCGGTGCGGGACCTCGGCGGGGCCGGCACCCCGCTGCTGCTGGCCGGCCCGGACGGGGCGCTGCGCGTCTCGGTCGGGGCCCGCTGAGCGCGCGCGGTCCGTACGGTGCCCGGGGTTCACGCCCCGGGCACCGGCGCGTTCCGGGGCCCCCGGGCGTGCCGGATAATCTCACCGGGGACGGGCGGGGAGACGGCGCGGTGGGACGGCGCGGTGAGGGGGCTGGGCGATGGGGCCGTTCGCGTTCTTCGCGGGGCTGCTGCTGGGCGTGATGGGCATGGGCAAGTGGCAGGAGACCGGGTCGCCGTTCTGGCTCTGGGGCTCGGTCGCCTTCCTGCTGCTCGTCCTCGGCTGGGGCCTGGGAGCGGTGTTCGGGGGCAGGAAGTGAGGGCCCGGACGGGTGGTGTCCGTCCCGGCGGGGGTGATCAGGGAGAATGGAGCCCATGAATGCCCCTTCCTCCTCGTACCGCTCCGGCTTCGCGTGCTTCGTCGGCCGGCCCAACGCGGGCAAGTCGACCCTGACCAACGCTCTGGTGGGGACGAAGGTCGCGATCACCTCCGACCGACCGCAGACCACCCGGCACACCGTCCGCGGCATCGTGCACCGCCCGGACGCCCAGCTGGTGCTGGTGGACACCCCCGGCCTGCACAAGCCGCGCACCCTGCTCGGCGAGCGCCTCAACGACCTGGTCCGCTCCACCTGGGCCGAGGTCGACGTGATCGGCTTCTGCCTGCCCGCCGACCAGAAGCTCGGCCCCGGCGACAAGTTCATCGCCAAGGAACTCGCCGGGATCAAGAAGACCCCCAAGGTGGCCATCGTCACCAAGACCGACCTGGTCGACTCCAAGCGGCTCGCCGAGCAGCTGATCGCCGTCCAGCAGCTCGGCGCCGAGCTGGGCATCGAGTGGGCCGAGATCATCCCGGTCTCCGCCGTCGGCGACAAGCAGGTCGAGCTGGCCGGCGAGCTGATCAGCAAGCTGCTGCCGGAGGGCATGCCGCTCTACCCGGACGGCGACCTCACCGACGAGCCCGAGCAGATCATGGTGGCCGAGCTGATCCGCGAGGCCGCCCTGGAGGGCGTGCGCGACGAGCTGCCGCACTCGCTGGCCGTCGTGGTCGAGGAGATGCTGCCGCGCGAGGGCCGCCCGGCGGACCGGCCGCTGCTCGACATCCACGCCAACGTCTACATCGAGCGGCAGAGCCAGAAGGCCATCGTGATCGGGGCCAAGGGCGCCCGGCTCAAGCACGTCGGCACCACCGCCCGCAAGCACATCGAGGCGCTGCTCGGCACCCCGGTCTTCCTGGACCTGCACGTCAAGGTCGCCAAGGACTGGCAGCGGGACCCGAAGCAGCTGCGCAAGCTCGGGTTCTGACCACCGAGGGGGAGGGGGCGCGGTGAAGCTGCACACGCGTGAGTGGGGTTCCGGCGACCGGGTCGCGCTGCTGGTCCACGGGATCATGACCGACCACCGCAGCTGGGGGTCGGTCGGTCCGGCGCTCGCCGAGCGCGGCTACCGGGTGATCGCCGTGGACCTGCGCGGCCACGGCGCCAGCCCGCGCGGCGAGGGCGCGACCCCGGTGGAGCGCTACGGCCCCGAGCGCTACGCCGACGACCTGGTCGACACCCTGCCGCAGGGCGCCGACCTGGCCATCGGCCACTCGCTGGGCGGGCTGGTCCTGCTGCACGCCGTCGAGCGGCTGCGGCCGGCCCGGGCCGTCTACTCGGACCCGGCCTGGAAGTTCGCCCAGCCGGGCCTGTTCGACCCGGCGGTCTTCGCGCAGTTCAAGCGGGCCACCCGGGCGCAGCTCACCCTGGTCAACCCGCGCTGGGCCCCCGCCGACGTGGACGTGGAGCTGGCCACCCTGGCCCTGTGGGACCCGGACACCGCGTTCGCGCTCTCCTCGCTGTACGAGCGGGCCGCGCTGCCGGGCGCCCCGGCCGTGCCCTCGCTGGTGCAGCTGGCCGGCAACAGCTGGCTGATCGGGCCCGAGGACGCCGAGGCCCTGCGCGGACTCGGCTACGAGGTCCGCAGGGTGGACGGGGCCGGCCACACCATCCACCGGGACGACCTCGCGGGCTTCCTGGCCTCCCTCGACGGCTGGCTCTGAGCGCCGGGCGCAGGGCCTCAGGCGCCCTCGCGCAGGACGAGGGAGACCAGTTCGCGCTGGGACGCGGTGAGCTTCGGGTCCGCGCAGTGCACCGTGCGCCCGTCGACGGTGATCTCGTAGTGGTAGCCGTCAGGCACCCCGTAGGAGGGCGTGCGCAGCCCGCCCGCGACGGCCTCGCGGGCGAGCGCGTGCACGTGCGGGGCGTCCACCCGCTCGGTGGTGTCGAGCTCAGCGCGGCGGACGTGTCCCGCGAGGCCGCCGGTCCGGGTCACCTGGATACGCATGGTGTCCATGGTGCTACCCAGCGATGGCGTTTGCCGGGGTTTTCCCGGACCTTGACTTAAGCGCGGCTCAAGCCGGGCTGATGCCGACCTTCGCCCAGGACGCGGTCACCGTGTCGGCGACCTCCGGTTCCGGGTAGCGGGCCTTCGCGGCGGCCACGGTGGCCCGGGCGAAGGCGGTGAAGTCGGCGTCGGCGGGCAGCCGCCGCCCGGTCAGCGCGTCGTACCAGATCCGGCCGGCGCGTTCCCAGGCCGGGCCGCCGAGCGCGGTGGCGAGCAGGTAGAAGGCGTGGTTGGGGATGCCCGAGTTGATGTGGACCCCGCCGTTGTCCCGGGAGGTGCGCACGTAGTCGCGCAGGTGGGCGGGTTGCGGGTCCTTGCCCAGCCGGGGGTCGTCGTAGGCGGTGCCGGGCGCCTTCATCGAGCGCAGCGCGACCCCCTGCACGCCGGGGGCGAGCAGTCCGGCGCCGATCAGCCAGTCCGCCGCGGCGGCGTCCTGCTGCAGCGCGTACTGCTTGACCAGGGAGCCGAAGACGTCGGAGACCGACTCGTTGAGCGCCCCGGGCTGGTCGCGGTACTCCAGTGCGGCGGTGAACTGGGTGACACCGTGGGCGAGTTCGTGGCCGATGACGTCGACGCAGGCGGTGAAGTCGCCGAACACCTCGCCGTCGCCGTCGCCGAAGACCATCCGCCGGCCGTCCCAGAAGGCGTTGTCGTACTCCTGGCCGTAGTGGACGGTGGCGTCCAGCCGCAGGCCCTGGTCGTCGATGGAGTGCCGTCCGTAGACGGCGGAGAACAGCGTCCAGGTGGCGCCGAGACCGTCGTAGGCGTGGTTGACGGACTGGTCGGGCAGGGGGCTCTCGCCCTCCCGGCGGACGGTGCGGCCGGGCAGGCGTTCGCGGTGCCCGGCGTCGGAGATCACCCGCTCCAGGCGGTCGGCGGCCGGGGCGGGCGGGGCGGCGGTGAGCCGGGCGGCCCGGTGCGCGGCATCGAGGGCGAGGGAGCGGGCGGCGGGCGCGTGACCGTCCTCGGCGAGGCGGTCCAGGACGTACGGCGGAACGATCGCGCAGAGCGTCGGTTCGGCTGTCATGTGGCCCAGCGTGAGGCATTGATGACGTGTTGTCACCGGCGCGGACGGGATCGCGCGCCGTCCGGGCGCATCCGCGCGCCGTCTCAAGGGGTGGGAAGAGCGGGCGGCCGGCTTCGGGGCCGCGCGGCCCTGGGTTAGGCTGGGCCGCATCATGCGCAACGGGCTGCTTCTTCTTAGCTGCCGCGTCGAGGGCCTGTAGTCCACCAAGGGCCGGCTCCCTCGCCGCGGGGACTGTGCTGCGCGCTGATTCCGGTGGTCCCACGGGGACCGCGAGCGGCAGCAGGCCGGCCGAGTCGGGTGAGGACACCGCCCCGACCAGCCCGCACCACGCATCACAGGAAGCCGAGAGTCGCCCCCATGACCGAGCAGAGCTCCGCCGCGCCCGTCCCCGCCGCCCGCGCCTTCGCCGGCCGGCCCACCCCGATCACCGCCGGTTCGGTGCGCCAGCGGCCGTCCGGCATGCGGCACGGCCGCTACCTGCCCTTCGGCACCGTCGACCTGCCGGACCGCACCTGGCCGTCGAAGGTGATCACCAAGGCGCCGCGCTGGCTCTCCACCGACCTGCGGGACGGCAACCAGGCGCTGATCGACCCGATGTCCCCGGCCCGCAAGCGCAAGATGTTCGACCTGCTGGTCGCGATGGGATACAAGGAGATCGAGGTCGGCTTCCCGTCCTCCGGGGCCACCGACCACGCCTTCGTGCGCTCGCTGATCGAGGAGGGGGCGATCCCGGAGGACGTCACCATCTCGGTGCTGACCCAGGCGCGCGAGGAGCTGATCGAGAAGACCGTCGAGTCGCTGGTCGGCGCGCCGCGCGCGACCGTGCACCTGTACAACGCGACCGCGCCGCTGTTCCGCCGGGTGGTGTTCCGCAACGACAAGGAGGCCACCAAGGCGATCGCCACCGACGGCACCCGGCTGGTGATGGAGTACGCCGAGAAGCTGCTGGGCGACGACACCGTCTTCGGCTACCAGTACTCGCCGGAGATCTTCGTCGACACCGAGCTGGACTTCGCGCTGGAGGTCTGCGAGGCGGTCATGGACGTCTGGCAGCCGGGCGAGGGCCGCGAGATCATCCTGAACCTGCCGGCCACCGTCGAGCGGGCCACCCCGAACGTCCAGGCCGACCAGTTCGAGTGGATGTCGCGCAACCTGTCGCGCCGCGAGTTCGTCTGCCTGTCGGTGCACCCGCACAACGACCGGGGCACCGCCGTCGCCTCCGCCGAGCTGGCCTACATGGCCGGCGCCGACCGGATCGAGGGCTGCCTGTTCGGCCAGGGCGAGCGGACCGGCAACGTCGACCTGGTGACCCTGGGCATGAACCTCTTCTCGCAGGGCATCGACCCGCAGATCGACTTCTCCGACATCGACGAGGTGCGCCGCACCGCCGAGTACTGCAACCAGATGGAGGTGCACCCGCGCCACCCGTACGCCGGCGACCTGGTGTACACCTCCTTCTCCGGCTCGCACCAGGACGCCATCAAGAAGGGCTTCGACGTCCTGGCGGCGGACGCGGCCGCCGCGGGCGTGCCGGTCGAGGAGCACACCTGGGGCGTGCCGTACCTGCCGATCGACCCGAAGGACGTCGGCCGTACCTACGAGGCGGTCATCCGGGTCAACAGCCAGTCCGGCAAGGGCGGCGTGGCGTACGTGCTGAAGAACGACCACAAGCTGGACCTGCCGCGCCGGATGCAGATCGAGTTCTCCCGGATCATCCAGACGATGACCGACGCCGAGGGCGGCGAGGTCACCCCGGCGGAGATCTGGCGGGTCTTCGAGGACGAGTACCTGCCGACCACGGCGAACCCGTGGGGCCGGATCTCGCTGAGCGGCTCGCGCACCCTGACCACCGAGGACGGCCGGGACGCGCTGACCGCCGAGGCGGTGGTGGACGGCGCGCCGGTCACCCTGGCCGGTACCGGCAACGGCCCGGTCTCGGCGTTCGCCGACGCGCTGGCGCAGATCGGCGTGGACGTACGGGTGCTGGACTACGCCGAGCACGCGCTGAGCGAGGGCGGCGACGCCCAGGCCGCCGCGTACGTCGAGTGCGCGGTGGACGGCCGCGTGCTGTGGGGCGTCGGGATCGACGGCAACACCGTGCTGGCCTCGCTGAAGGCGATGATCAGCGCCGTCAACCGGGCGCGGCGCGGGTAGTTCGTACGAGTGGACATCGCCGGGCCGTCCCCTTCGGGGGCGGCCCGGCGGCCGTTCCGGGACCGGGTCGGAGGGCCGTGGGCCGGGGGCGCGCGTGCTGTGTCCTGCGCCACATTTTTTCCGGGATCGGACCGTTCGAAGTACTGACACGTGTCGGCAACCGTGGCACCATCGTCCCACCGGAAGGCCGGGTCGGTGGGACGATCCGGTGGCCGGTCGCGTGACCTGCCCATTGTTGTGCAGGCCGCCTGCCATGTCTGGGGAGTGGGCGCCGTGACAGGGATGTGGGGTGTTCGCCCGCGGTGGCGGACTGACGTTCTCGGTGACTTCTTCTGTCCAGGCTGCGGCGGGGACCGCAACTACCGCCGGCAGCACGGCCGGCGGTGGCTGCGGCTGCTGGGAACCCCGGTGCTTCCGCTCGGACCGGTGATCGGCAGTGTGCAGTGCACCAGCTGCCACGGCCGGTTCGGGGTGGAGAGCCTGGAACAGCCCACCTGCGTGCGCCTGGGCGGGATGCTGCGCGACGCGCAGTACACCGTCGCGCTGGCCCTGCTGGCCGCGGGCGGCACCACCCACCGTGCGGCCCGCGAGGCCGCCTGCGCGGCGGTCCGGGACGCCGGCTTCGAGGACTGCGGCGAGGCCCAGGTGCTGGCCGCGATGGCGGCGCTGTCCGGGCTCGGCGGCGAGCTCTACGACGCGCACGGCATGGCCGGCGGGCTGGCCGTGGAACTGCACGCGGTGCTCGAACCGCTCGCCCCGCACCTGGCCGGGCCCGGCCGGGAGCGGCTGCTGCTGCAGGGCGCGGCGATCGCGCTGGCCGACGGCCGGTACCGGCCGCAGGAGCGGGAGGCGCTGGACGCCGTCGGGCGCTGCCTGGACCTGCCGCAGGCGCGGGTCGGGGCGCTGCTGGAGGCGGCCACCCGGGCGCCGTACTAGACCCCTGCCCCCTCGCTCTCCCCTCGGCCCTCCCCGCGCTCTCCCCTCGTGCCCCCTTCCCCCGGACCCCCACGAACCGGGCCCCCACCCCCTCCGGGGCCCGCCGTGTCCCGCACCGTTCGGCGATCCCCCACGGCCCGGTGCGGGCACACGGCTGTCCGCCGGGGCGGGACGGCTGGGGGACAATGGTGGGATGTCCGTACTGTTCGAGGTCCGCTCCGGCGAGGCGGGCGCATGAGCCTCTTCCGGGACGACGGCGTGGTGCTCCGGGCGCAGAAGCTCGGCGAGGCCGACCGGATCATCACCCTGCTCACCCGTCACCACGGCAAGGTGCGCGCGGTGGCGCGCGGGGTGCGCAAGACCAAGTCGAAGTTCGGCGCGCGCCTGGAGCCGTTCTCCCACGTGGACGTGCAGTTCTTCAGCCGGGGGAGTGAGCTGGTCGGGCGCGGGTTGCCGCTCTGCACCCAGGTCGAGACGATCGCCCCGTACGGCGGTCGGATCGTCGCCGACTACGGCCGCTACACCGCCGGCACGGCCATGCTGGAGACGGCGGAACGGTTCGCCGAGAACGAGGGCCAGCCGGCCGTCCAGCAGTACCTGCTGCTGGTCGGGGGGCTGCGCACGCTGGCGGACGGCCCGCACGAGCCGCACCTGGTGCTGGACGCCTTCCTGCTGCGGTCGCTGGCGGTCAACGGGTACGGCGCGAGCTTCGACGACTGCGCCAAATGCGGGATGGAGGGCCCCAACCGGTTCTTCTCGCTCCAGGCCGGCGGCGTGCTCTGCGCGGACTGCCGGGTGCCCGGATGTGCCGTACCCTCCCCTGAGACACTGGTACTGCTCGGGGCGCTGCTGTCAGGGGACTGGCGGACGGCCGACGCCTGCGAGCCGAGGTACTGGCGGGAGGGCAGCGGCCTGGTCGCGGCCTATCTGCAGTGGCACCTGGAGCGGGGCATCCGCTCGATGAGATACGTGGAGAAGTGAGCACATGGCAGCGCGACGGCTCTTCGGCGGCGGCAAGCAGCGGGAGTACCTCCCCCCGACCCCGCACCCCAGCGGCGCCCGGCCCCCGAAGATCCCCGGCGAGCTGGTCCCCGGCCACGTCGCGATCGTCATGGACGGCAACGGCCGCTGGGCGAAGGAGCGCGGGCTGCCGCGCACCGAGGGCCACAAGGTCGGCGAGGGCGTCGTGCTGGACGTGCTGAAGGGCGCGATCGAGCTGGGCGTGAAGAACGTCTCGCTGTACGCGTTCTCCACCGAGAACTGGAAGCGCTCACCCGACGAGGTGAAGTTCCTGATGAACTTCAACCGCGACGTCATCCACCGCCGCCGCGACGAGATGGACGCGATGGGCGTGCGGGTGCGCTGGGCGGGCCGGATGCCCAAGCTGTGGAAGAGCGTCGTCCAGGAGCTCCAGGTCGCCGAGGAGCAGACCAAGGACAACGACGCCGTCACCCTCTACATGTGCGTCAACTACGGTGGCCGGGCCGAGATCGCGGACGCCGCGGCGGCCATCGCGGCCGATGTGGCGGCGGGCCGGCTGGACCCGAAGAAGGTCAACGAGAAGACCCTCGCCAAGTACCTGTACCACCCGGACATGCCGGACGTGGACCTCTTCCTGCGGCCCAGCGGCGAGCAGCGGACGTCCAACTTCCTGCTCTGGCAGTCGGCGTACGCGGAGTTCGTGTTCCAGGACGTGCTCTGGCCGGACTTCGACCGGCGCGACCTGTGGCGGGCCTGCGAGCAGTACGCGAGGCGTGACCGCCGGTTCGGCGGGGCGATCCCCAACGAGGTGCCGGCCGAGCTGGGCGCCGAGGTGCCGGCGCAGCGCTGAGCGCGCCGTCCGGCGCCGGCGCCGGGTGCGCGGAAGGGCCCGCGGGAGGTGACTCCCGCGGGCCCTCGTGGTGCTTGCGGCGTCCCGCGCCCGGTGTCCCGGGCACGGCGTCCCGCGCCCGGCTTCAGGCGCGCTTGGCGCACTCCGCGCAGGTGCCGAAGATCTCCAGGGTGTGCGCGATGTCGCTGAACCCGTGCTCGGCGGCGACCGAGTTGGCCCAGCGCTCGACGGCCGGTCCCTCGACCTCGACGGTGGCGCCGCACTGGCGGCAGACCAGGTGGTGGTGGTGTCCGCTGCTGCACCGGCGGTAGACGGCCTCGCCGTCGGCGGTGCGCAGGACGTCCACCTCGCCGGCGTCGGCGAGCGACTGGAGCGTCCGGTAGACGGTGGTGAGGCCGACCGAGTCGCCCCGGTGCTTCAGCATGTCGTGGAGCTCCTGCGCGCTGCGGAAGTCCTCGATCTCGTCCAGGACCGCCGAGACGGCGGCGCGCTGCCGGGTCGATCGGGCTCGCGGCGACGGGCCTGCGGTGGTCACCGTGGGTCCTCCTGGTGGTGTGGGCGGTTGGCACCTCATTGTGCCAGCCCCGCACTGGGCGCCGGAGTGATCTCGCCGCTACGGTCCGGGCGGCCCGGTCCGGCCCGCTCCGGGTCCGGCAGCCGGACGTCGCAGACCTGCGGTCCGGCGTCGGGGGTGGCGCGGTGGCGGCGCCGGGCGAGTGGTGCGGCGATCGCGCTGAACACCGCGAACACCGCGATGGCGAGCAGCACGATGGCCGGGCCGGAGGGCACGTCGAGCTGGTAGGAGCCGGTGACGCCGGCCAGGGCGACGATCACGCCGACCGCGATCGCGCCGGCCTGGGTCGCGGCGAAGGAGCGGGTGAGCTGCTGGGCGGCGGCCACCGGGACCACCATCAGCGCGCTGACCAGCAGCAGGCCGACCACCCGCATGGCGACGGTGACGGTGACCGCGGCCATCACGGCGAGCAGCAGGTTGAGCAGCCGCACCGGGACGCCGGTGACCTTGGCGAAGTCCTCGTCCTGGCAGATCGCGAAGAGCTGGCGGCGCAGACCGAGGGTGACGGCGACGACGACGGCGCCGAGCGCGGCGATCGCGGCCAGGTCGGCGGGGGAGACGGTCAGGATGGAGCCCCAGAGGTAGCTCTCCAGCGAACCGGCGCCCGCCTCGGCGGACTTGGAGACCAGCAGCTTGCCGCAGGCCATGCCGCCGTAGAAGAGCATCGCGAGGGCGATGTCGCCGCGCTGGTTGCCGCGCGAGCGGACCAGCTCCATGGTGACGGCGCCGAGCACGCAGACCAGGACGGCCATCCAGACCGGGCTGGTCTGGAAGATGAAGCCGAGGCCGACGCCGGTCATCGCGACGTGTCCCATGCCGTCGCCCATCAGCGCCTGGCGGCGCTGCACCAGGTAGATGCCGACGGCGGGGGCGGTGAAGCCGACCAGGACGGCGGCGATCAGCGCCCGTTGCATGAAGTCGTAGCTGAGCATCTCGGTCATGACAGCAGTCCCCGGATCCGTTCGTGGTCGTGGCCGTGGTCGGCGTGCGGGTGGACGTGGTCGTGGCCGGGCAGGGCGTGCAGGCCGGTGTTGGGGACGGGCGGGCCGTCGTGCGCGACGCAGCCGTCGCGGAGCACCACGGCGCGGTCGATCAGCGGTTCCAGCGGCCCGAGTTCGTGCAGCACCAGCAGGACGGCGGCGCCGCGCGCGACCTCGGCGCGCAGGGTGTCGGCGAGCACCTGCTGACTGGCGGCGTCCACGCCGGCCATCGGCTCGTCCATGATCAGCAGGTCGGGGGAGCCGGCCAGCGCACGGGCGATCAGCACCCGCTGCTGCTGGCCGCCGGAGAGGTCGGCGACGCCGTCGCCGGCCCGGTCGAGCATGCCGACGGCGGCCAGCGCGCGGTCCACGGCGGCGCGGTCGGCGCGGCGGAACGGCAGCAGCCGGTGCAGCGGCAGCCGGCCGGTGGAGACGACCTCGCGCACGGTGGCCGGGACGCCGGAGGCGGCGGTGGTGCGCTGCGGGACGTAGCCGATCCGGTGCCAGGCGCGGAACCGGGCGAGCGGGGTGCCGAACAGTTCCAGGCCGCCGCGCTCCAGCGGGACGGCGCCGGTGACGGCCTTGACGGTGGTGGACTTGCCGGATCCGTTGGCGCCGAGCAGGGCGACCACTTCGCCGGGGCGGACGGTGAGGTCGACGCCGCGCAGCACCGGGCGTCCGCCGCGCGAGGCGACGGCGTCGTGCAGGCGGACGGCCGGGGGTGTCGGGGGGGTCATGCCGGTGGTCCCGTCAGCTGGTGGGGATGGCGGTGGCGCCCGGGCCGGCGTTCGCGCCGGTGCCCAGGGCGGCCTGGAGGTTGGCCAGGTTCTGCCTCATGACGGTGAGGTAGTCGTCCTTGGACCGGTCCTTGACGCCCTCCAGCGGGTCGAGGACGGCGGTGCCGAGGCCGAGGTCCTTGGCGACCGTCTCGGCGAGCCTGGGGCTGGCCAGGGTCTCGAAGAAGATCGTGGTGACGCCGTTGTCCCGGGCGGCCTTCTGGACCTCGGCGAGGCGGGCCGGGGTGGGCTCGGACTCGGGGTCGACGCCGTTGATGGGGACCTGGACGAGGCCGTAGGCCTCGGCGAGGTAGCCGAAGGCGGCGTGGCTGGTGACGAAGGTGCGGCCCCGGGCGTCCTTCAGTCCGTCCTTGAACTCCCGGTCCAGGGCGGTGAGGCTGCCGACCAGCTCGTCGGTGTTCCTGCGGTAGTCGTCGGCGTGGGCCGGGTCGGCCTCGGCGAAGCCGGCGCCGACGCTGCGGGCCACGGCGGCGTAGCGGGTCGGGTCGAGCCAGATGTGCGGGTCGCCGGCGGCCTCGTCGTGGTGGTGGCCGTCGTCCTCGGCATGGTGGTCGTGGCCGTCGTCCTCGGTGTGGCCCTCCGGGAGGTGGTGGTCCTCCAGCGGGACGGCGGTGGCGGCGTCCACCGTGACCTTGGCGTGGGAGCCGGCGACCGCCTTGTCGACGGTGGGCTGCAGGCCCTTGAGGTAGACGATCGCGTCGGCCTTCTGGACGCGTCCGACCTGCTTGGCGGTGAGTTCGAGGTCGTGCGGCTCGACGCCGTCGGCGGTCAGGCCGGTGACCTTCACGTGCTCGCCGCCGATCTTCGTGGCGAGGTACTCCATCGGGTAGAAGGACGCGACGACGTTCAGCCGGCCGTCCGAGCCCTGGGCGCCGGCACTGCTGCCGCAGGCCGTCAGCGTGAGGGCGGCGGCGAGGGCGGTGGCGGCCAGGGCCAGAGTGTTGCGAGCACGTCGTCGGATCATCATGACAACCATTCTCAGATTAGATGGAAATGATTGTCAAATCACTCGGACGGGTGAACGGGCGGTGACGGTGAGTGGGCGGGTACCGGCGATACCGATTTGAACCCCGTACCCATATGGCCGGTAACCTGAGGTATTCGGGTACGCGCAACCAGCCGTGCCCTGACCGGGCCGTACGTACTGAAGAGAGCACTGTGGCAGCCGACAAGATCGAGACGATCGTCAGCCTGAGCAAGCGCCGTGGCTTCGTCTACCCCTGCAGCGAGATCTACGGCGGCACGCGTGCCGCCTGGGACTACGGTCCGCTGGGCGTCGAGCTCAAGGAGAACATCAAGCGCCAGTGGTGGCGTGCGATGGTCCAGGCCCGCGAGGACGTCGTCGGACTCGACTCGTCGGTGATCCTGGCCCGCGAGGTCTGGGAGGCGTCCGGCCACGTCAAGACCTTCAACGACCCGCTGACCGAGTGCCTCTCCTGCCACAAGCGCCACCGGGCCGACCACCTGGAGGAGAAGTACGAGGCCAAGCACGGCTTCCCGCCGCCGAACGGCCTCCAGGACATCAACTGCCCGGACTGCGGCACCAAGGGCCAGTTCACCGAGCCCAAGGACTTCTCGGGCATGCTGAAGACCCACCTCGGCGTCACCGAGGAGGCGAGCGGCCTGGCGTACCTGCGCCCGGAGACCGCCCAGGGCATCTTCACCAACTTCAAGGCCGTCCAGACCACCTCGCGCAAGAAGCCGCCGTTCGGCATCGCCCAGGTCGGCAAGAGCTTCCGCAACGAGATCACCCCCGGCAACTTCATCTTCCGGACCCGCGAGTTCGAGCAGATGGAGATGGAGTTCTTCGTCAAGCCGGGCGACGACGAGCAGTGGCACGAGTACTGGCTGCAGCAGCGCTGGGACTGGTACGTCGGCCTCGGCCTGCGCACCGAGAACATGCGCCTGTTCGAGCACCCGAAGGAGAAGCTCTCCCACTACGCCAAGCGCACGGTGGACATCGAGTACCGCTTCAACTTCGGCGGCACCGAGTTCTCCGAGCTGGAGGGCATCGCCAACCGCACCGACTACGACCTGTCGGTGCACAGCGAGGCCTCCGGCCAGGACCTCAAGTACTTCGACCAGGAGTCCGGCGAGCGGTACTTCCCGTACGTCATCGAGCCGGCGGCCGGCCTCAACCGCGCCCTGCTGGCCTTCCTGCTCGACGCCTACTTCGAGGACGAGGCGCCGAACGCCAAGGGCGTCATGGAGAAGCGCGTCGGCATGCGCCTGGACCCGCGGCTGGCCCCGGTCAAGGTCGCGGTGCTGCCGCTGTCGCGCAACGCCGACCTCTCGCCGAAGGCCCGCGGCCTGGCCGCCGACCTGCGCACCGCGTGGAACGTCGAGTTCGACGACGCCGGCGCCATCGGCAAGCGCTACCGCCGCCAGGACGAGATCGGCACGCCGTTCTGCGTGACGGTCGACTTCGACACCCTGGAGGACAACGCGGTGACCGTGCGCGAGCGCGACACCATGACGCAGGAGCGCGTCTCGCTCGACCAGGTGAAGTCCTACCTGGCCGCGCGCCTCATCGGCTGCTGACGCCCGACCGCTTCGCCGGGAGCCCCCGTTCGCCCCTTGCGGGCGGGCGGGGGCTCCTCGCTGTTCCCGGGCCGTCGCGCCGACCGTTTCGCGAGCCGTTTCGCGAGCCGTTTCGCCGGCCGCTCCGCCGCGGTCAGCGGCGGCCCCAGCGGGAGCGCGGGCGGGCGGCCGGGGCGGTCGGCAGACCGGCCGTGCGCAGCGCGGCGAGCGTGGTGCGGTGGCGCGCGGGGTCGTCGAGCAGCGGTGTGAGCAGTGCCTCGTACAGGTCCGGGCGGCCGGCCAGCGCGGCGGCCAGCCGGACCAGTTCGGCCGGCGGGCGGATCGCCGGCAGCCCGCCCAGCAGCAGGGCGGGCAGCGGCGGGGCCATGGTGACGGCGAGCGCGGCGAGGTCCCCGGCGGGCCGGCCGGCCGCCTGGCGCAGCAGGGTCCGGGCGTCGGCGGCGCGGTCCGCCCGGTAGAGCCCGGTGGCCAGGGCGGCCAGTTCGGCGGTCGGCGCGGAGCCCCACTCCCAGAGCAGGGTGACGCCGTCGGCGTGCTGACCGGCCCGCTCCAGGGCGTCCAGCAGCGCGGGCAGGGCGGCGGCCGGGCAGGAGCGCAGCGCGTGGAACAGGTGGCCGGCCTCCTCGGCGAGCCCCGCCTCGCGCAGCTCGGCGAGGGTGGTGGCGGCGTGCAGGGGGCCCGCGTGCACGGCGCTGCGGACCAGCTGGACGGAGGCGCCGGCCGGGCCGCGGCGGGTGAGCAGGGCGGCCAGCTGGGCGGTGTCGTGCGGGGTGAGGTGCTCGGCGCCCTGCTCCAGCACGGCGGCGGCCTCCTCGGGGGAGGCCTGGCGGTACAGGGTGGTGATGCGCTCGGCGAGGGCGGACAGTTCGCCGGGGGTGCGGCGCCGGGGCGGGGCGGGGGGCGTCTGCCTCCCGGCGGGGGCCTGCCCGGCGTCGTGGGGGCGGCCGGTGCCGCTGTCGTGCCCGCTGGTGTGCGCGCTGTCCTGCCCGCTCGTGCGCGTGCTCGTGGTGGGGCCGTCGGCGGCGGGCGGGGCGGGCGGGGCCGGAGGCGCGGGCGGCGGGTCGGTGGGCGTGCCGGTGGGCTGGCGCGGGATCCAGCGGCGCGGCGCCGGTTGCCGCAACCGGTCCTCCAGCGCCTTGAGCCGGTCGCTGAGCTCCAGGCAGCGGGCGCCCAGCCCCTCGCGCAGCGTCCGCGCCTGGGTCAGCTGCCGCAGCAGCTCACCGTCCGGCCGCTGCCGCTCGGGCAGGGCCCGCAGCGCCTCGGTGAGCCGGCGCTCGCGCTGCCCCGCGTACTGCCGGGCACGGAGTAACTCGTCCAGCTGCGCTCTGAGTTCGAGAGCGGCCTGCTCGCTCTCGCTGCCGCCCGCGTCCGGGGCGGGGGGCTGTTCCGTCTGCCGTGTACGCATGATCACCGCAACCTGTCCAACTGGGCCCTGACGGCAAGACATCCTCGCGTCGGAATACGGCGGTGGCGTTACGGCAGTGCGTCCACTGGCTTGCGAGTGGTGTCCGGGAGCGCGCGGGGCGCCGACGTGGTGAGCACCCCGGCGTGCGCGCCCGGCCGGAGCGCCTACCCGGCGGCGGCCGCCGCGGCCGCCGCCAGCCGGGAGCGGGCCTCCATGAGGGCGAAGCCGAGCAGGTTCTCGCCGCGCCACTCGGCGGGGCGCCGGGCGCGCTCGTTGTCGGCGCCGAGGCCGATGCCCCAGATCCGGTCGAGCGGGCTGGCCTCCACCAGGACGCGCCGGTGCGTCGACAGCAGGTAGCCGAGCAGCTCCTCGTGGCCGCCGAACTTGGCCACGTTGCCCCGGACCACCAGCTCGAACCGGCCGGCCGTCCACGTCGTGTCGTCGAAGCCGCGGACCTGCCGGCCGAGCTTCTTCGCCTCGGCGGGGCTCGCGGCCGCGAGGATCCGGGCGAGCGTGCGCTCGTCCCCGAACATCCGGGCCTTGCCCGCCATCATCCAGTGCTCGGCGGTGGAGTACGCGACGCCGTCGACGGTGAACGGGTGCCCGGGCCACCACTGGCTCAGCACCCCGGGGCCGGGCGAACCGTCCCGCTGCTCCTGGTGCCCCCAGAACATCAGCCACCTGGGCTCCGCCCCGGCCGCCACGGCGGCGGTCAGCGCGGCGCGGTCACGGGTGTCGAGGGGGTCGGTCGTGCGTTCGTCGCTCATATCGTCATGCTGACACGAAGGGGTCGGCGGCGACCACGGGTTTTCCCGGTCCCGGCCGCGCGGTGGTGGCGGCACAACAGTTGAGCCATGAACTAAAGAATGTGACATAGTATCGGGCTCGGTCGAATCCGGACGTATCGTCACGATTCTTCCCGGAGGGCGCCCTCACCCTCCGCACCCTCGAACACCTCCTGGAGTCCCCCATGAGCGACCGCATACCCTCCGCCACGGGCGGGCAACGCCCGGCACGCGCACGCCGGTCCCGGCCCCTGCCGCCCGGCAGGGCGGTCCTCGGGGCCCTGGCCGCCTCGGCGCTCGCGCTCGCGGTGGCCGCGCCGCTCGCCGCCCCGTCGGCGGCCGCCGCACCCGCGGGCAAGGCGGCCCGGGGGCTCGGTGCCCAGCGGCCGATCGGCCCGGACCCGGCCGTCGACCTGCTCGCGCACGGCAACCTCACCATGGCGTCCAACTCCGTGCTGACCTGTGACGACAGCGACGGCTCGGTCTGCAACGACACCGAGGGCACCAACAACAACCGCACCAAGTACGTGAAGTCCGACCCGGGCGCGCCCGGCAGCAACGCGTCCTCCGCGCACCTGGTGATCCCCGCCGGCTCCCAGGTGCGGTCGGCCCGCCTGTACTGGCAGTTCAACCCGACCAACACCAGCAACGCGGGCGGCACCTCCGGCGACATCAACGCCGGTGACAAGGTGTCCTGGAAGGTCCCGGGCAGCTCCTCCTACGAGCAGCTCACCGCCGACACCTACGACTGGTTCGACCAGCAGGTCGGCGGCACCCCGCCGGAGCCGCTGCTCGCCGGGGCGGGCGTGAAGGACGTCACCGCCCAGGTCAGGGCGGCCGGCCCCGGCAACTACACCGTCGCCGGCATCCAGGCCTGCGCCGGACGTTCCTCCGCGCAGAACTACGGCGGCAACAACGTCGGCTGCTGGGGCGGCTGGTCGCTGGTCGTCGCCTACGAGAACCAGGCGGAGCCGCTGCGCTACCTCCAGGTCTGGGACGGCTTCCAGCTGCTGCGCAGCCCCGACAACCTGGCGACGCTCACCCTCTCCGGCATCCACACGCCCGCCACCGCCCCGCCCGCCACCATGGGGGTCACCGTCGGCGACGGCGACGTGCCGATCCAGGGCGACCAGCTGATGGTCGGCTCCACGACCGACAACCTGACGCTGCTGTCGATGCCCGGCCCCGCCGGCGCCGCCACCGACAACGCCTTCACCAGCCGGATCGACCACGTCGCGGCGGACGGGACCGGCGCCAACACCACCACCCGTGACCCCGCGCCGGTCAACAACTACGGCTACGACGCCCGGACGATCGACGTCACCGGCAGGATTCCCGCCGGGAGCACCCAGGCCGTGCTCCGGATCAGCGGCGCGGGCGACGCGCTGCACCCGCAGGCCGTCTGGCTCGCCGTCGACGCCCTCGAACCGGATCTGCAGCTCACCAAGGCCAACCAGCCGGCCGGTTCCACCACGGACAACCCGCCCGGCAACGTCGACCGCGGCGCCGAGATCACCTACTCCTTCACCGTCGCCAACCGGCACAAGGACGGCACCGCCGCCGACCTCGACACCGCCACCGGCGTCACCCTGACCGACGTGCTGCCCGCCGGCACCGGCTACGTCGACGGCTCCGGCCCCGGCTGCACCGCCGCCGGACGCAACGTCACCTGCGCCGTCGGCGACCTCAGGCCGGGCGCCGAGACCACCGTCTCCTTCCGGGCCCGGGTCGACGCGGGCCTCGCGCCGGGCACCAGGCTCGACAACACCGCCTCGCTCGCCTACCGGGGCGCCCAGACCGGCCGCGAGCAGCAGCGCACCAGCAACACCGTGCGCAACACCGTCGCCGAGCATGCCGGCTACCGGGTCGCCAAGACCGCCGACAAGGCCCAGGCCCTGCCCGGCGACACCGTGACGTACCGGGTGGACATCACCAACACCGGGAACGCGCCGCTCACCGCTCTGACCGTCACCGACGACCTGCGCGCCGTCCTCGACGACGCCGACTACAACGGCGACGCCGCCGCCACCGCCGGCACGGCGTCCTACGCGCAGCCGGTGCTCGGCTGGACCGGTGACCTGCCGGTCGGCGCCAGCGCCCGGCTGACGTACACGGTGAAGGTGAAGGACCAGGCCGCCGGGGACCACGTGCTGCGCAACACCGTGATGGCCGACCGGCCCGGCGGCAACTGCCCGGCCGGCTCGACGGCGGGCGAGTGCACCGCCACCGTCACGGTGACCACGTCCTCGCCGTCCCCCACGGCCTCCCCGACCGCGTCCCCGTCCGCCACCTCCTCCCCGTCCCCCGAGCCGACCGGCTCCCCGACCGCCTCGCCCTCGGCGGCCGCGACCGCGACCGGCCACCCGAGCTCCCACCCGGAGCCCACCGGCACGCCGCAGCAGCCCGGCGGCGGCAACCTCGCCGCGACGGGCAGCCAGGTCGCCCTGATCGGCGGCACCGGCGCCGCCGTCGCCCTCGCCGGCGCGGCCCTCGTCCTGGCCTCCCGCCGCCGGCGCCGGCGGCACTGACACGCCCTGAGCCGGAAATGAAGGCGGCCCCACCCCTGTTGTCGGTGGGGCCGCCTTCCCCTGTCCCGAGGAGCCGATGTGTCCCGGCCGTCCGACGAGACCCCCGCCGTCCGTGAACTGCGCCTGGTCGTCACCGCCGCCGACTACGAACAGGCGCTGCACTTCTACCGTGACGTCCTCGGCCTCCCCGAACGCGGCGCCTTCACCTCCCCCGACGGCCGGGTCACCATCCTCGAAGCCGGCCGCGCCACCCTGGAGATCGCCGACCCCCACCACGCCGACTTCATCGACGAGGTGGAGGTCGGCCGCCGCGTCGCCGGCCACCTCCGGGTCGCCTTCCAGGTCGACGACGCCACCGCCGCCACCGCCCGCCTCGCCGCCGCCGGCGCCGAAGTCCTCGCCGAGCCCGTCCGCACCCCCTGGAACTCCCTCAACTGCCGCCTGGAAGCCCCCGGCGCCCTCCAGCTCACCCTCTTCACCGAACTCGGCGACCCGGACCCGGCCGCGGACTGACGCCTACCGGTTCACCCGACGGCGTCCGCGCGTTCCGCGAGCTGCAGCACACGACTCCTGCTACTGGCGCAGGCGCCCGTCCACGGCGGGGGAACGGCCGGCCACGCTACTCAAGCAGCGCGAGCGCCTGGACCGCGATGGTGCGAATGCCCTCGTCGTCGCCCCGCACGAGATCTCTGATGAGACCGGGAACGTCGGGTTCATGAGGCCAGAGAGTGGCGAGCAGCCTGATGGCGATGGCCCGCACCTCTGGTGACCCATCGGTCCTGGCAGCAGCTTTGACGAGGGGAAGGGCCGAGTCCCCGGCCCTCCAGGCGAGGGCAGGCAGTGCTGCGCATCGGGCGATGTGGTCGGGGTCGGTGGCGGCGCGCTGGATGGTGGGAACGGTGTCGGGGTGGTCGGGCCAGGACTGCGCAAGAGTGCGGAGCGCCGTAGCGCGGATCCCGGCGTCGGGGTCGGTGATGGCGCGCTGGACGGTGGACAGGGTGCCGGGGTGGTCGGGCCAGGACTCCGCAAACGTACGCAAGGCGGCGTTGCGTACGCGTGGGTCGGCACTGGCGAGGGCTGCGCGCGCGGTGGCCCGGGTGTCAGGGTGACCGGGCCAGTGCACACCCAGCAGGCGCACCGCGAGACTGCAGATCCGTGCGTCGGGGTCGGTGGCGGCGCGCTGGACGGTGGGGTGGGTGTCCGGCTGGGCATGCCAGTGCGTCGGGAGCATGCGCAGGGCTTCGATGCGGATGGTTCTCTCGGCGTCATGGGCGGCTCGGTGGATCGTGGGGTAGGTGTCAGGATGGTCGTCCCAGTACCCCGTGAGCATGCGCAGGGCGTCGATGCGGATGGTTCCCTCGGCGTCGTCGGCGGCTCGGTGGATCGTGGGGTAGGTGCCGGGGTGGCCGCGCCAGTAGTCCGCCAATGCCCGGAGTGCCGTACGACGGAGATCGGTCTCCGGGGCAGCGACGGCGCGCTGGACGGTGGGGTGGGTGTCCGGATGGTCACGCCAGAACCTCGCAAGCATGTGCAGCGCCACGTTGCGCACTGTGGACTCGGGGTCGGTGGTGGCGCGGTGGACAGCGGGGTGGGTGTCCGGGTGGTCACGCCAGAACGCCGCCAGGATCCGCAAGGCGTCGGCACGGGTGCCCGGATCGGAATCGGATGCAGCCGCGAAGGTGCCGGGGTGGTCGGGCCAGTGTTCGGCCAGCAGGGTCGTCGCCATGGTGCGCACGACGCCCACGGAGCCGGTGGCGACGCGGTGGAGCGTGGCACGGGCATCAGGGTGGTGAGCCCAGTGCCGGGCCAGCAGATACAGCCCGGTGATCTGGACGGATTGATCGGGGTCGGTGGCAGCTCGCTGGATGGCGGCGTAGGTGTTCGGCCGGTCCGGCCGGCGCGCGACCAAGGTGCGCAAGGCGGCACTGCGGACGCCCGGGTCCCAGGCGATCAGGGTCTGGCGGGTGATTTCGTCAAGATTCTGCGTGAGGGCTGAAGCGATGTCCGACCCCGAGGAAGCGGAATGGCCTGGAAACTCGGCCTGGTCGGCGTAGTACCACCGCAGGTACCGCTCTCTTCCCGTCCAGAAGTGGTCGAATGTCGCCAGGGCGGGGAGGGCTGTGGTCAAGTTGAGATCCGGCAATCGGGTCAGTGCGATGCAGAGCGCGTCGATGACGGCATCGCTCTTGGCGGTCACCGAGAGTTCCCTGCCTCCGGCAGCCGAAATCGGCGGGTTGCCGAATTCCTCGATCTCGGCCAGTGTGCGTACGGCAAGGATCAGAGCCGGAGCCCTGCGGCCCTTCTCCTTCTGGCGGTGTCGCTGCAACAGGCGGTCGATGAACGCAGAGACGTCCCGCTGTTTCAGCTTGCCTGCGGTCAGTAGCAACACCTCGTGCCACGCCGGGTCGGCGATCCTTGCGTCGAGAACGTCGACCAGCTCGTCCCGGCTCCACTCCTCCTCCTCGCGCCGCCGCAGGATGTCGGCGGCGGCGAGGTACTCCAGGAAGGTCCGGTGGACGAAGCCGTAGATCCCGCCGCCGTAGTGGGCCAGGAGGAAGTTGCGGGTGCTCAGGTGCTCCACGACGTGGTCGGCGGCGATGTCGGCGGCAGGGCGGGAAATGTTGTGCTCGGTGAGGTAGCCGCTGATGATCCCGGTCAGTTCGTCGCGCTGGACGTAGGTGCCGCTGGGTTTGCCGGTGCCGTTCTGCATGCGGCGGGCGACGCGTTCGAGCAGCTTGAGGCGGCGGCTGGTGTTCAGCCACTCCAGGGCCTGCGCCGCCTCGGCGTTGGCGGGGTACTGCGGGGTGAGGAACTTGGCGTCCTTGTCCCATCGGCTGATCAGGACCTCCACCGCGTGGGCGTAGACCTCTCGGCGCTCGCGGGGGATCGTACGACCGAGGCCGATGGCGGCGAGGATGGTCAGCAGCATCGGATTTCCGGCCAGGTCCGCGACCGCGCGCAGTTCGCGCACTGCGCTGAGGAGACGTTGGGCCAGCCGATCGGCCTGGTTCAGGTCCTCAGGGTGCGCAGCGGCGTACCAGCGGCGGATGAACGACTCGACCTGGGTCCGCTCCAGGTTCTGCAGCATGACCTGGGTAAAGCCTGTCGTCGTGAACTCACCCGACCGGTAGCCGTATTTACGTGATGTCACAATTAGTCGGACATCGGGGTGCGCTGCGCCGAAAGCGGTGATCCTGCGGGCCGTCTCGGAGCGGACTTCCGCGTCGAAGATCTCGTCCAGGCCGTCGAAGACCACCAGGGCCTGGCCGTTGACGAGGAGTTCTTCGAGGACCGTCCGAGGCAGGCACATTCGCTCTTGCCGGTGGAGGTGGTCGAGGAAGTCCTCGATGGTCCGCTCGCGCCACGCGGCCTGCGCGTACTGGCGCAGTTCGACGACCACCGGCACGAGTCCAGCGAGGCCGGTGATCTCGGCGGGGACTTCCTCCAGGGCTCCGGCCAGGACGAGCGCCAGGTACTTGGAGAGCGTTGACTTTCCCGCGCCGGGGTCGCCCAGGACGACGAGGCGCCGGCCGGCCTCGCTTGCGATGATCTGGAGCACCGGTCCGGCGGGGAGTGTGCGTTGTGGTTCCGCCACGTCGTCCGCCTCGACCAGTTCGCCGGTGCTCACCAGCAACTGCCGGACCTCGTCCGGTATCCGCTTCTCGTAGATTCGGGCGAGCTGGGGCATGAAGACCTGTCGCAGCTCGATCAGCGGTTGCTCGCCGGACTGGCCGGTGGGGCCGAGGACGTCCAGGTTGAGGCGGCGGTAGACCTCGCGGACGCGCTGGAGGTAGGCCTGGACGGCCGCCTCGGTGTCGGTGGGCGGGGGCTCGGGGGCGGATCCCTGGTGGATGTGCAGTTCCCCCACGTGGTTGCTCATCACCACGGACCCGCCGACGGTACTGCCGCTCAGCTTCTGGCTGTTCGCCGGATCCGACGGCTTCCGTTTCCACGACCAGAGCGACACGGCTCCCCCCTCGTTCCCCACCCCGGGTGACGAGAACCGTAGCGCGCGGGACGGAACCGGCGTGAATCCTTCTGGGGCATCGACGTCTCTTATGGACAGCTGCGGCGAGGGCCGGGCGGAAGAGGAGACGGTGATGATGGTCTGGGTGGCCGTGGCGGTCGGCGCGGCGCTGGTCGTGACGTGCAGCGTGACGGTGCTGCGGAAGTGGGGGCGTCGGCGTGGCTGAGGTGCGGGAGTGGCCGGGGAACGCGGTGGTGGCCGCGGCGCAGGACGGGGACGTGGAGGCGATCGCCGCGTTGGTGTCGGGGGCGCATCCGCATGTGCAGCGGTTCGCGCGGTCGCTGTGCGCGACGCCGGAGGACGCCGAGGACGCGGCGCAGGAGGCGCTGATCATCCTGTACCGCAAGATCGGGATGCTGCGGGCGACCGGGGCGCTGGCCTCGTGGATGTTCCGGATCGTGCGCAACGAGTGCCTGCGGCGGGCGCGCCCGGCGCTGAGGGTGCGGCCGGAGCCCCACGACGGGCTGTCCCGTTCCGTGGAGGACGAGGTGCTGGGCCGGCTGGAGGCCGGGCGGGTCGCCGAGGCGATCGCCGCACTGCCGGCGGACCAGCGGCGGGTGCTGATCATGCGGGACGTGCAGGGGCTCAGTGGGCGGACGGTCGCCGATCGGCTGGGTCTCAGCACCGCCGCCATGAAGTCGCGGTTGCACCGGGCGCGGGCGGCGGTCCGGGCGGTCACGGTCGGAGGGGAGCGGTGAGGGCCGGGGAGCCGGGGTACGCCAGCCGGACGCTGGCCGAGCACCTGGTCCGGGGCGCCGTGGGGTTCGTGGCGCTGGTGGGGGCGTTCGCACTGTTGCCGTTCGCCGGGCCGGTGGCGCTGCTGTTGCTGCCGGTCGGGCTGCTGGCCTTCCGCGGGTGTCCGACGTGCTGGGTGATCGGGCTGATGGAGACGGTGTCGCGTGGGCGGTTGCAGCGTGAGTGTGCCGACGGGCGGTGCGGGTTGAGGAAGGCCGGGGGGACGTAGCCGCGTCGTGGCTACCCACCACGGGGGAGTGGGTGGCCACGACGCGGCCGGGGACCCGGGCCCCGCCGTCAGCCGATGGACCGCGGCAGGCGGGTCGTCAGGTAGAAGACGGTGAACGAGCCCAGGAGCTGGATGCCCAGGCAGAGGGCGAGCGTGTCGGCCATGCCGAGGGTGGGCGAGAGGGCCAGGTAGAGCGAGCCCAGGGTGGCGACGCCCAGGGCCAGGCTGGACTGCTGGCTGGTGGCGAGCACGCCGCTGCCGACGCCCGCCCGGGCGGCGGGGACCTTGGAGAGGACGACGCGGAACAGCGGGGTGCCGATCAGGCCCTGGCCGATGCCGGCGAGGGCGACACCGGGGGCCATCCGCAGCGCGGAGAAGCCGTCGGGGTCGGCGAGCACGGTGATCGCGAGGGTCGCCAGGCCGGTGGCCTGGATGGCGGCGCCGGCGGTGAGGACGCGGCTGCCGAAGCGGCCGATCAGGCGCGGGCCGGAGAGCGAGGCGGTGAAGTAGCCGACGGCCATCGGGACCAGCGCCCAGCCGGCCGCGACCGGGCCGAGGTGCAGACCCTGCTGCAGGGCGACCGCGACGACGAACATGAAGCCGCCGAATCCGCCGAAGTAGGGCAGGGCGATGCCGAGCCCGCGCCGCATCTCGGGGATCCGCAGCAGGGTGGGCGGCACCAGCGGGGTGTCACCGCGGCGCTCGGCCCCGCGCTCGACCAGGGCGAAGGCGGTGGCGAGCACCGGGAACAGCGCCAGCAGCACCCAGGACCAGAGCGGCCAGCCGGCGGCGCGGCCCTCCATCAGCGGGACGAGCAGGGCGAGCAGGGCGGCGGTGAGCAGCACGGTGCCCGCGATGTCGACCTTGGTGGCCTGCTCGGCGCGGCTCTCGGGGACGAAGCGCAGGGCGAGGACGAGGGTCAGCAGGGCGAAGGGGACGTTCAGCAGGAAGACCGAGCGCCAGCCGCTGCCGAAGAGGTCGGCGGCGACCAGCATCCCGCCGAGCACCTGTCCGATGACCACCGAGATGCCGCCGACCGCGCCGTAGACGGACAGTGCGCGACCGCGCCGGGCGCCGTGGGTGGCGGCGGTGATGGTGCCGAGCACCTGGGGGATCAGCAGCGCGGCCGACGCGCCCTGGGCGGCGCGGGCGGCGACCAGCGACCAGGCGCCGGGGGCGAGCCCGCAGGCGAGCGAGGTGACGGCGAAGGCGGCGGCCCCGGCGACGAAGAGGCGGCGGCGGCCGAAGATGTCACCCAGCCGGCCGCCGAGGACCAGCAGGACGGCGAAGGCGATGCCGTACCCGGCGGCGACCAGTTCCAGCACGGCGGGGCCGGCGGCGAGGTCGTGGTCGATGGTGGGCAGGGCGACGTTGACGATGAAGAAGTCGAGCATCGGGAGGAACGCCCCGAGCAGGACGGTGACCAGTCCGGCGGTGCCGAGGGAGGGGCCGGAGGAGGGGCTGGAGGAGGGGGAGGCGGAGGGGGCGGGTGTGGCGGTCGGTGAGGCAGGGGCAAGGGGCCTGGCGGTGGTCAGTTGCTGGGTCACGGTCCTACGATCCGACCAACCGCACCCTGGTACCAGAGTGTGCTTATCCAGGTATAAGCAGTACCTGGAAACAGGATGCCGAGTGGCGCATCCTGGTGGAATGAGTCTGACCACCGTGACGGCAACCACCGGGAGAGCGCCCGCCGATCCGCGGCGGCAACAGCTGGCGGCGTTCCTCCGCAGCCGCCGGGAACGGATCACCCCCGAGCAGGTGGGGCTGCCGATGACCGGCCGGCGGCGCACGCCGGGGCTGCGCCGCGAGGAGGTGGCGCAGCTCGCCGCCGTCGGGGTCACCTGGTACACCTGGCTGGAGCAGGGGCGCGAGATCCAGGTGTCCGTGCAAGTGCTGGACGCGGTGGCGCGCGCCCTGCTGCTCGACCCGAGCGAGCGGGCCCATCTGTTCACCCTGGCCGGGGCGGAGGACCCGACGCCGGTGCAGGAGTGCCCGACCGTCACGGCGGGCGTCCGGCTGACGCTGGACCGGATGGCCCCGTACCCCGCCGCGGTGATCAACTCCCGCTACGACGTGCTGGCGTACAACGCCCAGTACACCGGCGTCGTCGGCGACCTGGAGGCGCTGGCGCCCGAGGACCGCAATCTGATGTGGCTGGCGTTCACCCCCTCGCGCTTCCGCGATGTGCTGGTGGACCACGAGGACGAGCGCGAGGTCATGGTGGCCCGGTTCCGCTCCGGGATGGGCGAGCACGGGGACGAGCCCGCCTGGCGGACGCTGCTCTGCCGGCTGCGCCAGGCCTCCCCGGTGTTCGACGAGGCCTGGCAGCGGCATGACGTGCTGCGGCCGGGGAACGGGCTGAAGCGCTTCCTCCTGCCGGAGGTGGGGCTGCTGCGCTTCGAGTACACGAGCTTCTGGCTGGGACCGTCCCAGGGCCCGCGGATGGTCGTCTACACCCCGAAGGACGAGGAGACCGCCGCGCTGCTGACGCGACTGCCCACCCGGCTGCCGTCGGCCGCCGCCGTGACGCCGGCCCGCTGAGCGCCGCCCGGCGCGGGCCAGCCCGAGGACCAGGCAGAGCGCCGCGAGCGGGAGTTCGACGCAGCCCGCCATCATCAGCGCGGCGAGCGTCTCGGCGCCCGGGCCCGCGGTGGCGACGTCGGCCAGGGCGTCACCGGCGAGCAGCAGGGCGACCACCGCGGCGGGCGCGGCCGCGGCCGGGTGCCGGTGGCGCAGCACGGCGTCCAGCCGGAGCAGGGCGGCGAACTCGCACAGGTCGAGGACGACCCAGGCCGTCTCGCCGGCCGCCGCGAGCACCGCCACCCAGGGCAGCAGCGCGAAGGCGGCGACGACGGGCACCCGCGAGGCGAACGGGGCGAACGAGGAGGGGCCGGGGCGGCCGGCCAGCACGGCGGCGCTCATCGGGCACCCCCGGACTCCACCACGTCGGCGGCGGCGGGGGCGGCGGGGGTGGCACGGACCCGGGCCAGCGGGGCGCGCTCGGCACCGGCCCCGCCGGGCGCCTCGACGAGCACGCCGTCGAAGACGCCCTCGGCCCACGCGAGCCAGAACGTCCCGGCGACGGTGACCACCTCGGCCGCCTCGACCACCGGCGCGGGCCGCCCCGGCAGCCGGAGCAGCCGCCCGCCGGTGAACCCGACGGCCGGGACGGCGCCGCCCTGCGGCAGCCGCCCCCAGGCGAGCCCGTGCCGGGTGCGGCGGCGCCCGCCGGCACCGGTGCCGGCACCGGCCCAGGCCCGGGCGCCGCGCAGCAGACCGCGGCCGAGCCGGGTCGCGACCACCACGTCCACCAGCTCGCCGTGCTCGTACACCTCCAGCGCGGCCCGTCCGCGACCGCGCCCGGCCGGCACGCTGCGCACCGACCACGGCCCGGCCGGGCCGCAGGGCACAGCCGGTGCGCCGGACCCGGCGAAGCCGGAGAGCACGTCCGGGCCGTCGAACCCGTCGAACGCACCGGCGGGCCCGACCGGCAGCCGGTCCTCGGCCACGGCGGCCAGGGCGGCGGACACGGCGTGGGCGGTGCCGTGGGCCGGACGCCCGTGCGGCGGGGTGGCGGAGTGCGATGCGGTGCTCGTCATGCCGTCAAGACTCCCCGTTGCGGACGGCGTTGTCGGTAGTGCGCCGATCCGAATCGAGGGTGTACCTAGCTTCACCATTTCCGGGCAGCCCCCTTCATGGTGACGCTTGATCACCTCGCTCTAGGCTGTCCGCCATGTCCTCCACGACGCCGCGCCGCACGCCCGCCGGGAGCGTCGCCCGGCCCCCGTGGTCGGCGGCCGCCTGGCGGGACACCCGCTTCCTCGCCGCAGGGATCCCGCTCTCCCTGCCCGCCTGGCTCATCGTCCTCACCCCGAAGGTGACGCTGGTCCTGCTGGGCGCGATCCTGCTCTCCATCCGTCTGCTCACCGCCGCCCAGCGCGGCCGGCTGCGCGCGCTGCGCGGGGTGGAGATCCCGCCGCTGCTGCGGGCCTCCGTCACCCCCGCCGGTGTGCTCACCAGGCTGCGCACCGGCGTCAGCTGGAGCCATGTCGGCTACCACCTGGTGGCCGGCCCGCTGGTCGCGGCGGGCTCGGTGGCGATCGTGTACGGGTGGGGCGCGGCCCTGGCGGCCTCGACGGTCTTCGGCTGGGCCTGGCTGATGCCGGCCTCCTCGCCCGTCCGCGACGACTGGAGCGAGCTGGACGTCCCGCTCACCGTCGGCGGCCTGCTGCTGATCGCGGTGCTGCCCGCCGCGGCCGGCCTGCTGGCCCGGCTGGACGAGGCGCTCGCCGTGCGGATGCTCGGGCCGGGCCGCACCGCCGAGCTGGAGCACCGGATCGAGGAGGTGGTCGAGAGCCGGGCCGGCCTGGTCGACGCGGTGGACGCCGAGCGCCGCCGGATCGAGCGCGACCTGCACGACGGCGCCCAGCAGCGGCTCACCTCGCTCGCCATGAACCTCGGCCTGGCCCGCCGCACCCTCAAGGACGTCCCGCCGGAGGCGATGCAGGTGATCGTCGAGGCCCACGAGGAGGCCCAGGCGGCCATCGACGAGCTGCGCGACCTGGTCCGCGGCCTGCATCCGGCCGTCCTGGAGGACCGCGGCCTGGACGCGGCGCTCTCCGGCATCGCGGCCCGCGCCCCGCTGCCCGTCCGGCTGGACGTCGAGGTGGCCGAGCGGATAGCGCCGACCGTCGAGGCGGTCGCCTACTTCACCGTCTCCGAGGCGCTGGCCAACGTCGCCAAGCACGCCCGCGCCTCCCGGGCGGACGTCTCGGTGCGCACGGCCGGCGGCCGGCTGCGCCTGGTCGTCAGCGACGACGGCGTGGGCGGGGCGGACGCCTCGCGCGGCACCGGCCTGAACGGCCTGCGCCAGCGCACCGCCTCGGTCGACGGGTCCCTGTCCGTGCTCAGCCCCGTCGGGGGCCCGACCACCATCACCGTGGAGTTGCCGTGCGTGCTGTGATCGCCGAGGACTCGGTCCTGCTCAGGGTCGGCCTGGTCAAGGTCCTGGAGGCGGTGGGCTACGAGGTGGCCGCCGCCGTCGGGGACGCCGAGGAACTGCTCGCCGCGGTGCAGGAGCACCGGCCGCGGGTGGTGGTGGCGGACGTCCGGATGCCGCCGGGCTTCACGGACGAGGGGGTGCGGGCCGCGCTGGTGATCCGCCGGCAGTGGCCGGAGGTGGCGGTGCTGCTGCTCTCCCAGTTCGTGGAGGAGCGCTACGCCGCGGACCTGCTGACCACCAACACCAGCGGCGTCGGCTATCTGCTCAAGCAGCGGGTGGCCAATGTCGACGACTTCGTGGACGCCCTCCAGCGGGTCGCCGAGGGCGGCACCGCGCTGGACCCGGAGGTGGTCGCCCAGCTGCTGGTGCGCCGCCACCGCGACCCCCTGGAGCGGTTGACCCCGCGCGAGCGGGACGTGCTCGCCCTGATGGCGGAGGGCCGTTCGAACGCGGCGATCGCCACCGCCCTGGTGGTCAGCGACAGCGCGGTGGCCAAGCACATCAACTCGATCTTCGCCAAGCTCGACCTGCCGCCCGCCGACGAGAGCCACCGGCGGGTGCTGGCGGTGCTGCGCTTCCTGGAAGTGGGATGACGATGAGAACGCGGAGCGGCACGGCGGCCGGCCCGGGGAAACGGGCACCGGGGCGCGCCCGCCGCGGGCACCTGGTCTGGCGGGTGCTCGGCACGCTGGCGCTCACCGTCACGCTGGTCGTCGGCGCCGTGCAGACCTGGGCGATCGCGGTGCAGCAGCGCACGCACTCCGAGATGTCCTACCCGGTCGCGGTGACCACGGTGCGGCTGGACACCGGCAGCGCGACCGTCCGGATCCGGCCGGGGGAGGAGGGCCGGGTGGTGGTCCGCCAGTACCTGAACTGGATGATCCGGATGCCGGTCGTCTCGGCGCTCTTCGAGCAGGACCGGCTCGACGTCCGGATGCGCTGCAGCCAGGTGCTCCCGGCCAAGGACCTCGGCTGCGGGGCGGTGATCGAGCTGGACGTGCCGCCCGGGGTCGCGGTGACCGGCAGGCTGAGCAGCGGGAGCGTCGACGTCGCCGGGGTGACGGGGGCGATCGACCTGCTCTCCGCCTCCGGGGAGGTCGCGCTGGCCGACGTGTCCGGTCCGGTGACCGTGCGCACCACCTCCGGCTCCGTCCAGGGCAGCCGTCTCACCTCCCCGACCGTCATCGCCGCCGCGACCTCCGGTTCGATGCAGCTGGGCTTCGCCGCCGCCCCGCGGAGCGTGGACATCGGGGTGACCTCCGGCTCGGTGGTGCTGGGCCTGCCCAGGGGGTCGCGCTACGACTTCGACGGCGGGGCGTCCCCGCTGGCCCGCGGCGGCATCGATCCGACACTGGCCGACCGCTCCAGCCCGAACAAGATCAGGGTCTCGGTCACCTCCGGCTCGCTGTCGGTCTTCGGGAAGGACACGGTGGCGAGCGACGGTCCTGCGGCGAACGACGCTCCACCGGCGAAGGGCGCCCCATCGGCGACCGAGACCCCGCCGGCGACCGAGACCCCGCCGGCGAAGGAGGAGCCCACCGAGGAGTGACGGCCGGGGAACGGAGAAGGCCCCGGAACGGAGGCCCCGGGCCGCTCGGCCGGGTGGGGGACAATGAAGAGTCCCCCATCCACCGTCCCCGAGGTCAGCCGCGCATGACAGTCCCGCCCGCACCCACCGAGCCGAGCACCGCGACCGCCACCGCGACCGGCCCCGCCGACGGCGACACCACCGCGACCGCCCCCGCAGCACCCGCCGCCACCGGAGCATCCGCCGCCACCGGAGCCGGAGCCGAGTTCGCCCCGCTGTCCGTCGGCCCGCTGCAGGTCTGGCCGCCCGTCGTGCTGGCGCCGATGGCCGGCATCACCAACGCGCCGTTCCGCACCCTGTGCCGCGAGCAGAGCGGCGGCAAGGGCCTCTTCGTCTCCGAGATGATCACCACCCGGGCCCTGGTGGAGCGCAACGCCAAGACGATGCAGCTGATCACCTTCGACCCGAGCGAGAAGCCGCGTTCGATCCAGCTGTACGGGGTGGACCCGGTGACCGTCGGCAAGGCGGCGCGGATGATCGCCGACGAGGGCCTGGCCGACCACATCGACCTCAACTTCGGCTGCCCCGTCCCCAAGGTGACCCGCAAGGGCGGCGGCTCGGCGCTGCCGTACAAGCGCAACCTGCTGCGCGAGATCCTGCGCGAGGCCGTCTCCAACGCCGGCGGCCTGCCCGTCACCATGAAGATGCGCAAGGGCATCGACGACGACCACCTCACCTACCTGGACGCCGGCCGGATCGGCGCCGAGGAGGGCGTCTCCGCGATCGCCCTGCACGGCCGCACCGCCGCCCAGCACTACGGCGGCACCGCCGACTGGTCGGCGATCGCCCGGCTGCGGGAGTCCGTCCCGGCGGAGATCCCGGTGCTCGGCAACGGGGACATCTGGTCGGCCGACGACGCGGTGCGGATGATGCGCGAGACCGGCTGCGACGGCGTGGTGGTCGGCCGGGGCTGCCTGGGCCGGCCGTGGCTGTTCAAGGACCTGGTGGCGATCTTCGAGGGCGAGGTGGACCACGCCCGCCCGACCTTCGCCGATGTGGCGCGGGCGATGGTCCGGCACGCGCAGCTGCTCGGCGAATGGCTGGGCGACGAGGCCCGTGGCGTGATCGACTTCCGCAAGCACGTCGCCTGGTACACCAAGGGCTTCTCGGTGGGCTCGGAGCTGCGGGTGAAGCTGGCCAACTCCTCCTCGCTCGCCGAACTGGCCGAAACCCTCGCCCTGGTGGAGCAGTCCCAGGCCTGGCCGGCCGGTGCGGACGGTCCGCGCGGACGGACCAGCGGCAACAACCGGGTCGTCCTGCCCGAAGGCTGGTTGGACGATCCGTATGACTGCGCCCGGCCGGGCGAAGATGCCGAATCGGACACCTCTGGCGGGTGACCCCTGACGAAGTGGCAAAAACGGGCCCCTGGGGTCGACTGCCACGGCGTCCCAGCCCTCTTGGCCAATCTGGCCAAGAGGGCTCCTTTTCGGCAAGCGGACATCACGGAGCGGACACATTCCTGGACGCTGTGCGACGGTTGGCGGAGGAGTCCTACGCCCGAACGCTGAGATGCGCTCGTGACGCTGGCCACATACGCTGGCGGTCGGAGGTGGCCGACAGGACGAAATGAACAAGTCGGGGGTGGATCGCTTCCCGAAGGGGAGTGGCGGCGGATCGGGCACTGAGGGTGCAGGAAATCAAGCCGGTTCGCCGGGCCGGAGCGTCAGCGACTACCGAGCGTTCCCGCGCTGTGATCTTCCGGTTTCGCCGCCTTCAAGACTTGAATGCTCGCTAGCGTCAGCCGGACGATTTCACCACCAGAGGTGAACGCCCTTCAGTGCATTGGATCTAGCGGGTTACCAGGCGATCCTGGCGACGTACGCCCCATTGGCGGCGCGGAAGTGCCTTCGAAATGGGTATGTTCTCCGGCGTCAGGGCAACCGTGTGCGAGGAGACCGACCCGTGGCGTCCCAGCAGAAGTTTGTTTACTCCTTCACTGAAGGAAACAAGGACCTCAAGGACCTTCTCGGCGGTAAGGGCGCGAACCTGGCCGAGATGACCAACCTGGGCCTTCCGGTCCCCCCGGGGTTCACCATCACCACCGAGGCCTGCAAGGTCTTCCTGGAGACCGGCAGCGAGCCCACCTCGCTCCACGAGGAGATCAGCGCCCACCTGGACGCCCTTGAGCAGCAGATGGGCAAGAAGCTCGGCCAGGCCGACAACCCGCTGCTCGTCTCGGTGCGTTCGGGCGCCAAGTTCTCCATGCCCGGCATGATGGACACCGTCCTGAACATCGGCCTCTCCGACGCCTCGGTGGCCGGTCTGGTCGCGCAGTCCGGCAACGAGCGCTTCGCCTGGGACTCCTACCGCCGCCTGGTCCAGATGTTCGGCAAGACCGTGCTGGGCGTCGACGGCGAGCTGTTCGAGGAGGCCCTGGAGGAGGCGAAGCACGCCAAGGGCACCACCAATGACCTCGACCTGGACGCCGAGGACCTGAAGCGGCTGGTCGAGGTCTTCAAGGGGATCGTCGAGCGCGAGACCGGCCGGGCCTTCCCGCAGGAGCCGCGCGAGCAGATGGACCTCGCCGTCCACGCCGTCTTCCACTCCTGGAACGGCGACCGCGCCCGGCTCTACCGCCGCCAGGAGCGCATCCCGAACGACCTGGGCACCGCGGTCAACGTCTGCACCATGGTCTTCGGCAACCTCGGCGAGGACTCCGGCACCGGTGTCGCCTTCACCCGTGACCCCTCCACCGGAACCCAGGGCGTCTACGGCGACTACCTGTCCAACGCCCAGGGCGAGGACGTCGTCGCCGGCATCCGCAACACCCTGCCGCTGTCCGAGCTGGAGAAGCTCGACAAGAAGTCGTACGACGAGCTGATGACGATCATGCAGACGCTCGAAAACCACTACCGCGACCTCTGCGACATCGAGTTCACCATCGAGCGCGGCAAGCTCTGGATGCTGCAGACCCGGGTCGGCAAGCGCACCGCCGCAGCCGCCTTCCGGATCGCCGTCCAGCTGGTCGACCAGGGCCTGATCGACCTGGACGAGGCCCTGATGCGGGTCACCGGCGGCCAGCTCTCCCAGCTGATGTTCCCGCGCTTCGCGCCGAACGCCGAGTCCAAGCAGATCGCCTGGGGCCTCGCCGCCTCGCCCGGCGCCGCCATCGGCAAGATCGTCTTCGACTCCTACACCGCCGTGAAGTGGTCGCGCTCCGGCGAGAAGGTCATCCTGGTCCGCCGCGAGACCAACCCGGACGACCTGGACGGCATGATCGCCGCCGAGGGCATCCTCACCTCGCGCGGCGGCAAGACCTCGCACGCCGCCGTCGTCGCCCGCGGCATGGGCAAGACCTGTGTCTGCGGCGCCGAGGAGCTGGAGGTCGACACCAAGCGCCGCCGGATGACCACCGCCGACGGCCTGGTGCTGGAGGAGGGGGACATCGTCTCCATCGACGGTGCCACCGGCAAGGTCTACCTCGGCGAGGTACCCGTGCTGCCCTCCCCGGTGGTCGAGTACTTCGAGGGCACCCTGCACGCCGGCGCCGACGTCCAGGGCGGTCTGGTCCAGGCCGTGCACCGGCTGATGTCGCACGCCGACGGCCGCCGCCGGCTCGCCGTGCGCGCCAACGCCGACAACGCCGAGGACGGCTCGCGCGCCCGCCGCTACGGCGCCCAGGGCATCGGCCTGTGCCGCACCGAGCACATGTTCCTCGGCGAGGAGCGCCGCAAGGAGGTCGAGCACCTGATCCTCGCGGACAACGACAAGGACCGCGAGCAGGCGCTCTCCACCCTGCTGCCGATGCAGAAGGGCGACTTCGTCGAGCTCTTCCAGGCGCTGGACGGCCTGCCCGTCACCGTCCGCCTGCTCGACCCGCCGCTGCACGAGTTCCTGCCGGACATCACCGAGCTGTCGGTGCGCGTCGCCCTCGCCGAGGCCCGCAAGGACCCGAACGAGAACGACCTGCGCCTGCTCCAGGCGGTGCACAAGCTGCACGAGCAGAACCCGATGCTCGGCCTGCGCGGTGTGCGCCTCGGCCTGGTCATCCCCGGCCTGTTCGGCATGCAGGTCCGCGCCATCGCCGAGGCCGCCGCCGAGCGCAAGCTGGCCGGCGGGGACCCGCGCCCCGAGGTGATGATCCCGCTGGTCGGCACCGTCCAGGAGCTGGAGCTGGTCCGCGACGAGTGCGAGCGGGTGCTCGCCGAGGTCGCCCACTCCACCGGCGTCCAGCTGGACATCAAGCTGGGCACCATGATCGAGCTGCCGCGCGCCGCCGTCACGGCCGGCCAGATCGCCGAGGCCGCCGAGTTCTTCTCCTTCGGCACCAACGACCTCACCCAGACGGTCTGGGGCTTCTCCCGCGACGACGTCGAGGCCTCCTTCTTCACCGCCTACCTGGAGAAGGGCATCTTCGGGGTCTCGCCGTTCGAGACCATCGACCGCGACGGCGTCGGCTCGCTGGTCAAGCACGCCGTGGAGGCCGGCCGGGCCACCCGCCCCGACCTCAAGCTCGGCGTCTGCGGCGAGCACGGCGGCGACCCGGACTCGGTCCACTTCTTCCACGAGGTGGGGCTGGACTACGTCTCCTGCTCCCCCTTCCGGATCCCGGTGGCGCGCCTGGAGGCCGGCCGCGCCGCCATCGAGTCTGCGGGCAGCGACTCGCGCTGAACGCCGGGGGCTCTCCGAGCCCCCGGCACAGCCGGACCGCTGACCGCGTCCCCTCCATCGGGGAGGGGCGTACACCGGAGCTCGGCGCAGGAGAACCGGCGTACGTAAGGCGGCCGGGGTGGGAACGGACAACGGCGTCCGTACCCGCCCCGGCCGTGCGCATGTCCGCCTCCGGGGCGGAACACCGGGCGGAACACCGGGGAACACCGGGGAACACCGCGGAACACCGGGGCGTGACGCCAGGGGCGGCACCGGGTACCCGGGTGCCAGGACTCCCGGGGCGCCCCGATGTGGCCGCGGCCACGTGTGTGGCTGGCCGCGCGCGGGGCCGCCGGCTGCGAAGCTGGAGCCCATGACCAGCAAGAACCGCCTGTGGACCGTCCTCGCCGTGCTGCTCTGCGCGATCGCCGCCGCAGTCGGCTACGTCGCGTCCGACGGCGCCGGCGACGGCACCCCGACGGCCGCCGCGACCTCCACCGGCCCGGCCGCCGCGTCGGGCACCCCGACGGCCCCGAAGCCGAGCGCCCCCAAGCCCAGTGCGCCCAAGCCCTCCGCACCGGCCGGCACGGCGCCGGCGGGCGCCGCCACCGGCTGGGTGCCGACCGACCCGGCGATGGCCGACGTCTGCCGCACCACGCTGCCCGGCCAGGCCCTCGACACCCTCGGCCTGATCGCCAAGGGCGGCCCCTACCCCTACCGCTCGGACGGCATCGTCTTCGAGAACCGCGAGAGCCGCCTCCCGCGCAAGGCCTCCGGCTACTACCACGAGTTCACCGTGGTCACCCCCGGCTCCGCCGACCGCGGCACCCGCCGGGTGGTCACCGGCGACTCCGGCGAGCAGTACTGGACCGCCGACCACTACGGCACGTTCCAGGAGATCGACGCCCGCTGCTGAGCGGCCGGGGGCAGGGAACGACCGCTCCCGACGACGGGGCTCCGGGGGTGAGCACAGAGCCCGGGCACGGCCCCGGGCCCGGGCCGGTCAGCGGGCCCGGCGCCACGTGATCCGGGCATGCGGTCCGTGCGGGCCGGCCGCGAGGAGGACGGCCAGCTCCTGCAGCACCGGCCCCGGGTCGCGGCGCAGCTGGACGGGGGTGGTGCGGACGACCGGCAGTCCGGCGGCGGTCAGCCGGTTGGCGCGGGTCAGGCTCCGTTCGTGGTCGGCCGGGCGCAGGTGCCAGGCCCGGGAGTCGATCTCCAGGGCGACGCAGGCCTGCGGCCAGTAGGCGTCCGGCACGGCCAGGAACCGCCCGTCCAGGAGGAGCACCGGGTTCCAGAGCGGCTCGGGCAGCCCGGCCCCGCGCACCGCGTCCCGCGCCTCGCCCTCGACGACCGAGCGCACCCCGGCGGTCAGCTCCTCCACCACCCCGGCCAGCCGGGGCAGTTCGCGGGCGTCCGGCCGGGCGAGCAACTGGTCGAGCAGCTCGCCGAGTTCGCAGTGCCGGCGTTGGACGGCCTCGGCGCACAGCGCGCGGAACCGGTGCCGTCCGCTCTCCCGGGGCGCGAGGTCGGCCAGCGCCCGGGCGACGGTGGTGCTCCAGAGCCCGTCGTCGCGCTCGAAGCCGCCGGGCATGGCCCCGTTCGCCCGGTGGACCCGCACGAACCCCCGGTCGGCGACCTTGCGCCGGGCGGGGATCAGCACGTCCACCTCGGTGAGGTCCGCCGGGTGGCCGGCCGAGGGGAGCCCGGCGTCGGCGAGCACCGCCGCCCCGGTGAGCAGCACCTCGCCGCCGGGCGGTGCGGCCAGCCCCTTGGGCCCCGCGTAGGCGACGGCGGCCCGCAGCCGCTGGTGCGCCGTCAGCCGCCCGGTCTGCAGGCAGATCACCCGGGGCAGCACCCGCTGCCAGGGCCCGCCGGGCCGCAGCCGGTGCGCGATGGTGCCGGACGGCACGCCGAGTCCGCGCAGCTGGGCGCGGGTGGCGATGTGCTGCTGGTCGGCGCCGAGCAGCAGCAGCGGGTCGACGAGGGAGCCGGCGCGGGTCATGCCCGGGTGGTTCCCGCCCGGATCGGGAGTATGCGGAACATCGCCCGCCGGGGGACTGCCCGGTCAAACGCGGTTGACGAGGGGGCGGACGGAGGGCTGTGCTTGCCCCGATGACGACTCCTCACACCGGCCCCGCGCTCGACGCGCTCAACGGCCTCTCCGTCGGTGACGCCCTCGGCGCCCAGTTCTTCGTCCCCGCCACCGCCCGCACCCACCTGCACGCCCGCACCGTCCCGCCCGGCCCCTGGCCGTGGACCGACGACACCGAGATGGCCTGCTCGGTGTACGCCGCGCACACCGAGCGCGGCGGGATCGACGTGTTCGACCTCACCCACGCCTTCGCCCGCCGGCACGACTTCGACCGCGGCTACGGCCCGTCCGCCAACCGCCTGCTGCGGCTGGTCCGGGAGGGCGGCGACGCGAGGGCGCTGGCCGCCGGGCTGTTCGACGGCCGGGGCTCGTACGGCAACGGCGCCGCGATGCGGGTCGCCCCGCTCGGGGCGGCGTACGCGGACGACCCGGTGCGGGCGGTGCGCCCGGCCGTCGCCTCCGCGCTGATCACCCACACCCACCCCCAGGCGGTGGACGGCGCGGTCGCCGTCGCGGTGGCCGCTGCCGTCGCGGTGCGGGCCAGGACCACCCGGACGACGCCGGAGGGCTTCCTGGCGGAGGTCCGCCGCCTCACTCCGCGCGGCGCCGTCCAGGACGGGCTGACCAAGGCGATCGCCCTGCTCGCCGAGGACCCGGGCTGCGACCGCGCCGCCTGGGTCCTCGGCAACGGCAGCCGGACCAGCGCCGCCGACACCGTGCCGTACGCGCTGTGGTGCGCGGCCCGCCGGCTCACCGACTACCCGGCGGCGATCCTGGACGCCGTGTCCGTCGGCGGGGACGCCGACACCGTGGCCGCGATCACCGGCGGGGTGGTCGCCGCGCACACCGGGACGGCCGGCATCCCCGCCGCCTGGCTGGCCGCCCGCGAGCCGCTGCCCGCCTGGGCGTTCCCGGTGCCGGGCGGCGTGTCCGGCGGCCGGGACGACGCGGAGCTGCTGGTGCCGCGGTCGTGCCCGGTGCCGGACGTGGTGTGGACGGACGCGCAGTGGCAGCGGCTGCGGACCGGCGCGACGGCGGACCGCCGCTGGCGCCTGCACACCCGGGAGGGCACGCTGCGGGTCTGCCGGGCGGACGGCCACCCCGTCTGGGAGCTGACCGTCGCGCCGGGCCGTGCCGGGTGGCGCCCGGTGGCCGCCGTCGTCGAGACCTGCCCGCACCGCGCGCCCGGGCCGCGGGACGGCGCGGACGGCGGTGACGGCGGCGACGGCGCGGACGGCGGCCTGCCGGCCGGGCTGCTGCGGGCCGTCGCCGGCGGGGAGCCCGCCGGCACCTGACGGGTCAGGCCGTGATCAGGTGCCCGGCGCCGCCGCCGTGTCTAAGGCACTCCTGGTTGATCGCCGGATCCGGGGCGCTCGGCGAGGTGGCGGCGGCGATCCGCAGCTCGATGATGTCCCGGACGGCCGGCCACTCGCTGTCCAGGATCGAGTAGAACGCGGTCGACCGGACCACCCCGTCCAGCCCGCGCGAGTGCGCCCGGCGGACGCCCTCGGAGGTCGCCCCGAGCCGCTCGATGGCGGTGCGCGAGCGCAGGTTGCGGGCGTCGGCGCGCAGCGAGATCCGCTGCACGCCCCACACCTCGAAGGCGTGCCGGAGCATCAGCAGCTTGGCCTCGGTGTTGATGCCGGTGCCCTGGGCGCGCGGCGACAGCCAGGTGTTGCCGATCTCGGCGGCGTCCGGGACGGCGGTGTCCGGATCGCCGAACGGCACGCCCGGCACCGGCGGCCAGACCAGCGGCCCCTGCCAGTAGTCGAGTTCCAGGAACCGGGTGGAGCCCACCACCCGGCCGTCGGCCTGGTTCACCGTGGCGAACGGCACCGACCGGCCCGCGGCCTGGTCGGCCAGGGCGCGGGCGACGTACTCGCGGGCCGCTTCCAGGCCGTGCGGAACGGGGGTGAAGGCGTAGGTCGTACGGTCCTCGGCGCCGGCCTCGGCGATGGCCTCGGCGTGGTGCGCGGCGAGGGGCTCCAGCCGCACGGTGCGGCCGGTGAGGATGACAGGTACGGGCACGGAACCTTCGGTCCTTCATCGGTCGGAGGGCACTGGCCCGTGCCGGGGTGCGGCACGGGCGAGCGATGACTGGTTCGCCCCGCCCCGGAGTGCGCCCACCGGTGCCCGCGCACGCCGGAAGCCCGGTCGGGCGGAGCGGGGAGCGACGGCCCGGAGACGGGCAGCGCGGTGCCGGAACGGACACGGGTCCACGGACCGGTCCGGCGGGATGAGCGAGGGGACAGTGTGCGTCCGCGAGATGGCCGAGGAGGAAACGAGTGCGCGAAGGGAAGCAGGCGGCCAGGTGAAGGCAAGATGCGTCGTGGGTGGCTGGCCGAGCATCGGTCCGGGACGTGGTCGACGGCGTTACGGACGACGTGACGACGACGCGACGATGCGAGGCAGCGAGAGGACGATACCCGTCAGAAGGCGGTGCGTCACTTCGCGGCACACGAATGGCCCCTGCGGCAGCGCCCGGACGGGCGGCGGCGGCCTTCCGCTCCCCCCTGACCAGGGGCTTTCCCCCCGGGTGCGATCATGGTCCGGCCGGCCCGCCGGGCCCGCCGCGGGCGGCCCGGGCAACGGGAACGGCCCGCCGGGAATTCCGGCGGCGCCCCGCACGCTGGACGAGGAGAGCCGGGCACGAGCCCTCGCGCGGGCCGACGCGCGGGGGAGCGGACGCGGCGGACCGCGACGAGGAGAGAAACGGGGTGTGGGTGAGCGGTGCGTGATCCCCAGGCGCTGTACGAGCTGGACCAGCAGGGCGTGGCCGCCGTGGCCGCGGCGAGGGCCGCGCTGGCGGACACCGGTGCCGGCCTGGTGCTGCTCCACCACTTCGAGGGCTTCATGGACGCCGGCGAGGCGGGCGGCCAGGTGGTCGCCCACCTGCTGGAGACGGGCGACCCGCAGGTGGTGGCCCGCTTCGACCACGACCGCCTGGTGGACTACCGGGCCCGCCGCCCCCCGATGGTCTTCGACCGCGAGCGGTGGACCTCCTACGAGCCGCCGGAGATCCTGCTCCAGCTGGTCCACGACACGGCCGGTTCGCCGTTCCTGCTGCTCACCGGGCCCGAGCCGGACGTCGAGTGGGAGCGCTTCGCCGCCGCCGTCCGCGAGCTGGTCGAGCGCTTCGGCGTGCGGCTGAGTCTGGACTTCCACGGCATCCCGATGGGGGTGCCGCACACCCGCCCGGTCGGCCTGACGCCGCACGGCAACCGGCTGGACCTCGCGGCCGGCTACCCGCAGTGGTTCGAACAGGCCCAGGTGCCGGGCAGCGCCCAGGCCCTGCTGGAGTTCCGGCTCGCCGAGGCCGGGCACGACGTGCTGGGCTTCGCGGTGCACGTGCCGCACTACGTGGCGCGTTCGGCGTACCCGGCGGCCGCGGTGATGATCCTGGAGGCGGTGCAGTCCGCGACCGGGCTGGTGCTGCCCGGCACCCTGCTGCGCGAGAAGGTCGACGTGGTGTACGCCGACATCGAGGAGCAGCTGGCGCAGGGTGACGTCGAGCTGCGGTCGGCGATCCGCGGCATGGAGGGCCAGTACGACGCGGTGGCCGGCGCCGAGGGGCGGGAGAGCCTGCTGGCCGAGCCGGTGGACCTGCCGTCGGCGGACGAGCTGGGCCGGCGCTTCGAGCAGTTCCTGGCCGAGCACGAGCGCGGTCCGGAGTAACGGGCCGGGTACCGGGCCAGAGGGGGCGGAGCGGTGGGCGCCGCGCGCCCCCACCGGAAATCCACGCCCCCGGGCGGGAGCGATCGGACGCGCCCGTCCGTTGGGTACAGCGGTGCCCGGGGGACGGGCCGTCGTAGGAAGAACGCCACCGGCTCCTACCCGGGGGGATCCCGTGCCACTGTCCGTACGCCCGACCGCCGCGCTCACCGGCGCGGTGGGCGCGGGCCTCGCCGCCGTGCTGGTCGCCGGCTGCTCCGGTTCCGCCGGCTCCGCCACCGTGGCGGCCGCCGTCCAGGACGGCTCCGCGCCGCCGCGGGCCGCCGCCGTGGTCACCCCGACGCCCACCCCCACGCCCACCGGGCCGTACGTGGCGCTCGGCGACTCCTACACCTCGGGTCTGAAGATCAGCCCGCAGCAGGCCGCGGAGCCGAGGGGCTGCTCCCGCTCGGCGGTCAACTACCCCTCCCTGGTGGCCAAGGCGCTCGGCCTGTCCGGGGAGCGGTTCCGCGACGTCAGCTGCAGCGGCGCCCGCACCGGCGACCTGGCCGGCGCCCAGGAGACCGACGACGGCAGCAACCCGCCGCAGCTGGACGCGCTCTCCCCGGCCACCCGCCTGGTGACCGTCGGCATCGGCGGCAACGACGCCGGGTTCATGGACGTCGTCGGCCAGTGCGCCAAGGAGAACCTGGTGGACGCGCTGAAGGGCATGGTCGGCTCCGGCCGCGCCGCCGCGCCGTGCCGCGACTCCTACGCCGCCGGGGACGGCGGCGACCAGGTGCAGCACAAGGTGGACGCCGCGGGCGAGAAGCTCGGCCAGCAGCTCAAGGAGATCAGGCGCCGCGCCCCGCAGGCCCGGGTCTACGTGGTCGGCTACCCGTCGCTGCTGCCCGCCGACCCGGCCGCCTGCGTCCCGGTGCTGGGCTCGGCCCTGACCGGCGGGGACCTCGGCTTCCTGGTGGAGAAGGAGCAGCAGCTCAACGCCATGCTCAAGCGGCGCGCGGAGGCGGCCGGGGCGGTCTTCGTGGACCTCGCGGCGCCCTCGGCCGGTCACGACATGTGCGCGGGGGAGGGCGCCCGCTGGGTGGAACCGCCGTTCCCGGCGCACGGCCTGGCGGCGATCCACCCGAACGCCAAGGGCCAGGAGGGCGCCGCCGAGGCCGTCCTCAAGGCCGTCCGGGGCTGACCCGGGGGCCGCAGCCGGGGCGCGTCCGAGGGCTCGGCGCGCGGACCCGGGGGTTCACGCCCCGGCCCGCGCGCCGTCGCGCGCGGCACACCTGCGGTGTCACAGCCGCGGCGTACCGTGAGGGTCATATGGACGACACCGCGCACCGCCTCACCGCCGCCCCGACCCCGAACCCGTACGATCACGCCGCCGAGGCCCGCTGGGTACCGGAACCGGACAAGCGCCCCGGCCGCACGGCGTTCCAGCGCGACCGCGCCCGTGTGCTCCACTCCGCGGCCCTGCGCCGCCTCGCCGGCACCACCCAGGTCGTCGCCCCGATGCGCAGCGACTTCCCGCGCACCCGGCTGACCCACTCGCTGGAGTGCGCCCAGGTCGGCCGTGAACTCGGCGCCGCCCTCGGCTGCGACCCCGACCTCGTCGAGGCCGCCTGCCTGGCCCACGACATCGGCCACCCGCCGTTCGGCCACACCGGCGAGGAGGCGCTCGACCAGGCCGCCGAGGACTGCGGCGGCTTCGAGGGCAACGCGCAGTCGCTGCGCATCCTGACCCGGCTGGAGCCCAAGCGCTTCGCCCCGCAGGACGAGACCCCCGCGCGGCTCGCCCCCTGGCCGGGCCGCAGCGTCGGCCTCAACCTGACCCGCGCCGCCCTGGACGCCGCCACCAAGTACCCGTGGACGCACGGCGCCCACCCCGCCGACCCGGCCTCGCCCAAGTACGGCGTCTACGCCGACGACCTGCCGGTCTTCCGCTGGCTGCGGGCCGGCTCCCCGCCCGGACGCCGGTGCTTCGAGGCCACCGTCATGGACTGGTCCGACGACGTCGCCTACTCCACCCACGACGTCGAGGACGGCCTCCAGGCCGGTCACATCGACCCGGCCGCGCTGCGCGCCCCGGGCGAGCGCGCCGAACTGTTCGAGGTCGCCGGGCGCTACGCCCGGGACGCCGGGCCCGAGGAACTGGCCGCCGCCCTGGACCGGCTGCTCGCCCAGGAGTGGTGGCCGGAGTCCTACGACGGCACCGCCCGCGCCCGCGCCGGGCTCAAGGACCTCACCAGCCAGCTGATCGGCCGGTTCTGCCTGGCCGCCGAGCAGGCCACCCGGGCCCGCTACGGCCCCGGCCGGCTCACCCGCTACGCGGCCGAGCTGGTGGTGCCGCGGGAGGTCCGGCTGGAGTGCGCGGTGCTCAAGGCGGTCGCCGTCCGCTACGTGATGCAGCGCGACGAGCAGGCGCAGCTGCGGGCCCGGCAGCGGATCGTGATCGCCGAGCTGGCCGAGGCCCTCGGCCGGCGCGCCCCCGGGACGCTCGACCCGGTCTTCGCCGCGATGTACCGGGAGGCGGAGGACGACCGGGCCGCGCTGCGCACGGTGATCGACCAGATCGCCACCCTCACCGACGCCTCCGCCCTGGCCCTGCACGCCCGGCTGACCGGCGCCGGCCCGAGCTGACCCGGACCGGCCCGGCCACACCGGCCGATCACGGCCCGGATCACGCGGCCGACCACGCCGTCCGGCCCGTCCGCCCCAGTAGACTTCCGGGGTGGCCGGGCGGATCAGGGACGAAGACGTACAGGCGGTGCGGAGCGCACTGCCGATCGACGCGGTGGTCGGCGACTACGTACAGCTGACCAACGGTGGCGGCGGCGAGTACAAGGGCGTCTGCCCCTTCCACGACGAGAAGTCCGCCTCCTTCTACGTCAACCCCTCCAAGGGCGTCTTCCACTGCTTCGGCTGCCAGGAGAACGGCGACACCATCGCCTTCCTGATGAAGATCGAGCACTTCACCTTCGCCGAGGCCGTCGAGCGGATGGCCGCCCAGGCCGGCATCACCCTGCGCTACGAGGAGGGCGGCTACAGCCCCCGCCACCAGCAGGGCGAACGCACCCGCCTGGTGGAGGCGCACAAGGTGGCCGCCGCCTGGTACCAGGAGCAGCTGGCCTCGCCCGAGGCCGAGATCGGCCGCCGCTTCCTGGCCGAGCGGGGCTTCGACGAGGAGGCCGCGAAGACCTTCGGCGTCGGCTACGCCCCGGCCGGCTGGGAGCACCTGGTCCGCTACCTGCGCGGCAAGGGGTTCACGGACAAGGAGATCCTGCTCGGCGGCCTGGCCTCGCAGGGCCAGCGCGGCGGCCTGATCGACCGGTTCCGGGGCCGGCTGGTCTGGCCGATCCGCGACATCGCCGGCGAGGTGATCGGCTTCGGCGCCCGGCGGCTGCGCGAGGACGACAACGGGCCCAAGTACCTCAACACCCCCGAGACGCCGATCTACAAGAAGTCGCACGTGCTCTACGGCATCGACCTGGCGAAGAAGGAGATCGCCAAGTCGGGCCGGGCGGTGGTGGTCGAGGGCTACACCGATGTGATGGCCTGTCACCTGGCCGGGGTCACCACCGCGGTCGCCACCTGCGGCACCGCCTTCGCCGAGGACCACATCAAGATCATCCGCCGGCTGCTGATGGACACCTCCCAGTACCGCGGCGAGACCGTCTTCACCTTCGACGGCGACGCCGCCGGCCAGAAGGCCGCGCTGCGCGCCTTCGAGGACGACCAGAAGTTCGCCGCGAAGACCTCCATCGCGGTCAGCCCCGGCGGCATGGACCCGTGCGAGCTGCGGCTGGCCAAGGGCGACGAGGCGGTCCGCGAGCTGATCGACAACTCGGTGCCGCTCTTCGAGTTCGCGCTCCGCACGGCCGTGTCGCAGCACCGGGTGGAGACCCCGGAGGGGCAGGCCGCGGCGATGGAGGCCGCGGCCCCGATCGTCGCCAAGATCAAGGACGCCTCGGTCCGGCACGGGTACGCCGTCCGGCTGGCCGGGCTGCTGGGCGTCACGCCCGGTGACGAGCAGTTCGTCGTGCGCAGGATCACCCAGCTCGCCCGCTGGAACCGGGAGCGCCAGCAGAACCCGCGCGCCGGGAGCCGGCTGAGCCGCCCCGAGGCCCCGGTGGCCGCGCCGGCGCGGCCCGTGTTCCGGCTGGATCCGCGGGACCCGAACCAGTTCGTCGAGCGCGAGACGCTCAAACTGGCCCTCCAGTACCCGGAGCTGGTCAGCCCCGCGTTCGACAACTACGGCGAGGACGAGTTCGTCACCCCGCCGTACGCCGAGGTGCGCCGGGTGATCGGCCGGGCGGGCGGCGTCGCGTACGGCACCACCGTCGCGGACTTCACCGGTGTGGTGCGCGAGGCCTGCCCGGACGACACGGTGCGCTCACTGGTCACCGAGCTCACCGTGGAGCCGGTGCGCTCGGTCCGCAAGGCCGACGCGATCTACGCGGGCAACTTCCTGGTGACGCTGCGCCTGCACGCGGTGGACCGGAGGGTCGCCGAGGTCCGGGCGCACCTCCAGCGGATCGGCACCCGGGCGGCCCCCGAGGAGCTCCAGGCCGTCCAGGGCGAGCTCTTCGCGCTCCAGCAGTACGGGCACCGGCTCCGCAGCCACGGCGCCGCCGCGCTGTAGCGGCAGAAAGTCCGCGCACGAGTCTCGGCCACGGAGTGTGGCGTGCCGCACACTGGAGGGCGTCCTGTCTCCGTTCAGCGCGGGTCCGCCAGAGTCGCGCCCGCCCAGAGGGGATGCCCGTGGACCGAGGCCTTTTCGCGACCGCCCAGCCCGCCGCCGACCCGCCCGCCGAGTCCGAGGACCACGGCCGGGCGCAGGCACCGTTCCCGGACGGCTCCCGGGTGCCCGCCCAGGGCCTGCCGGCCGGACACCCCGACGCCGGGGAGGACACCGCCGAGGAGGACGGGCGGGCTCCGGGGCGGCCCGGCGCCGAGCCCGGCGGCCCGGCGGCCGACCTGCTCCGCCAGTACCTCCGCGAGATCGGCCGGATCCGGCTGCTCACCGCCGCCGAGGAGGTCGAACTGGCCCGCCGGATCGAGGCCGGCCTGTTCGCCGAGGAGCGGCTGCACCGCGAACCGCGGCCGCCCGGCGCGCTGGCCGGCGAACTGGAGACCCTGGCGGCCGCCGGCCGGCTGGCCAAGCGCCGGCTGATCGAGGCCAATCTGCGGCTGGTGGTCTCCGTCGCCAAACGCTACGTCGGCCGCGGGCTGACCCTGCTCGACCTGGTCCAGGAGGGCAACCTCGGGCTGATCCGGGCCGTGGAGAAGTTCGACTACGCCCGCGGCTACAAGTTCTCCACCTACGCGACCTGGTGGATCCGCCAGGCGATGAGCCGCGCACTGGCCGACCAGGCCCGCACGATCCGGGTGCCGGTGCACGTGGTCGAGCTGATCAACCGGGTGGTGCGGGTGCAGCGCTCGCTGCTCCAGGAACGCGGGACCGAGCCGGTCGCGGCCGAGATCGCGGCCGTCCTGGAGCTCACCGAGGAGCGGGTGCGCGAGCTGCTGCGGCTCGCCCAGGAGCCGATCTCGCTGCACACCCCGGTCGGCGAGGAGGACGACGTCGCGCTCGGCGACCTCATCGAGGACGCCGACGCGGCCTCACCCGCCGAGTCGGCCGCCTTCCTGCTGCTGCGTCAGCACCTGGAGGCGGTGCTGGCCACCCTCGGCGAGCGGGAGCGCCAGGTGGTGCAGCTGCGCTACGGCCTGGACGACGGCCGGGCGCGCACGCTGGAGGAGATCGGGGTGCTCTTCGGGGTCACCCGGGAGCGGATCCGCCAGATCGAGTCCAAGACCCTGGTGAAGCTGCGCGACCACGCCTTCGCCGCCCAGCTCCGGGGCTACCTCGACTGACCCGCTCGGCCCGGCCCCGGCTCAGCCCGTCGGGGCGGGCTCGGCCGGCGCGGCGGGCTGGGCCGGGGTGGCCGGCGGGGTGGCCGGGCCGGGCGGGATCGGGGTCGAGGCGACCGTCCGGGCCAGGTCGGAGACCGCGGGCGAGCAGGCAGAGCCCTCCGGCTCCTTGCGCTGCCCGCAGACCTGCAGGGTGACCGCCGGGTCGGCCGCGTTCACCATCCAGGAGTAGTTGTCGTACCCCCAGTGGATCAGCGCGGTCTCCGACTCCCCGGCACTGGTGGTGATGGTCGCCTGGTCGCCGGGCTGGCCCTCGCTGATCGAGGCCCAGGCCGCCTGGCACTTCTGGCTGTACCGGAGGTAGACGACGACCTTGCCGACATTGGTGGTCAGCATGGTCCGGGCGTCCCCGCCGCAGCCGGTCGGCTTGGGGTCCTTGTGGACGCAGCCGAGCGCCTGGCAGGCCGGGACCGGCGGAGCGGGGTTGGCGGGCACCGCGACCGGCGGGGCGGCCGGGGTGGCGGGGGCGGCCGGGGCGGACGCCGGCACGGTGGCGGCGGTCGGCGCCGCGGCGTCGCCCTCGTCGGAGGAGGAGAGCAGTTGCAGCCCGAGCAGCGCCAGCAGCAGCGCCACCACCACCGAGACGGCGGCCAGGGCCACCGGCCGGCGCCGCGTCCGGCCGGCGTCCGCCCCGCTGCCCGGCTGCTCCTGCGGCGCGGTCTGCGGCGAGGCCTGCGGCGCGGCGTCCGGTGCGGTGGCGGGCACGGCGTCCGGTGCGGCCTCCGCCGCCGGCCCCTGCACGCCTCCGGCGTCCGTGGCCTCCGTGGCCTCCGTGGCGTCCGTGTCCGTGTCCGCGGCGGCGGCGTCGGCGGCGTCGGTGGCGTCGGCGGCGTCCGTCCCCGGCGTCGCCGCGCTCAGCTCCCACAGCGCCCGCAACGCCGGGCCGTCGCACTCCACGGCCGAGATCAGCGCGTCGAGCGCCTGCTCGGTGATGATCCGCTTGCCGTTGAGCCAGCGCTCCCAGGAGGCCCGGCTGTAGTGGGTCCGGGCGGCCAGTTCGGAGAGCGAGAGCCCGGTCACGTCCTTGACGGCGCGCAGCTCTTCCGTCAGGCGTCTGGCGGGGGCGGAGAGGTCGTCCGGCAGCTGCTTCCAGGCGGAACCCATGCGGTCTCTTCCCAACATACGAGGCGGGCGGGGCGGCGGGCTGGAACGGGTGGTACCGCTCGGGGCGTGGGCGGGTGTGCTCGCGTCTCAAACCTCGGCGGCCCGGCGTCCCAAAGCCCTGGTCCTGGCGCTGAGACGGACGGAAGTGTCTCACAACACCGGGCAGGGCTCGAACATTCATGTGGTGGTCGGGCAGTGTTCTTCCCACCGGAGCGCTTCGCCGCCCGGTCCTTCGTCCGGGGACCGCTTCTGACGGACCGGCACCTGCCGTGCCCTGGCCCCCACCGGCACGAGGCAGCCTCCACGGGGGGAGGCTGCCCCGGGCCGCAGGGACGCGCGGCGGGGAGGGCGCACGAACGACCCGCCCTCCCCGCCGCGACCATCTCCCGCCACCCGCGTCCGCGGGGTGCGCGGGGGGGGGGTGTCAGTGGTGGAAGCCCGTCCTGGCCGGCACTCCGAGGTCCTTGAGCGGGACCGGCTGGCTGCGCAGCTCCGGCAGCAGCCGTTCGAGGTCGCCCAGCAGCAGGTCCGCGAGGTCGCGGGAGAAGCCGTTGCGGCAGACCACCCGCAGCACCGCGAGGTCCTCCCGGTTGGCCGGGAAGGTGTACGCCGGGACCTGCCAGCCGCGCTCGCGCAGCCGCCGCGACACGTCGAAGACGTCGAACGGCACCTCGTCCGTCGTGGTGAGCGCGAACACCGGCAGCTGGTCGCCGCGGGTCAGCAGCCGGAAGCCGCCGAGCCCCTCGATCCCGTCGGCCAGGTACTGCGCCACCTCCCGGCAGGCCCCCTGGACGGCCCGGAAGCCGGCCCGGCCGAGCCGCAGGAAGACGTAGTACTGGGCGATCACCTCGGCGCCGGGCCGGGAGAAGTTCAGCGCGAAGGTCGGCATCTCGCCGCCCAGGTAGTTGACCTTGAACACCAGTTCCTCGGGCAGTGCCCCGTGATCCCGCCACAGGGCCCAGCCGACGCCCGGGTAGACCAGCCCGTACTTGTGGCCGGAGGTGTTGATGGAGGCGACCCTGGGCAGCCGGAAGTCCCAGAGCAGGTCCTCGTCCAGGAACGGCGCGATCATGCCGCCGGAGGCGCCGTCCACGTGCACCGGGACGTCCAGCCCGGTGCGCCGCTGGAGGTCGTCGAGCGCGGCGCAGATCTCCGCGACCGGCTCGTAGGAGCCGTCGAAGGTGGAGCCGAGCACACCGACCACGCCGATGGTGTTCTCGTCGCAGAGCTCCACCGCCTGCTCGGGGCCGAGGTGGAAGCGCTCGCCGTCCATCGGGGCGGTGCGGGCCTCGATCTCCCAGAAGGTGCAGAACTTCTCCCAGCAGACCTGCACGTTGACGCCCATCACCAGGTTGGGCCGGGCTCCGGCCGCGTAGCGCTCGGCGTTGCGGCGGATCCAGCGCCGCTTCAGCGCCAGGCCGGCCAGCATGCAGGCCTCGCTGGAGCCGGTGGTGGAGCAGCCGACGGCGGCGTCCGGGTCCGGGGCGTGCCACAGGTGGGCGAGGATGGACACGCAGCGCCGCTCCAGCTCGGCGGTCTGCGGGTATTCGTCCTTGTCGATCATGTTCTTGTCGAGACACTCGGTCATCAGCCGGGTGGCCTGCACCTCCATCGAGGTGCTGACGAAGGTCGCCAGGTTGAGCCGCGCGTTGCCGTCCAGCATCAGTTCGTCGTGGATCAGCTGGTACGCCGTGTCGGCCGGGACGGGACCGTCGGCGAGCCGGTGCAGCGGGGGCGCCAGCTCCATCGCCCCGAGCGGGTCGGCGGCGGTGCCGAGGAACGGTCCGACGGTCAGCCGGCGGTCGTCACCGGTCCCCTTGTGCAGTGCCATGGGATCCTGCCGCCCTTCCGTGCGGTGGCCGCGTCGCCTCCCACGCTGCCACCGGTCGCCGGGTGACGCATCTTCACCGCCCGCCCGGCCCCCGGGGGCTCTCAGCCGGCCGTCTCCGGGTGGATCTGCTCGCGGGCGGCCCGGTACTGCTGGCGGACCGCGGACCCGACCGGCAGGTCGTGCTCGGCGTCCGGGGCCGCGGTGACGGCCTCCGGCAGGTCCCACCGCGGCGGCTCGGAGGTCCCGGCGAGCGCCCAGGCCGCCTGCCGGGCCGCGCCGCGCGCCGCGTGCGCGCCGGGCGGCGGGACGACCACCGGCACGCCGAACAGCTGCGGCGCGACGTGCCGCACCGCCGGCAGCCGTCCGGCGGAGCCCAGCAGGAAGACCCGCTTCACCTCGACGCCGCGGGCGCGCAGCACGTCCAGGGCGTCCGCGCTGTTGCAGAGCATGCCCTCGACGGCGGCCCGGGCCAGGTGCTGAGGGGCCATCGACTCCGCCCGCATCCCGGTCAGCGTGCCGGCCGCGTGCGGCAGCGCGGGCGTCCGCTCGCCGTCCAGGTAGGGGAGCAGCACCAGCCCGTACGCGCCGGGGGAGGACTGCAGGGCGAGGTCGCTGAGGCCCTCCAGGTCGCGGCCGAGCAGGGCGGCGGTGGAACGCAGCACCTGGGCGGCGTTCAGGGTGGCGACCATCGGCAGGTGGCGGCCGGTGGCGTCGGCGAAGGAGGAGACCAGGCCGGTGGCGTCCACCACGGCCTGCTCGTGCACCGCGAAGATCGTCCCGGAGCTGCCGAGCGAGACCACCGCGTCGCCGGGGCCGAGGCCCAGTCCGAGCGCGGCGGCCATGTTGTCGCCGGTGCCGGCCGAGATCAGCAGGCCCTCGGGGGTGTGTCCGGCGGGCTCGGCGGGGCCGAGCACGTCCGGCAGCCGCAGCTCGTGGCCGAGCGCCAGCTCGACCAGGTCCTGCCGGTACTCGCCGGTGACCGGGGACCAGTAGCCGGTGCCGGAGGCGTCGCCCCGGTCGGTGGTGCGGCGCTTGGGGTGGCCGAGCAGCTGCCAGACCAGCCAGTCGTGCGGCAGCAGCACCTCGGCGATCCGCCGGGCGCTGGCCGGTTCGAACTCGGCGAGCCAGCGCAGTTTGGCGATCGTGTACGCGGGGCTGGGGACGGCGCCGATGGCCGCCGTCCAGGCCGCCGGGCCGCCCAGCTCGTCCAGCAGGGCCGCGGCGGCGCCGCTGGAGCGCGGGTCGTTCCACAGGATCGCGGGCCGGACCTGCACGCCGCCGGCGTCCAGGCCGATCATGCCGTGTTGCTGCGCGCTGACGCCGATCGCCCGGACGCCCTCCAGCAGGCCCCCGGCCGCCGCGTCGCCGAGCGAGTGCAGCCACATCTGCGGGTCGGCCTCGCCGGGCCGGGCGTCGGGGTCGTCGGGCGTGGGGTGGGGGGCCTTGCCGGACCGCAGGACGGCGCCGGTTGCGGCGTCACACGCGACGATCCGGGTGCGACCGGTCGAGCTGTCTATCCCCGCGACGATGGCCATGGTCGAGATCATGCCTCAGCGGGCGTCCGGGCGCGGCCCGGCGGGGCAAGTGTTGCCCGTTCGGTACCGCGCCCGGGAGCCCGTGCCCGGCCGGCCTTCAGCACGCCGTCACCCGCCCGTCACGGAGGGCCGCCGAGGGGGCTCGGGGAGGCCGGGATGCGGGACGGCGGTCAGGGCCGGTAGGTGCCCCAGCTGTCGTCCTCGCTCCTGGCCCGGTTGAAGTACGGCACCCGGTCGGTGACCGAGTTCGGCAGCCGGTCGCCGACCTTGCCGGCCACGGCGCCGGCGGCCTTCCCGGCCACCGCGCCGGCCTGCTGCCGGGCCTTGCCGGCGGCGCCCTGCACGGTGGGGTTCTGGGCGACCTGCCGGGTCACCCTGGCGATCTGCTCGTAGCGCTGGCGCCCCGCCCGCGTGCCCAGGACGTAGCCCGTCGCGAGTCCGACACCGAACGACAGCTTCCACATGGTCGGATTCCACCCTCTCCTGGCGGCCATTGCCGCATTGCCCTACCCCGTCCGCCGGGACGGTGAACCTTCGGTGACCCCAGCATCCACGGACGGGGCGCCCGGCGCGCGGGGAACGCGCCGGGCGGGGTCGTCCGGTGGCGGCCGGGGAAAGCGATTGGCGGACCACCCCCCCGAGTGCGCTAATGTATGTCCCGCAGCGAGCGCCGAGGAGCCCGGGAGACCGGGAGCCGGAGCGGGAAGCTCGATCCCCCATAGCTCAATTGGCAGAGCAGCCGACTGTTAATCGGCAGGTTATTGGTTCGAGTCCAATTGGGGGAGCTCGGGTGGCGGGCCCTCGGGTCCGGCGTCCGTGCGTGGTACGGGAGTTGTGTACCGCGATCCCGCATAGCTCAATTGGCAGAGCAGCCGGCTGTTAACCGGCAGGTTTTTGGTTCGAGTCCAAATGCGGGAGCTGCACCGGGTCCGCCCGGTGACTGCTCAGAGCGAAGGCCCCTCGGTAGACCGGGGGGCCTTCGTGTTGCCCGGGCCGCCCCGGGGGCGGCCCGGGCGGCGTGAGCCGGGTCACGCCACGGCCTGCTGGAAGAGCTCGGCGACCCGGTCGTCGAAGGTGACGCTGTACGAGGTGCCCGGCGTCTCGCCGCCCTCCTGGTAGCCGCCGATCACGCCGATCACCCGGCCGTTCGTGGTGAGCCAGGGGCTGCCGCTGGTGCCGTCCGTGTAGCCGGCGCAGTCGAACCGCGCCTGGGTCGGGCTCTGCGAGGCGGTCAGGCCCGAGCAGGTGATCGGCTCGTCGCGCTCGTTGGGGTAGCCGGTGACCGAGACCGCCAGGCCGAAGCCCTGGTCGGTGCCGAGCGGGTTGCCGCCGACGGCGTCCTCGACCTGCCGCCCGCCCGCCGGGCCCACGGTGACGAACGCCACGTCGTACTCGGGATCGGCGTCGGCGGACCAGCGGGGATCGACGGTGACCTTCTTCACCGGCCAACTCCCGTACGGTGAGTAGCCGTTGCGGTAGCCGGGGGTGAACACCAGGCCGTCCAGCAGGCCGACCCGGTGGTTCTCCACGCAGTGCGCGGCGGTCACCAGCAGATTGCGCCGCGGGCTCTGCACCACGCTCGCCGTGCACGCCCGGGGCCCTTGCGCGGTGTGCACCGCCAGCGTGCCGACCCGGTCCCAGGCGGGGTTCTGCGGGGCCACCACCGCCGTCCGCCCGCCGCCCTGTCCCGCGCCGCACGCGATCGCGGCGACCAGGAGCAGCGCCGCCGCGGTGGCCGTCCTGGCGGCGCGCGCGGTCCGGGCCGGGCGGGAGGGCATCGGGGGCTCCGTCTCGTCCTCGGGGCGGGAGCGGCCGTTCACGCGTCCCGCCGTTCGCGACCAAGATCTACCAGTCCGGCCCGCCCCGCGCCACCGCCGTCCGCCCGCCCCCGCGCGCGCACCCGTGTGCGCCCCCGGCGCGCACCACGGGTGATCGACCGGCTATGCTGCCCGGGACGGCCTTTCGGGGCCGTCTGCTGCTGCCGCGACCGGCCTGCCGTCGCGCACTGCGAACCGGGGCGGTAGCTCAGCCGGTTAGAGCAGGGGACTCATAATCCCTTGGTCGTGGGTTCGAGTCCCACCCGCCCCACACTCGGCCGTGATGGTTCGTCAGGCAGAAGAGCCACCTGACCAGGCAAAACGCCAGGGCTCCCGGGCAGAAGCATAGGGTAGGGGTCGGACCGGCCGCCGCCCAACACGCTGAGATTCACCCGCTCGGGGAAAACCCGGGGAACAGGCGCAGGACAGCCCTCCCCGCACGCCCGCGCGGGGGACCGCCCTCCGGCACCTTGACAGTCCGGCCCGTCGGCCGAGTCCCTTCCGCCGCAGAACGTCCGCAGACCGGGCCTCCGGTGAGTTCCGAAGTTCGCCGTTCGCCCCGCTCGCTGGTGAGGCATTCTCTGGGGCAGAAGACCGGATGCGGGTAGCGGGGGTGCCATGCGACGTGGTGACGCAGAGTACGCGGCGGCGCTGGAGGCTGCGGAGGAGATCCTGCTCGACTGGGTTACCCGGCCGTTCCAGCCGCTCTACTACTCCCGGCTCAGCGACATGCTCACGGACCGAGGCCACGCGGTGCCGGCGCACGAGGGGCCGATGCCGTACCTGCTGGAGGACGCGACCCGCGCCCACGGGGGGAAGGACATGCCGATGCTGTCGGCCGTCGTCGTGCTGAGGGAGACCGGTCGGCCGTCCGGCGGGTTCTTCAAGCTGGCGCGCCAGCAGCCCTTCGAGCGGCCGGGTGACGACACGGCGCTGTGGCTGGCGGAGCTGGCTTGGCTGGAGCGCGAGCACCGCACGGCCTGAGTCGCTGCGGAAACGCGGGAGGCGGTGGTGGCCTGCTGGCCGCCACCGCCTCCGACAGAGAGCGTCCGGCTACACCGTGGCAGGCGCCTTCTCTGCGGCTCGCTTCTCCCGGACGCGGCGCAGCGCCGTGAGTCGGCCGCCGCTGGCCGGGCGCACCTCGGGGGCTGCCGCCGGTGTTGCTTGGGCCGGTACAGCCGCGACGGGCGCGGGGGGCGGCTCGGGCGTGGCCGTAGCCGCAGCGGGCGCTGGTGCGGCCGGTCGGCCGGAACGGGGGACGACCGCGAGGGCGGCTTCGGCCTGGACCCGCTGCACCTCGGGGAGGACGTTGGTGTAGGTGTCCATCGTGATCTTGATGGTCGAGTGGCCGAGCTGTTCGGAGATCTCCTTGGGCTTCGAGCCGCCGACGTGGGCGATGCACGCCGCCCCGTGGCGGAGGCCGTGCAGGGTGATCGGCGGCATCTGGGCGAGTTCGACGAGCTTCTTGAACCGGTGGGTGAGGTAATCCGGGTGGTATCCGGAGCCGTCCTCCTGGGCGAACACCCGGCCCTCGTTCTTCCAGGCCGGACCGGCCTTGATCCGCTGCTTGGCCTGGAGGAGCCGCCGCTTCTCCAGCAGTCGGGCCGACTCGGTGTCCAGGGACAGGATGCGCTCGGACCCGGCCTTCGGTGTCGTCCCGAACAGCTTGTAGGCGATCGAGACGACTTGGCGGCTGATGGTCACGGACATGGCGTCGAGATCAACCTCAGTCCAGGACAGGGCACACGCTTCACCGCGGCGCGGCCCTCGGAGCGCCATGAAGTGCCAGAGGTCGAACAGCGGGTCGTTGACGGTGAAGTCGAGGAATTCGCCGGTCAGCTGGGGCGTCCAGACCATCACCTTGCCCGGAATCTCGCCGGTCTCGCGCCACCTGGCGACTCGGGCTGGAGTCCAGAGCATGGGCTTCGGCGGCGACGCCGAGGGCAGCTCGACCAGCTCGGCCCAGTTCTTCCGGACCTCCTCGGCGCGGACGGCGTCCGCAAGGGCTGAGGAGAGCGTCGCCTTGATGCGGTGCTGGGTGGGGAGGTCGGTGATGCGCCGCATCTTCTTGCGCTCGCTGGCGAGAAGTTCGCGGGCGTCGTGCCAGGAAGCGCGCAGGACCGGCCGGTCCGTCTTGGAGCCGTTGCGCCACGCCTCCCGCTTGCGCTCGCAGTCCTCGGTGAGGAGTGCGACGTACTCGCGGTGGGCCTGGATGGTGGTGTTGCGGTCTTGGATGCCCGCGAACATCGCCTCGATGTGGTGCTTGCGCACCGCCCGGCGGTCGACCTGGCCGGCGAAGGGGTTGATGTGGAGCCGGATGTGCTCCTCGTACTTGTCGGCGGTGGACAGTGCGACGCTCTTCTTCTTCTCCACCCACCGCAGCAGGTACTCGCCGAACGTCTCCTCCACGGTCACGTCCAGGCCAGCCTGGATGTCCTCCCAGGTCGTCTTGGCCTCCGCGATCGCGTCGTCCTGCGTCCGGAAGCCGCCGCGGCGGACCCGGATCGGGGCCCTGCCGGTGGTGTCGGAGTCGGCGTAGAGGAAGAAGTACCAGCTGCCGTGTCCTCGTGTTTCGAGGTCGGGGCAGGCCGAGCCGAGTTCGGCGAGTTTCGGGGTGCCGTCCCGGTTCAGGATCGGCTGGCCCTTTTTCGGGCCGCGCTGGTAGACCTTCGGGCCTTTGCAGGTGCACCTCTTGTAAGTCCGCTTCTCGAACATGCGTCCGAGCCTTGCCTTTCGTTTCGCTTCTTTGCTGGCCGTGGGCCTCCACGGGCAGTCACTAGAATATGTGTTCTATTATGCCTCATCGTGCGCCGGTTGTGTACGTAACGACCCCTACTGCCAGGGGACTTGGCGGTTGGGTGGAGGTGTTGGGCGGGTCGGTCGATTGTTGTATGTCCACGACTTTCGCTATCGTTGGTTGCCCATCGTTACCTTTACCGGTCTTTCCGGCCCGGGTAGGCTGGACCCAAGTTGGCGCGGGGGAGATCGCGACAACGTACTGAACATGAAGATCGACAAGTCTGATGAGCGGGCCGTGAAGGCCGAGCGGGGCATGACGCTGCGCGAGGTTCTGAGTCTGCCTGTCACGATCAGTGTGACGACGGCAGCGAGCGCGCTCGGGATGGGCCCGAACAAGGCGTACGAGGCGATCAAGGCGGGGACGTTTCCGCTGGACCTGATCGCCGTGAGCGGCACGCGACGTGTCCTCACCGCGTCCTTGTGGAGGTTGCTCCAGGTCGAGGGACTTGTCATGGATTCGTGACGGGCACCACGTGATGGTGACACTTTGAAGTGTCGCCATCACGAGGTGCCGGTGGCGCGATGGGATGGGACACAGGTGGCACCGAGAATCTTCGGCTTCGCGGACGCGGCCAAGCGCGCCTTGCTCGAAGACGAGGCACAGGCTGTACGGGCGGCCGTGGAGCGCCGCATCGGCGGGGAGCCCTACGCCGTCGGTGCGGCCTCCTTGCGCGCCGCGGGCCTCGTAGGCACTCTCGGCTCCCCGTTCACCGGCAAGACCCTGGCCCGGCTCCTGAGAAACCCGGCCATCGCCGGTCTCACGTACGGCCCGGACGGCAAACTCGTCGACGCCGGCCACCCGGGCATGATCACCCCTGCCCAGTTCGCCCAGCTCCAGAAGCAGGACGCCGCCGAGACGGCGAAGAAGAACAAGGGCGGTAGCGCCGCCGAGCCGGTGCCCGACTACGACTATCTGTTCGGCTCGACCGATCTCGTGACGTGCGGCCTGTGCGGAGCCAGCACCCAGGGGCTGCGCACCAACGCGGGCCACCCCGGCTACTGCTGCCCGGACGGGCCCCGCGCCGACCGGCCGGGGGAGTGCGGCAAGGTCCGCATCTCCGCCGGGCTCCTCGAAGACCACGCCGGCGAGCAGATCGTCGCCCGCCTGATGCTGCCCGGCACCCAGAAGTCCCTGGAAGCCGCGCGCGAAGAGGCACGCCGGGAGCTGGCGACGCACCGGGACCGGCTGGCGGAGGTCCGTGCCACGGTCGACTCCCTCGGCACGATGGTGCTCCGCAAGCAGATCACCGCCAAGAGCGCCGGGATCGCCAAGGCCGAGGCTGCACGGGAGACGAAGGCCCTCAACCGGGCGATCCGACGTCTGGAGCGTGCTGCGGCGACGCCGGTCACCGGTAGCGTGGACGAGTTGGTCGCCTGGTGGAACACGGCGCCCTCCGAAGCGAAGGCCGGGCTGGCGTTGCTCATGCTGTACCGCATCGACATCTTCCAGGCAGGCCGGGGGACGCGCACGATCAAGCCCGGCCGGGTGAAGCTGTGGTGGCGACACCTGCCGCCGCCGCCCGACCTTCGCACCGCCGCTTAGTCAACCCGCGGGCAGGTCAGCGGCTGCTGTGTCGTGCGCGGATCGAGACAGCGATGCCGCTGAACAGGAACAGCCCGAACAGCCCGGCGGACGAGGAACTCACAGCGTCCTGCACGCTGGTGCTCCACGCGTCGCCCCGGATCTGGGTGACGGCGACGAAAGCGGCCTCGGTGCCTCCCCAGAGTGCGGAGGCGAATCCGCTGGCGGCGATCAGCCCCTGCGCGGCGGCGATGGAGCGGTGGCCCCCTCGCGCGTTGCAGATCGCCAGGGGCAGGCAGTCCCAGGCGACGGCGATGCCGGTCACTGCCCAGTAGGCGTCGATGACCAGTAGGTAGATGGCGGCGCCGGCATCGGCGTACCCGTTGATCAAGTCGATGCCGCTCGGCGCTGAGAGACCCAGCACGGTGATCGCCACGGCGACTCCGAAGGCCGCACCGAAGCGGACACGCAAGGCGCGCCGCCAGGCGTCTCGTTGGTAGGTCCAGGTGACGAGGAACGCTTGGAGGCTCACCACGGTCAGGATTCCGAGCAGGTGCACCATCACCATGCCGAGGTTGTCGACTCCGGTGACGGATTCGATCCGGGCGCTGACGCCGGGCAGAGCGAAGAAGATCGAGGCGGAGCCACTGGAAGCGGCGGCGTAACGGCTCCAGCGGTCCAGGGGCCATCTGCCAGCCCGGGAGTACCGGGTTCCCCGGCTTCGTATCGCCAGGCGGATGGTTGTGGCGGCGGTTGCGGTGGCGACGACCAGGGCTGCGCCGAGGATTGGGGCCGCGAAGTCCATCGTTCTCTTTCGGTTGGTGCCGCCGCAGACTGCGGCAGGTTCAGCTGTAAAGCCCTTGGATCTCCTGGCGGCTCGCCTCGGCAGCCTCGGCGCGCGACAGCCGCCCACGTCGTCGGGGCTTGCGACTGTCGTCGGCGGGCGTCGCGTCCGGGGCGGCCTTCAAGCCGCGCGCCGCCCGAAGGGCATGTGCGGCTTGAAGAAGCCCCTCAACGCCGCTCTCGCCGAGTTCGGCGACCAGGCGCAGCGCCTCGCGGGCCTGCTCGTAGCCGTAGTAGACCTCCAGCGAATCCAGGTCCTGGGGCCCGGGCAGAAGGAACGCCGGCGGGCATTCGAATGCCTGGCCCAGCCCCACAATGGTACGGCAGGGAGGATTCGCTTTAGTCCCGTTTAACGTGTGGTGAATCACTGTGTGGTCGAGGCTTGGCTTACCACTCTCATCCACCGTCCGCGCTGCAAGATCACGGATGGTGGGGACCTTCCCTGTCTCTCTGGCGAGGCGTTCGCGTAGGAACGCGAGCTTCGCGGACAGGCTCCACATACTGTCGGCGGTGGGGGAGCGCGTGGACATCTTGGATTCCCGGTGTTTCTGCACCGCGCAGCGGCTTCTTGTTGGCGATCGGCAACAGGAAGTCTAGCCGCTCCGCCGTCTGTGAATGGACGGGCCGACTTTTGACAGCCCATGGATTCGCATGCAAGCTAAGGCAGGCTGCGGGCCATCCAACCAGCTCAGCGGCCCTTTGGCCTTCGCTGAACCATGCCGGGGCCGAGTCCGCGCGGCTGCATCCAGGCACCCGCGCCCGCACATGGGGGCTTCTCGGTGGTTATCGACAGCGCAGGGGTGGCGCGCGTGCTCGCAGAGCTTCGCCAGGCCGGGGTGGAATCCGAGCCCGGTGGTGGAAACCCCCTGGCTGGCCGCGCGGTGCTTGGTGCCCTCGTGCTTCTCGGGACTCCGAAGGCGGCGGATCGGATATCGCTGAATGCCCCTGCGGTTCGTGCTGAAACCCCTCGCTCGCATGGTGGTTCGTGACCGATGAGCCGGTTATTCAGGGTCTCTGAATAATCCTGGCGGGTCGACGGGAAATTTTGATCTTGTTCTGCCCCGGTGTTGTGCCCCCATCTCAATGAGTATAGAATCTAAACAAGAGAGAGGGGGACGGACCTCCTCACTACCGGATGGGAACAACACCATGGCCAAGCAGCTCAAGATGACCCAGATCCACGCCAACCCGGCCCAGCCCCGCGAGTACTTCGACGAGGAGAAGATGAACGAACTCATCGCCTCCGTGAAGAAGCACGGCGTGATGACCGCGATCGAGGTCCGCCGGCGCCCCCAGGGCGGCTACGAGATCGTCATGGGCGAGCGCCGGTACCGCGCCAACAAGGAGGTCGGCAACCCCACCATCAAGGCCGAGATCGTCGACGTCCCTTCCGACATCAAGGCGTTCGTCCGCTCCATGGCCGAGAACGTCAACCGGGCCGACATGACGCCGCTGGAGGAGGGTCGGGGCTACCGGCGCATCCTCGACGAGGACACCAACGACGACGGCAGCCCCCTCACCGAGGCCGACGTGGCCAAGTCCTTCGGCAAGACCCCCCGCTACATCAAGATCCGCCTCCAGCTGCTCGACCTGATCCCCGCCGTCCAGCACCACCTGACCCACGGCCACATCGGCACCGCCGCCGCCCACCGCATCTCCGAGCTCAAGCCCGAGAACCAGCAGGCCGTCATCACCAAGTGGGCCAAGGGCGGAGAGGGCGGCCAGCCGATGGACGAGAACACCCTGCTCCACTTCGCCCACCAGGTCCGCGAGCAGGAGCGCCAGCCCTCGATGTTCGACATCGCGGAGCTGAGCGAGGAGGAGAAGGCCGAGCGCGTCGCCGTCCAGAAGAGCACCCGCAACAAGCTCGACCAGATCGAGCGGGTTCGCGCCCTGCTGGAGGAGCTGGCCAAGACCCCCGTCGAGGATCTGGCCACCGCCCTGGAGGGCCAGCTGAGCACCCGCCTGGACCAGCTGGAGCGCACCGCCAAGAGCGTCCAGGACGCCAAGTTCCAGATCCGGCAGGCCAAGGCCCTCGCCGACGCCAAGGAGGTCGTCGCCTCCGCCGCGGCTCAGGCCCCCAACCTGGCCGAGCCCGACGACGAGGACGACTCGACCGAGCCCGCCGACCTCGACGCCGAGTTCGCCGACATGCTGGCCCAGGTTGTGGCCGAGGGTGCGACCGCCGACGGCGACACCGCCACCGACGAGACCCCGGTGCCCGTCGCCGCCTGACGGCCTACCCGCCGGCGGCCCCGAAAGGGGCCGCCCGGGAGGGCCCGGTCGTACGGACGCTTCCGCAGGCCGGAGTGATACCCCGGGCCCGCCCGTATGTGGACGGCCCCGGCTGCGCCTCCGGGCCGAATCCGCTGCAAGATGACCCGAACGACTTCACTCAGGGAAGGACCGGACCACATGCCTCGGCCCGACTGGATCCAGATGCCCCCCACCGCCTGGTACGGGAAGGGGAGCCAGGACGCACTGTTCGCCCCGTCCGGCGATAACCCGGACACCGACGACTTCGGGACCGCCCCGTTCGACGGCTGCACCGTGGAAGAACTGGAGTCCACGGACCTGCCCTAGACCCTCAACTTGTATGGGGACTCATTGGTGATACGGTCTGCATGTCACCGAGGAGCGGAACCGCCCCATCCGGAACCACCCCCCGGTGACACGCGCCGTGACACCCCCCTCACGGTCCTGGATGGCGGCACTCCCCCCGCGCCCCACCTTCCAGAACCGGGCCGCTCCCGTGAGCAGGCCACGAGGGGAAACGCCAGCCAGCACGTCACGACCAAGGCCCGCCCGACCGCTCCGCGTTGGGCGGGCCTGCGCACACCCAAGGAGCAGCACATGCCCGACACCTACAGGGCCAACGACGCAGCAGACCCCGAGGCGTACGCCCGGCTGATGCAGGAACGATACGGACCCCTCTCCGCGCTCTGTGCAGAACGGGACCACCCCAGACCTCCCCAGCCGACAAAGCCCGGACCCCGGAAATACAGCACCCGCTGGCCCGACCCGAACGCGGCCCGTCACCGCGAACTGCTGCTCCTGGCCCTCAACTCCCACCGCCAGAGGACGACACCGAAGTGACCGCCACCAGCACCACCGAACCCGACCGCACCCCGCCCTGGCCCGGAGCCATCTGGTGCAAGGCGTGCGACTCCTGGTGCGATCCCGTCTCCGCCCTCTGCCGGTGCAACAACCGATGACTGGACCCCAGCCGGCGCCCGGACAGGAGTACATCTCCTGCCACCCGCTCGACGAAGGACGCCGAATTCGGATCATCGCCCTCAGCGGCGGCCGGGCCGAGGTCGAGACCCTCGACGGCCCACCCCCGGCGCCGGGACATCCTCCTCGGAGCCCTCCACCCGACCGCGACCACCGCGATGGGACACGTCCGACGGACCGGCTACCGTCTACTCGACCCAGCGGAACGGAGCCCGAAGTGACCCAGCAGGAGCGCCCCCAGGCAGGCCCACAGCGGCCCACCGCCACCACCATCACCGACCCCGAGCTGGACGCCCTCTGGGACCGCGCGCACGCCGCCGAAACCCAGCTCGCCGACGCCAGAGCCCGCCTCGCTGCAGCCGTCGACCTCCTGCATGCCGGCACGAGCCCGCTCCACCAGCGAGCCGGAATCGTCCGGCGTCTCTGCACCGGCGAGGTCACCCCCGAGCAGGCCCGCCATCTAGACCGAGGCGAAGGCTAAGCCCTCCCCGCGAACGTGTGCCCGGCCGAGTCCCCTCCCGGCCGGGCACACCCATGTTCCGGCCCCAGTGAAGCGAGCACGGTACGCGAAGTACGTTTCACTGAGCTCGCCCGATCCGCCCACCCGCGGGGAGGATCCCCAGCGGGCTACTTTCCGCCGGTGAAGAAGGTGGCTGCGGTGATGCACAACATGACGGCTGCGAAGAACGCTGCGGCGCCGCCGCGTACGGCGGCGGGCCAGCTGGCGCCATCGGCACGAGACACCAGCCCCGAGACAAGAGCCGCCAGCAATCCGATCAAGAAGATGCAAGCAGCAAGAAGGGCACGTTCCACGCTCTACCTCCCTGTGGGAGGTCGAGCCGATCCAGCGCAGGGCAGGTCGGTTCGACCTCCCGCCTAAGCGGACAAGGTTCGAACCGAGATCCCTGCCGGCGCATCGTCTCGTACAGCAGGTGTTGATCGCGCGATCCACACCTCTACTGCCTGGTGGCGAACCACCTGCCCCTGCCGGGGCCTGCTCTTCCCGCAACTATGCAGGTAGCCGTACGTTCCCGTTACGCGCCGGCGCAACGAAGAACATCTAGGCATACGAGCACTCTCCTCTGCAATCAGGGGAGAGCGGGTGCGGCCTGTTCGGCCAGACCACCCAACAGGAGTCTTCATGAACCTCTCGCTGCTCGTCAAACGCCCTGTTCAAGCCGGTACATGAGGAACGCCGCAGCTGTGTCGTCTAGGCTGTTGCCGCGTAGGGCGCGGGGAATCGGCCTACGAAAGACCAGCTCCGTGCCTCAGCGTGAACCGATCGACCGGATCGTCGACTCCCTGCTGCCGCTCGCCGTCCCGATCGGCGACCTGACCCGCTACCACCGCAACCCGCGGCGCGGCGACATCAACTCCGTCGCCGACTCCCTCAAGTGGCACGGCCAGTTCAAGCCGATCGTCGTCAACAAGGGCTCGCTGACCGGCCGCCCGAACGAGATCCTGGCCGGCAATCACACCTGGGACGCCGCCGTTCAGCGCGGCTGGGACCAGATCGCCGTGACGTGGGTCGACGTGGACGACGATGATGCCGCGAAGATCGTCATCGTCGACAACCGCACCTCCGACCTCGCCGGGTACGACACCGAACTCCTCGCCGACATCCTGTCCTCCCTCCCGGACCTCGACGGCACCGGCTACGACCAAGACGCCGTGGACGACCTCCTCGACTCGATCGAGCTGCCGTCCCAACTCGCCGCGGAGACCACCGACAGGGAAGGCGACAAGACCGCCGACGAGCACCTTCAGTGGGGCTTCGTCCAGTGGGGCACGACCCGCGTGCAGATCACCAAGGACGAGGTGGAGCGGCTGAACAACGTCCACGACGCCTTCTACACCGCGCGGGGCACCGACACCGGGTTCGCCCACTACCTCCTCGACCAGCGGGAGCTGGCCGATGCCTGAGTTCATCGAGTCGTACCCGATCGGGCAGCTCAAGCCCGCCCCCTACAACCCGCGCCGCCTCAGCGAGGAGGCGTTCGACCGCCTCCAGCGATCCCTGGCCCTGTTCGGCTGCGTGAAGCCCGTCATCGTCAACGGGAACCACATCCTCGTCGCGGGCCACCAGCGAACCAAGTCGCTGAAGGCCATCGGGCAGACCCATGCCCCGGCGATCCTCCTCGACGGTCACGTCAGTACGCAGGACGAAGTGCAGTTCAACCTGCTCCACAACAGCATCGAGACGGACGGCTCCAAGGTCCGGGTGCCGGCGTCCGAACCGGACGCCCACGGCTGGGAGTGGATCGCCCCCGAAGACGTGACCGCAGTCTCCCGCTCCAACCCCGCTGTCCAGGCGGAGATCCGGCGCCTCGTCACCCGGTACGGCACCTGGGGGTCCGTCGTCGCCGACTCGGCCGGCAGGGTCATCCTCAACAACGACTACGCCGTGGTCGTCGCCGACCTCAAGCTGCCGCTGCTGTGCTACCGGCTGTCCGTGCAGGAAGCCGACGAGCTGGCGGTGTGGCTCGACGGCGACTACGGCGTCTACGACTACACCCAGCTCGGCATCAAGGCGTACTCGCAGCACTGGTGCCAGATGCACCGCCTCGGCGGCGACGACGGCGACTCCAACAAGTCCACCACCTACGAGCAGCACGTCCTTCCCGCGTTGCGCCCTGGCCAGCGGATCATGGACTTCGGCGCCGGAGAGCTGGCCTACATCAAGCGGATCAAGGCCCAGGGCTTCGATGCGCACTGGTACGAGCCGCACGTCAAGGCCGCCGGCAAGCAGAACGCGTTGGATGTCGCGGCGACGGTCTCGCACATCCGCGACCTCCAACGGGACATCCCCGCGAACGGCCTGTACGACGTCGTTGTGCTCGACAGCGTGATCAACTCGATCACGTCGCTGGACTTCGAGGCGGCCGTCGTCATCGCCTGCAACTCGCTGCTCGCCAAGGACGGCACCTTCTACACCGGGACACGCTCCCTCGGCTCCGTCGAGCGCAGGGTCAGCGGCAAGAAGGCCCGCAACAACGGCCGCTACCGGCGCAGCATCGAGTTCCTGGACGAGGACGGCTTCACCGCGTCGTTCAGGCAGGGCGTCTGGACCATGCAGCGGTTCCACGACCCCGCATCGCTGCGGGCCCTCATGGAGCGGTACTTCGAGGAGGTCGAGACCCGGGGCAACCCCAACGGCGGCAACATCTACGCCGTGTGCCGGAAGCCGAAGGCCATCCCGGAGGAGCAGCGGCGGGCCGCCCTGGAGCTGGAGTTCAACATGGAGTACCCGGGGGACTACCGGCACAACAGGCACAAGCCGCTGGTCGAGGCGCTGATGCGGGCCTGCCGGGACCGCGACGGCGCTTAGGACAACCCCTTCAATGAGTATAGAATAGATATGTAAGGTAATCCTCAACTGGCAGATGGGATAAGCAAGTTGCCATCCATGACCGTCCAAGTCGGAGACCGCAGGTATCGGCACCTGTGGCTCAAGTACGTCACCGGCATCGACCTCAGCCGGCACTGCGCGGTCGCCCTCCACGGCCGCTACAGCCGGCTTGTCGACGAACGAACCCAGGAAGCCACCATCGACCTGGACGAGTTCCCGCACGCACTCGCCTGGTACCTGTGCGGCGTCACCACCGCCCCCTACAGGTGGGACGACAACCCGCACTTGGCCGTCGAGGCCGCCCCCGGCCACACCGAGACCCTGAACGTGAAGGGCCTCACCGTCCACCTCGACGGCGTCAAGCCCATCCACTTCACCGACGCCGACATACCCGACGACGACCCGAACGCCAACGACCAGGCCTACAACACCTGCCGCAACTGGCAGTTCGCCCACTACCTCCGGGCCCGAGGCGTGCCCGACGTCCACGGCGACCGCCCGCGCATCACCAGCCTGCGCCCGGGCGCCGGCCAAGGCGAGCTGCTCCCCAAGCCCCCCAGGGTCAAGCCCACCGACGGCCAAGGCGACCGCACCCGCACCAACCGGTGGACCAGAACGGCCAGCGCCGAGACGCAGTCCCCGGCCGCCGACCGGCAACTGCCCCTCGCGGCCGCCGACGACCCGCGCTTCGCCCCGCCGGACACCCGGCCGCCCGGCCGCTGACGCTCCGCGCGGCGGCGAAGCACGCCCTCCGGCCGGGCCCGGGATGCCCGGGCCCGGCCGATCGCCGCTCACCCCACGGACGCGGGGGTGTGGGCACGGATGTCGCAAACAGGCTTCCTGCGGCCCCTGCGCCGACTCGGCGGCGAGCCCGGGCCGGCATCGGGCCCGGATAGCGATGTCCCCGCAGGTGGTCGAGCCCAGAAGCGATCCTGCTCGGCTTCGTCCCGATCGGGCGTCATGAGGAGCCACCAGTCAGCCCAGACCTTCTCGTGACGCGGGGGCTGCTTTAGCCTACGGGCATGGCAGACAGCATCGATACGCCCGACGAAGGGTCGGCTGACGACATTGTCGACAGCCTGGCAGAAGTGCTTGAAGTGGTTCCCGCGAGAGATCACGACCCGGACGAGCCGCTGGAGCCCCTTGGGGGCATCCCGTACGGCGACATCGTGAGTGGAGCAGCAGGCTTCGCCGCAGCGGCTGCTGTCGTCGTGCAGGCCAAGATCGGTGCCCGGGCTCAAGTTCGCACAGCCGAGATCGACGCCGAGGCCCGGCGAGTGGAGGCGATTGAAGCGACGAGGCGTGAGGAGCTGCGCCAGCAGGGTAGCCAGCCTGCGCCCGAGCCGCCCGTGGCCGACTGACATGCTTCGCTGAACTACGCAACAGGAACGGCGGGCTGGGGCTTGAAGCCGACTGGTGGGGGGGGGGGGGGTCCGGCGGGTGGGACCCGCGCCCCCCCCCGGGGGCGAGGGGGGGGGGGGGGGGGGGCGGGGGCCCGGCGCCCGCCCCCGCGGGGGGGGGTT
>NZ_JBIBVJ010000001.1:639911-645388 GCF_043080305.1 Kitasatospora sp. NPDC015120 | reverse complement strand
GCGTGCGCATTTGCAGTTGTTTTCAGAAACCCCCAACCCGCGGGGGGGGGGGGGGGGTGCCCCCGCCCGGGGGGCGGGTGTTTCACGCGTGGGTTACCCCCGGCCCCCACCAGTGTGGTCAGTGTGTGGTGGGCGAGGCCGGAGTCGAACCGGCACAGCCGAAGCGGGGGTGTTACAGACCCTTGGGCTCTCCAATGCCCAGCTCGCCCTTGGCGGAGGAAGTGAGGGTCGAACCCACACGGGTGCTCGCGCACCCCAACGGTTTTCAAGACCGAGGCCGGCGCCACCTGTCGGCTGGCTCCTCCGTGAACTGCTTTGTCCTGCGCGGAGAGTGCGCGGATCGAACGCGCGCGGGCTTCCACCCGACTACGGCTTAGCAAGCCGCTGCCTTACCACTCGGCCAACTCTCCAGGTGCTGCGCTGCCGGACGAGGATTCGAACCTCGAGTCTCCTGATCCAGAATCAGGCGTGCTGCCAGTTGCACCATCCGGCACTGCGGGGCGGCAACGAGAAAGGCCGCCCAGGCGGGGTGAGTCCCCCGTGGGCGGCCAGGCACGTGAGGTGCCGGTCTACCGCGCGGAGGGATACCCCTGGCTCTGCTGAGAGCTCGAAGAACGCTGATACGACTGGCTGCTGCTCATGACGTGCGTTCCTCTCCTTGGCGGTGCTGCCGGGCTGATGCGCCTACTCTGCGGCACGGTCGTGCGCGTGGGCAACCGGATTTCGCGGCCCCTCCACCGCGGCGTAGCGGCCGGGCCCGCGCTCGGTCCGCACGACCGCCCCCGGCTGGCGGCCTACGTCCGGGTACTGCCCGGGGACGCGGCTCCTCCGAGATGGCCTTCCCACCGGCGGTACAGGCTGTGCGGCACGCCCGCGGCGTCGAGTACCCGACCGGCGACGAAGTCCACCAACTCGCCGACGGTGGAACCGCCGGCGTAGAAGCCGGGTGAAGCGGGGAGGACGACGGCGCCCTGCGAGTCCAGCTCCACCAGGTGCTTGAGCGTGGTCCCGTTCAGCGGGGTCTCGCGCACGCACACCACCAGGGGGCGCCGCTCCTTCAACGTCACGCTCGCGGCCCGCTGGAGGAGGTCCTTCGACAGGCCGAGCGCGATCCCGGCGACAGCCCCGGTGGTGGCGGGGACGACGAGCATCCCCTTCGCCGGGTACGAGCCGCTGGACGGCCCGGCCGCGAAGTCCCCGGCCGACCAGTACCGGGCCCGGTCGTCACCGAGGTCCGGGGCCCGGCGCGGGCCCGCGTCGACTGCGAGCCATGCCGTCAGGTCCTCGCGCCAGTGCGCGTCACGGAACGAGATGCCGGTCTCGTCGAGGATGGTCAGGCGCGCTGCCCGGCTGACGACGAGGTCGACGCTTTCCCCGGCCGCCAGCAGGGCGCGAATCACGGACGCCGCGTAGGGGGTGCCCGAGGCACCGGAAACTCCCACGATCCACGGGCGGCGGGCAACCGGATGTGCTGATTCCATGGCCGAACCCTATGCCCGGGGCCCGGCCGCCGGGCCTGACCAGCCGCAGGGGGTGCCGTATCCGAGTGTCCGCATGATCGTGCGGTGGGTCGCTGGCTCCGGCGCGATCCGGGCTGCCAGTTGCGGCTGGGCTACAGCCCGAAGGCTCCGGTCCGGGTGGCGAAGGCGCGCAGGCCGGGCAGGCGGGCCTGCGAGTCGGCCAGTGCGACGGTGAGCCTGCGCACGGAGGGGTGACGGGCTTCCTCCGGTATGGGTCCACTGCGGGCCGGGCGCGCCACCCGACAGGGTGATCTCTTGTGCGATAGGGGTCGGGTGGACGCGAACGGTCGCTATAACCGCACCATGATCAAGAAACTGCTGCGGCGCGGGTTGACCGTGCTCGCTCTCGCCGCACTGCCCCTGCTGGGCAGCACCGTCCCCGCGGGCGCCGTCGACGTGCCGATTGCCGTTCCGGCCGGGCCAGCCCCTGCCGCTGCCGGGCGTGTCGCGGGTCCGCTGTCCCTGTCCGACGCGGTCGCCGCGCTGCCGATCGCCGACGAGCGCCGCGACGGCTACGACCGCAGTCTGTACAAGCACTGGAACCGTGGCCTGGACCTGTCCGACGGATGCTCAACGAGGTCGGAGGTGATCCTGTCCGAGGCCGTCGTCGCGCCGGAGGTGACCGCGGGCTGCAAGCTCGTCGGCGGCGAGTGGTATTCGTACTACGACGGCGTGACCGTAACTTCCGCCTCGGGGCTGGACGTTGACCACATTGTTCCGTTGGCCGAGGTGCACGATTCGAAGTAGGCGGAATTGCTGCCTCTGCATCAACACCGCACGGGGCGGGCGCGGCTGCGGCCCGGTCCCATGGGGTGATCGCGTTCGCCCTTCAGGTGCCGTGGGGCGTCTGGCCTGGCCCGATGGGCTCCGGTGCCACGATGTTGCATCAGGTGCAACCGTTGGAGAGTGCGGACAGTCGACATTCGTGGATCCGCACCGTGGTGGAACCCGGGCTTCGATCAACGGGAGCTTTCGGCTGCGCAGTTGGGGGAACGGGCTCTACGGTGTCCGCATCGACCTGACCGCCGGTCGGGTGTGTGATGAGGGGTGGGTCCGATGGATGTTCCGCTGGCGGACGCGGTCGCTGCGGTGCGCGACGAACTGCTGGAGGCGGCCGCCCGGGCGGGGGACGACCCCGGGGTGGTGTTCGCGGTGGGGCCGGTGGAGATGGAGTTCGAGGTCGAGCTGCGCGCCGACGCGAAGGCGAAGGCCAAGTTCAAGCTGTGGGCGGTGGGGGCGGAGGCGGAGGCGGGCGTCTCGCGGGGCCGCACGCACCGGATCTCCTTCACTCTGACCCCCAAGCGGGCCGACGGTACCGATCTGCTCGTGCACTCCGTGCAGGAGCGCCCGGACGGGCCCGGTGACGTGTCGGGGCGAATCCCGAACTGACGGACAGCGGGGGCGGGCGGGTCCGGCGGGCACGACGGGGCCCGGGCAGTGCGGCAGGTGCTTCGGGGAGGGGCGGGACGTGGAACAGCCGAGGGTGGCCGGGGTGACCGGGCCGAGAGGTCCGGAGGCCGGATCGACACCGTGGCCGGGCTCGGGGTACGCGGTCGGGGGCCGTCTGGTGCTGACCTCGGCGCACGTGACCGGGCCGGCCGGAACCCGGGTGAAGGTGTTCCACCCCGGCCTGGGCGGCGACGCGGGCGGGACCGTCGTGTGGGCCGGGACGCCGCGCGGACGCGACGACGCCGCACTCGTCCTCGTCGACGACTCCCCGCACTGGCAACCGCCCACCGACCCCGTCGTGTGGGGACGCCCGGCCACCTCCGAGCCCGGCGCCCCGTGCGAGACCTGGGGAGTTCCGGACGAGGCCCAGCGCAAGGGCTGGCCGGTCGAGGCGGTCCAGCTGGGCGGGGAGATCAACCCGGGCAGCGGCCTCGCCGGCAACCAGTACGTCATGGACCTGCGCACCCCCGTCGCCGGATGGCCGGGCGACGGCACGTCGCCGTGGGGCGGCCTGTCGGGGGCGGCGGTGTTCTGCGACCGCTACCTGACCGGCGTCGTCGCCTCCGACCGCGCCCACTCCGGGCACGGCCGGCTCAACGTCGTCCCCTCCTACGTCCTGCACCACGACCCCGCCTTCCGGGCCGCGCTCTCGGAGCACGGCGGCGGGCCGACAGGCGGGCTGGCGGCGGTGGAGTTCCAGGACCTCGCCGACCCCACCGGCAGCTCCGCCCCGCGGCGCGGCGCGGTGACACCGGCGGCGCTGCTGGAGGCCGGACGCCAGACCGTCCCCTTCCACGGCCGCGAGGAGCTGCTCGCCGAACTGGAGGCCTGGTGCGGTCGGGGCGGCTTCGGCGCGCTGCTGCTGCACGGCCCGGGTGGGCAGGGCAAGACCCGCCTCGCCCACCACCTCGGCCAACAGCTCACCGGGCAGGGGTGGACGGTGCTGTGGCCGCGCGCCGGCGCCCGCCCGGAACAGCTGCTGGAGCTGCGGCGGGCGGCCAGGCCGCTGCTGGTCGTCCTCGACTACGCCGAGACCCGCCCCGAACAACTCGGCGCCCTCGTCGACGCCGCCGCCGAACACCCCGGCACCAGCCCCTTCAAGCTCCTGCTCCTGGCCCGCACCGCCGGCGACTGGTGGCAACAGACCCGAACAGGAAGCCGGCAGGCCGAGGAACTCCTCGCCGCCGCCCGCACGCGCCGCCTCACCGCCCTGGAGGACAACCCGGACCGGCGCGTCGACCACTACCGCAACGCCGCCCACGCCCTCGCGGCCGCGCTTCCATTCGTCGAGGGCCTCGCCGGGCACGACTGGACCGCGGCCGCTACGAGCCTGCAACCGCCTCGGCGGCTCGGCGACGGTGCCTACGGCAACGCGCTCACCCTCCACATGACCGCCCTCGCCGACCTCCTCGACACCGCCCGCACCGAACCCGCCGACCACACCGGAGACGACGAGGACGCGCAGGACGTCGAGGACCGACTCCTCGGCCACGAGAGCCGCTACTGGAAGGGCAGCGCGAGCGCCCGCGGCCTCACCCTGGCTACGGACACCCTGGAGACCGCACTCGCCGCCGCCCACCTGGTCGGCGCCGCCGACCGCGACCAGGCCGACCTGCTCTGGCGACGCCTTCCCGCCCTCGCCGACCAGCCCCGCGACCGCCGCAACACCGTTACCGCCTGGCTCACCACCCTCTACCCCCCAACCGTGGCCGCTCCCGGCGGACCACCGTGGGGTGCACTGCAGCCCGACCGCCTCGCCGAACGCCATGCCGGCCGCGCCCTCGAAGCCGACCCCCGCCTCGCCGACCGGCTCCTCGACGGCGCCGACGACACCCAGGCCGAGCAACTCCTCACCGTCTACAGCCGCGCCGCCGCCCACCCCGTCTTCCAGAGCCGCCTCGACGGCCGGCTCACCGACCTCTGCCTCCGCCACCACGAGGCCCTGGCACCGCACATCATCACCACCGCCACCCGCACCGACCACCCAAGCCCTCTCACCACCGCCCTCGACACCCTCACCACCCGCCCCGACACCCCCCTCAACACCCTCACCACGCTCTACAGCCACTTCCCCCACACCAGCCACCGCCTCGCCACCACCGCCGCCAGCCTCACCCACACCATCACCGACCGCTACCGCACCTTGGCCGAGGCCAACCCGGACGCCTACCTGCCCGGCCTCGCCAGCGCCCTCAACAACCTCTCCAACCGGCTGGGTGAGGTGGGCCGGCGGGCGGAAGGGCTGACCGCCGTCGAGGAAGCCGTTGCCATCCGCCGCACCCTGGCCGAGGCCAACCCGGACGCCCATCTGCCCGACCTCGCCATGTCCCTCAACAACCTCTCCGTCCGGCTGGGTGAGGTGGGCCGGCGGGCGGAGGGCCTGGCCGCCGTCGAGGAAGCCGTCGACCGCTACCGCACCCTCGCCCAGGCCAACCCCGACGCCTACCTGCCCGACCTCGCCAGCGCCCTCAACAACCTCTCCGTCCGGCTGGGTGAGGTGGGCCGGCG